>NZ_JBVIGX010000050.1:38438-42169 GCF_055570595.1 Streptomyces sp. NPDC031132
ATGCTGCTGCCGGTTCCGGAGGTCCCGCCGCGTGCGACGGAACCGGAAGCCGCGGAATGACCGCGGGGGGGGGGGGGGGGCGCCCCCCCCCCCCCCCCCCCCCCCCCCCCCCCCCCCACACACCCCCCCCCCCCCCCCCCCCCCCCCCCCCCCCCCCTCCTTTTCCCCGGGGCCGTCAGCTGCGGCGGACCTCCCGGGCCACGCCCATCGCGGAGAACAGCTCCTCGGCGGAGGCCGCATACTCGGCCGCCTCCCGCTCGGCACCCAGGGCCGCGGCCGCTCCGGCCATCCCGGCCAGGGCGTAGGCCTCCTCGATGCGGTAGCCGACTCCGGAGGCGAGCTCGTACGCGCTGCTGTGCAGGTCGAGCGCCGCCTCGTACTCCTGGCTCCGCTGTAGGACCCGGCCGAGCACGTTCTCGACCTTCGCCTGGCGCAGCGGTGACGAACCCGCCCGCACGAGCGACAGGGCCTGCTCCGCGAAATCGCAGGACTGCTCGAGCCGTTCCATCCGCTGGGCCACGTCGGCCGACAGTGCGAGGGCCATCGCCGCGTGGCCCTGGTCCATGGACTGGTCGTACAGCCCGCGTGCACGGGCCAGGGCCTGGTCGGCCACCTCGTACTCGCCCAGGCCGGTGTGCGCGAAGGCCCGGTCGGTGTGCGCGACCATCTCGATGCCCACCCGGCCCAGCTTCCGGGCGAGCTCCACCGCCTGCCGGGCCGCCTCGGCAGCCTCGCCGTGCCTCCCCCACTGTTCGTACAGGGTGCTCAGGGCGGTGAGGCTCTCGGCCTCCGCTCGGGGCGAGGCGAGTTCCCGTTCGAAGGCGATCGCGCGCTGGAGGTGGGCGAGGGCTTCGGGAAAGCGCCCCAGCAGGCTCTTGTAGAGGCCGAGCGTGCTCTCGCTGTGCGCCTCCGTGTGCCGGTCGCCCATGCGTGCGGCCACGTCGCGGCCCTCCTCGGCCACCTTGACGCCTTCGTCGAGCCGGCCGAGTTTCCAGCAGGCGACGCCCAGGTTCGACAGGCTCACTCCCAGCAGGGCGAGGTCGCCGAGCCGCCTGGCGGCCGTGACCGCGAGGCGGCAGAGGTCCGCGAACTCGTCGAGGTGTCCACGCGCGTTGAGCTGGAAGACGATGTTGCGCGCCAGGCACACCGCGTGGCGGTCGTGACCGAGCCGCTCGGCCAGGGCGGCGACGGAAAGCAGTGCGGCGTGCTCCCTCGTGAACCAGGCCTGGGCGTGCTCGACGTACGTGAAGTCGGGCAGCTCTGCCGCCGACTCCAGGATTCCGGTGGGCCGGCGGCGGCGGCCGGGGAAAAGGATCTCGCAGGCCGCCTCGGTGGCCGTCAGGTAGTAGTCGAGGAGCCGCTCCAGTGCGTCCTCGTCGGCACGTGCGGTCGGCTCGCCGCGCAGGCTCTGGGCGAAGCTGCGCACCAGGTCGTGCAGTGCGTACAGGCCGATCTCGGGCTGCTGCACCAGGTGTACGTCGAGCAGTCGTTCCAGGATGTCCTCGGCGTCGCGGGTGTCCAGGCCCAGCAGGGCGGCCGCCGAATGCACGTCGATGTCCCCGCCGGGGTGCAGCGCGAGGATCCGGAAGGCCGTCCGGGACTCCTCGTCCAGGGCCTGGTAGGAGAGGCGCAGTGCCGCGGCGACGCTCCGCTCGCCCGAACTGAGTTCGTCCAGTCTGCGGGTCTCGTCCTGCAGGCGGTCGACCAGGTACGCCAGTGTCCAGCGCGGGCGGTTGCGCAGCCGCGCGGTCGCGATGCGCAGGGCGAGCGGGAGGTGGCCGCACAGGCGGGCCAGCTCGTCGGCGGCCACGGGTTCGGCGGCCACCCGCCGCACGCCGAGGGTGTCCGCCACCAGGGCCGCGCTCTCCTCGGGCGTCATGATGTCGATGGAGATCCACTCGGCCCCGTCCAGGTCCACCAGGCGGGCCCGGCTGGTGACGAGAACAAGGCAGCCCGGCGAGGCGGGTAGCAGGGGCCGGATCGAGGCGGTGTCCGCCGCGTTGTCGACGAGGAGCAGCAGCCGCTTGCCGATGAGGGAGGCCCGCCACAGGGCCGCGCGCCCGACGATGTCCTCGGGGATGCGGTGTCCGGGGACGCCCAGTGCCTGCAGCAGGGTGTCGAGGGCGGCGCCGGTGGTGATCGGCTGCTCGCCGGGGGTGTATCCGCGCAGGTCGATGTGGATCTGGCCGTCGGGGTAGGCGGGGGCGAGCCGGTGTGCGGCGCGGACCGCCAGCGAGGTCTTCCCGCTGCCGCCCATTCCGTCGAGCGCCACGATCCGGGTGGCCTGCCCGTCCTCCGTCTGCGCGTAGTGCAGGAGTTCCTGCAGTTCCCGGTTGCGCCCGGTGAAGTCCGCGAGGTCGTGCGGGAGCGTGGAAGGTGCCTTGAACTCCTCGGGCTCCGTCGGCGGCAGCACGGCGAGCGAGGGCCGTTCGATGCCCGCGAGCTCAGGACTCTCCTGCAGGATCCCCTCGTACATCCTGGTGAGCTGCGGGCCCGGGTCGATGCCGAGCTCCTCGGCGAGCAGCTCGCGGACCGCGGCGTACTCCTCGAGTGCGGCGGCCTGGCGGCCCGACCGGTACAGCGCGAGCATCAGCTGGCCGCGCAGCGTCTCGCGCAGCGGATGCTGGTGGACGAGTCCGCGCAGGTCCACGACGAGCTCCGCCGATTCACCGAGGCTCAGACGGAGGTCGAAGAGCTGCTCCACGGCCGCCAGCCGGCGCTCCTCGAGGACGACGGAGGCCGTGTTGACGACGGGGCCGCCCTCACCGGAGAGGAGCGGACCGCGCCAGAGGGCCAAGGCTGCCTGCAGTGCCTCGACGGCCTGTGCGGGGCGCCTGGCGGCCGCCGCCTCCTTCGCCGTGCGCAGCCACGTGCCGAACTCGGTCAGGTCGAGCTGGGCGTCGGTCACCACGGCGCGGTATCCGGGGCCCTCGGTGACCACGATCTCTCTGCCGTCGGGAATGCGCCGACGTATATCGGCCACTGCTTTGCGAACCTGATGGGCGGCCGTCGCCGGGGGATCCTCCTCCCAGGCGGCCGCCACCAACCGCGACACCGGCAGCATTTTGCCCGGCTCCAGCAGCAGCGCGACGAGCACCCGCTCCTGGATCGTGCCGCCGAGGCGGAGCTTGGCGCCGTCCGCCCACCCCTCTAACGGCCCCAGGATGTTGAACCGCAGCGGCCCCCCACGACCTGTCACCGCAATCCCCCCAGGACTCGGATCTCATGATCTTGTCTCAGCTGGTGGATCATATGTCGTTTACGAAGGGAGCGGTACCGCGGGTGCAGGGCGGGACAGTGCCGCCGATATGCCTTTCACGCTGCCCACACCGGGCTCCACCGGCCCCTACTGTGAGGCCCGAAATACAGGCCGGTCGATTGCGTCATCGCTTCAGCAAAGGTGGAAATCGTGGCAACCAACCCTTTTGAGGATCCGGAAGGCCGCTACGTCGTACTGGCCAACGAAGAGGGGCAGCACTCCCTCTGGCCGGTCCGTATTCCGCAGCCGTCGGGCTGGGAACCGGTGAGGGGTGAAGGGACCAGGCAGGAGTGCGCCGACTACATCGAGACCCACTGGACGGATCTGCGGCCGAAGTCGGCGGTCGCGGCCATGAGCGCCTGAGTCCGCCCGAACACCGAAAGCGGGGGGGGGGGGGGGGGGGGGGGGGGGGGGGGGGGGGGGGGGGGGGGGGGGGGGGGGGGGGGGGGGGGGGGGGGGGGGGGGGGGGGGG
>NZ_JBVIGX010000051.1:0-5010 GCF_055570595.1 Streptomyces sp. NPDC031132
CCCCCCCCCCCCCCCCCCCCCCCCCCCCCCCCCCCCCCCCCCCCCCCCCCCCCCCCCCCCCCCCCCCCCCCCCCCCCCCCCCCCCCCCCCACCACGCCGTCCTAGAGGGTGCCGGTGAGGGCTTCCGGACGGATCGGCGTCTTGTTGAGCTCCAGACCGGTCGCCGCCCGGATCGCCGCGAGGACGGCCGGGGTGGACGACAGGGTGGGGGCCTCGCCGAGACCGCGAAGGCCGTACGGCGCGTTCGGGTCGGCGAGCTCCAGGACGTCGACCGGGATGGTCGGGGTGTCGAGGATGGTCGGGATCAGGTAGTCCGTGAAGGAGGGGTTGCGCACCTTCGCGGTCTTCGGGTCCACGATGATCTCCTCCATGACCGCCACGCCGAGACCCTGGGTGGTACCACCCTGGATCTGGCCGACCACGGAGAGCATGTTCAGGGCCTTGCCGACGTCCTGGGCGGTCGCCAGCTCGACGACCTTGACCAGGCCGAGCTCGGTGTCCACCTCGACGACCGCGCGGTGCGCGGCGAAGGTGTACTGGACGTGGCCGTCGCCCTGGCCGGTGACCAGGTCGAACGCGACGGTCGGGCGGTGCCGGAACTCCAGCTCCAGGTCGATCGCCTCGTCCTCGAGGATGTCGGCGATGTCCGCGAGGACCTCGCCGGCGTCGGTGACGACCTTGCCGCCCTCCAGGAGGAGCTCGGCGTGGGCCCAGGCCGGGTGGTACGAGCCGTTCTTGCGACGGCCGATCTCCAGCAGGGCCTCGCGGACCGCCTCACAGGTGTTCTTCACGGCGCCACCGGTCATGTACGTCTGCCGCGAGGCGGACGTGGAACCGGCCGAGCCGACCTGCGTGTCGGCCGGGTGGATCGTCACCTGCGTGACGCCCAGCTCGGTACGGGCGATCTGCGCGTGGACGGTGACACCGCCCTGGCCGACCTCCGCCATGGCCGTGTGGACCATCGCGACGGGCTCGCCGTTGATGACCTCGAGCCGCACGCGGGCGGTGGAGTAGTCGTCGAAGCCCTCGGAGAAGCCGACGTTCTTGATGCCGACCGCGTAGCCGACGCCGCGCACGACGCCCTCACCGTGGGTGGTGTTGGAGAGGCCGCCCGGCAGCGCGCGGACGTCCGCGCCCTCGCCGGCGGTCTCCCACTGGCGCTCCGGCGGCAGCGGGCGGGCCTTGACCCGGCGCAGCAGCTCGGCGACCGGGGCCGGGGAGTCCACGACCTGGCCGGTGGGCATGATCGTGCCCATCTCCATGGCGTTCAGCTGGCGGAACTCGACCGGGTCCATGCCCAGCTTCGCCGCGAGCTTGTCCATCTGGGCCTCGTAGGCGAAGCAGGCCTGGACGGCGCCGAAGCCGCGCATCGCGCCGCAGGGCGGGTTGTTCGTGTAGAGCGCGATCGCCTCGATGTCGACGTCGTCGACGACGTACGGGCCGACGGAGAGCGAGGAGGCGTTGCCGACGACCGCCGGGGAGGCGGAGGCGTACGCGCCGCCGTCCAGGACGATCTTGCACTTCATGTGCGTGATCTTGCCGTCCTTGGTGGCGCCGTGCTCGTACCAGAGCTTCGCCGGGTGGCGGTGCACGTGGCCGAAGAAGGACTCGAACCGGTTGTAGACGATCTTGACCGGCTTGTTCGTGGCCAGGGCCAGGAGGCAGGCGTGGATCTGCATCGAGATGTCCTCGCGGCCGCCGAAGGCACCGCCGACGCCCGAGAGCGTCATGCGCACCTTCTCCGGCGGGAGGCCCAGGACCGGGGCGATCTGCTGGAGGTCCGAGTGCAGCCACTGGGTGGCGACGTAGAGGTCGACACCGCCGTCCTCGGAGGGCACGGCCAGGCCGGACTCGGGGCCGAGGAAGGCCTGGTCCTGCATGCCGAAGGTGTACTCGCCCTCGACGATGACGTCGGCGCGCTTGCGGGCCTCTTCCACGTTGCCGCGGATGATCGGCTGGCGGTGCACGATGTTCGGGTGCGGGACGTGACCGATGTGGTGGTCGTCGCGGCCCTCGTGGATCAGCGGCGCGTCGGCGGCGAGGGCGGATGCCTCGTCCGTGACGAGCGGCAGCTCCTTGTAGTCGATCTTGATCTTGGCCGCGGCGCGACGGGCGGTCTCCGGGTGGTCGGCGGCCACGAGGGCGACCGGCTCACCGTGGTGACGTACCCGGCCGTTGGCGAGAACCGGGGTGTCCTGGATCTCGAGGCCGTAGTTCTTCATCTCGGCCGGCAGGTCGTCGTACGTCAGCACCGAGTAGACGCCCGGCATGGCCAGGGCCTCGGAGATGTCGATGGAGACGATCTCGGCGTGGGCGACGGTGCTGCGCAGGGTCTGGCCCCACAGCATGTCCTCGTGCCACATGTCCGAGGAGTACGCGAACTCACCGGTGACCTTGAGGGTGCCGTCCGGGCGGAGCGTGGACTCGCCGATGCCGCCCTTGTTGTGCTTCTGGGTGACGTTGGTCGGCGTGCCGGCCGGTACCGTGCGGGTGTTCTGAGCCATGGTCAGACCGCCTCTCCCTGACGGGCGGCCGCGAGGCGGACCGCGTCGAGGATCTTCTCGTAGCCCGTGCAGCGGCAGAGGTTGCCGGACAGGGCCTCACGGATGTCCTGGTCGGACGGGTCGGCGTTGCGCTCCAGGAGCTCGTCCGCCTGGACCAGCAGACCCGGGGTGCAGAAGCCGCACTGGACGGCGCCGGCGTCGATGAACGCCTGCTGGATGTTGGAGAGCTCGACGCCCTCACCGGTCTGGGAGTCACCGGGCTTGGCGGCCCAGCGCTTGGCCTCGTCGGTGGAGACGCCGTTGCTGCCGCAGCCGCCGCCGGTGCCGCAGGCACCGCCGTGGCCGTGCTCCGCGCGCTGCTTGGCGAAGTCCGCCAGGCCCTCGACGGTCACGACGTCGCGGCCCTCGACCTGACCGGCCGCGACCAGACAGGAACAGACCGGCACGCCGTCGAGGCGGACGGTGCAGGAACCGCACTCGCCCTGCTCGCACGCGTTCTTGGAGCCGGGCAGGCCCAGGCGCTCACGCAGCACGTAGAGGAGGGACTCGCCCTCCCACACGTCGTCGGCTTCCTGCTGACGACCGTTGACAGTGAAATTGACGCGCATGGTTACGCAGCCCCTTCAAGCGAGCGGCCGTTGCCGCGGTACTGCTCCCACGTCCAGACCAGCTGGCGGCGAGCCAGGATGCCGACCGCGTGACGGCGGTACTTCGCCGTGCCACGGACGTCGTCGATCGGGTTGCACGCGCCGGAGGCGAGCTCACCGAACTGCTTGGCGATCGACGGGGTGATGACCTTGCCGGACTCCCAGAAACCGCCCTCTTCGAGCGCGGCGTTCAGGAACTCCTCGGCGGCCTTGGCCCGGATCGGGGTCGGGGCGGCCGAGGCGATGCCCGTACGCACGGTGCGGGTGTCGGTGTGCAGCGCGAGGCCGAAGCCGCAGACCGCGATGACCATCGCGTTGCGGGTGCCGACCTTGGAGTACTGCTGCGGGCCCGTGGCGTTCTTGATGTGCACCGACTTGATGAGCTCGTCGGCGGCGAGCGCGTTGCGCTTGACGCCGGTGTAGAACTCGTCGATCGGGATCAGGCGCGAGCCGCGTACGGACTCGACCTCGACCGCGCAGTCGGCGGCGAGGAGGGCGGGGTGGGAGTCACCGGCGGGCGAGGCGCAACCGAGGTTGCCGCCGACGCCGCCGCGGTTGCGGATCTGGGGGGACGCGACCGTGTGCGAGGCGAGCGCGAGACCCGGCAGCGTGCCGCGCAGGTTCTCCATGATCTGGGTGTACGGGACGGAGGCGCCCAGCTTGGTGACCTCCTCGCCTACCTCCCACTCCCGCAGCAGTCCGATGCGGTTGAGGTCAAGGAGGTACTCCGGACGGCGGTGGTCGAAGTTGATCTCGACCATGATGTCGGTGCCACCCGCAATCGGCACAGCTGTGGGGAACTCGGCCTTAGCGGCGAGCGCCTCCTCCCAGCTGGCGGGGCGAAGGAAGTCCATGTGCGGCTCTCTTCTTCTTCATCGTGTCGTTCACTTCAAGCCAGGAGGCCATGAGGCCCTCGACTGGTCGTTCACGTGCTGTTAACGCGGTGTGGAGCCAGTACACAAGCCGCGCGTCCCCCCGGTGCAGTCACCGAAACCATGAAGGAGTTGGCTGGCGGCCTCCCTCGTCTTGTAGATTCGTATGAAAGGCAGGATGCAACGACCTGCCCGATTTCCAACGGCAACATTCGAGACAGATCGGCGGCGACACCATGCGGCTGCGCGCACTGCTGGAAACCGAGGCGCTGGGGCTGCGGCTGCTGGGCGGCGAGGACGAACTCGACCGGACGGTCCGCGGCGTCATGACGACCGACCTGAGGGATCCCAGCCGATACCTCACGGGGGGCGAACTCGTCCTCACCGGCCTGGCCTGGCGAAGAAATTCAGCCGACTCCGAGCCGTTCGTACGAATCCTGGCGAGCGCGGGCGTCGCCGGCCTCGCGGCCGGCGAGGCGGAGCTGGGGGACATCCCCGATGATCTCGTTTCAGCCTGTCGGCGCAACCGGCTGCCGTTGTTCGCTGTGAACGAAGACGTTGCATTCGCCACGATCACCGAGTACGTGGTGCGGCAGGTCTCCGGTGAGCGCGCGGGCGATCTCGCGGCCGTCGTGGACCGGCACCGCCGCCTGATGACCTCGGGCCCCGCGGGCGGTGGTCCCGACGTGGTGCTCGATCTGCTCACCACCGACCTCGATCTGCGCGCCTGGGTGCTGTCCCCCACGGGCCGGCAGATCGCCGGAGCGGGAGAACCCCTGGCACCAGGCGTCTGCGCGACGCTGGCCGGCGAGCACCTGGCGGCGGTCCGCACCGGGCGCAGGGGCCCGCACCGGATCTCCATCCAGGGTATTACCTACTCCCTGTTCCCGATCAGGGGAGCCGGGCGCGGGGGGGGGGGGGGCGGGGGGGGGGGGGGGGGGGGGGGGGTGGGCTCTGGATGGGTTTTGGGTCGCTGAGGGGAACCGT
>NZ_JBVIGX010000051.1:5020-13118 GCF_055570595.1 Streptomyces sp. NPDC031132
AGGGTCACACCCCCCGCCCTCCGCCAGGGGCCCCCCCCCCCCCCCCCCCGCAACAGGCCACCCCCCCCCCCCCCCCCCCCCCCCCGGGGCGCGTGACGTGCGCGAGAGCGTGCTCTCGGACTGGCTGCTGGCCGTCGAGGCGGACGCGGGCGACTGGCCCGCCGAGCGGCTCGACCTGCTCCAGGGCGTGACCCAGCTGATCGCCGTGGAGCGGGACCGGCGCGACGCCGCCCGTACGGTGCGCCGCCGCCTCGCCCAGGAGGTGCTGGAGCTCGTCCAGACGGGCGCCGCGCCCGCCGAGATCGCCGCCCGCCTGCGGGTCGCGGCCCCGGTGCTGCTGCCCGGGCTGGGCACCGCCCCGCACTGGCAGGTCGTCGTGGCGCGGGTCGACTGGGACGGCGGGGACATCCCCGGCGGCCCGGTGGCCCAGTCGCTGCTGGAGGAGATCCTGATCGACCCGTCCGTCTCGGGGCCCGAGCCCTCGGACCGGATCGCGGTGGCCCATGCGGGTGACGAGGCCATCGCGCTCGTACCTCTGCCCGCCCTGCCCGGGGAGCCCGGCGAGGAGCGGGGCGGCCCGGACAGCGCCCTGCACGCCGACGAGCTGCTCTCCGCCGTACGGGAGCCCCTGCAGGCGGGCCTCGCCGACGACGGCCGGCTCACCCTGGGCGTCAGTGCCGCCGTGCACTCCGCGGAGGGGCTGCGCGGGGCGCTGGAGGAGGCCCGGCACGCCCGCAGGGTCGCCGCGGCGCGCCCCGGCCGGGTGTGCGCGGCGGGCCACCACGAGCTGGCCTCGCACGTCCTGCTGCTGCCGTTCGTCCCGGACGACGTGCGCCGGGCCTTCACGGCGCGCCTGCTGGACCCGCTGCGGGACTACGACCGCCGCCACCGCGCGGAGCTCATTCCGACGCTGGAGGCGTTCCTGGACTGCGACGGCTCGTGGACGCGGTGCGCGACGCGACTGCACCTGCACGTCAACACGCTGCGCTACCGGGTCGGGCGAATCGAGCAGTTGACGGGGCGTGACCTCTCGCGGCTGGAGGACAAGCTCGACTTCTTCCTGGCACTGCGGATGAGCTGAGCAGATCCGGCCAGGGGCGGCAGCGGATGCCTGACGCGGCATCCGGACTTTGTGAAAGAGTTCACCCGACCCCTTGGCCGAAGCCGCCGATCCGTGCTCTCATTTCGGCCCAGGGCTCGACGACGTGCTGCTTGGTTGCTTTGGGGAGGGCAATGTGGCGGATACCGCCATGTCCGGTGCCGGAACTACCGGGGGAGACGACCCCCTCCAGCGGGCGATATGGCGGCTGCGCTCGCGCGGCTGTTGGACCGACGCGGCGGCCCTGCTGACGCCGCACCTGCCCGACGCCGGCGCGGCCGTGCAGCGCACCGCGCTGCTGGTCGAGCGGTGCCTGTTCACCGGGCAGGGCTGGGCGGAGGCCGAGGACGCACTGCGGGTCGCGGAGGCGGTCGCCCGGGACGACGACGAGCGGGGCTCGGCGGCCTGCGAGCGGGGGCAGCTGGCGTACGCGGCCACCGTGCTCGGGGTCCGCGACCGCTCGGACGAGGCCCGGTCGGCGCTGGGCCGGGCGGCGGCGCTGCTGTCCCCGGGCTCCCGGACGCGGCCCCTGCTGGACTTCCGGCGCGGCCTGGTCGCGGAACACCTGGCGGACGACCCCCAGTCGGCCCGGCCCGCGTACCGCCGCGCCCATGCCGGGGCCCTGGCCCACGGGGACACCCTCCTCCTGTCCTTCACCTGGCGGCACCTGGCGGCGCTGGCCCTGCGCGACGGGGAGGTGGCGGAGGCCCGCAAGGGCTTCGCGGAGTCCCTGCTCATCCGGGAGGAGCTGGGCTTCCTGATCGGCACGGCCCCGGCGCTGGCGGCCCTGGCCGAAGCCGAGCCGGAACCGGAGGCCGCCCGCCTCCGCGCGGAGGCCCGCCGCCTGTTCCACCTCCTGGGCGGCATCCCCACCTGGCTGGCGGACCAGCTCCACCCGGCCCCGGCCACCTGACGGCCCCGGCCCTGGCGGGGGCCGGTCAGGCGCCGGTGAAGTGGTTGCGGATCAGGGGTTCGATCAGCGGAAGGTCGCCTGCGATCAGGGCCTCCAGCAGGGCCGAGTGCTCCGCCGCGTCCGCGACGAGCTCCGCCCTGCGGACCCGCGGAGCGCCCGGCAGCGGCCACTGGGAGCGGCGGTGGAGGTCCTCCGCGACCTGGACCAGCTGCTCGTTCCCGCCGAGGGAGAGGACCTCCCGGTGGAAGGCCCGGTCCGCGTCCGCGTAGCCCGGGAGGTCACCGGCCGCAGCGGCCTCGGCCGCCGCGGCCGCCGCCGGCCGCAGCGCCGACCAGGCCTCCGCCGGGAGCGTACGGGCGAGGCGCAGCATCACCGGCACCTCCAGCAGCGCGCGGACCTCCGCCAGCTCCGCCAGGGCCCGCGGCGTGCGCGACAGCACCCGGAAGCCCCGGTTCGGCAGGCATTCCACCGCCCCCTCCAGCGCCAGCTGCTGCATCGCCTCGCGCACGGGCGTCGCGGAGACGCCGAAGCGCTCCCCCAGGGCCGGGCCGGAGTAGATCTCCCCCGGCACCAGCTCCCCGTCGACGAGCGCGGCACGCAGCGCGTCCAGCACCTGCCCGCGCACCGAATGGCGCAGCACCTTCTGCGTCGGGATCAGCGCCGTCACCCCGACGTGGGCCGCTTCGTGCACTCGGTCCTCCTCGGGTCTCGACCTGGGCCCTCCGAGAATAGGCGAATCGATCCGGCAAGTGCTGGTACAGGGCATCGAGATCAGTTAAGGTAAGGCTTACCTTCGTCCATCGCGATCACGTGAATCGGTGGTTCCGCCATGCCCGACAGCTCCGTCGACGCCCCGCCCCCGACCGGCTCTCCGGTGGCGGATGCGTACGCACGCCTGTCGCAGGTGTACGGCAAGCTGCAGATCACCGAGCGCGCAGCGCACGAGAACGCCCCTCGCGGTGTGGGGTGGGTCGGTGCGGATGCGCTCGCGGCGGGCGGAGCGGAGCTGGAGGGGTACCTCGCCTGGGACGACGCCCAGGTCCTGCGGGACTACGGCCGCCAGGCCCGTCCCGACGTGGTGGCCACCTTCGGCCTGCACCGGTACGCATGGCCCGCCTGCCTGCTGATCACGGCCCCCTGGTTCCTCCACCGGCGGGTGCCCCTGCTGTCGGCGCAGCAGGTGGCCTTCCACCGGACCCAGGGGCGCATGAGCGTGCGCGTCGACTCCTTCGCCTGCCTGCCGGACGATCCGGCGGCCGCCCTCCCCGGGGCCCGTGTCGTGCCCGACGAGGAGGCGCTGCGCGGTGAGGTGCGGGCTGCGGTGGCCCAGCACCTCGAGCCCCTCCTGGAGAGCTTCGGCCCCCGCACGCGGCGCGGCCGCCGCGCCCTGTGGGGCATGGTGACCGACGAGATCGTCTCGGGCGTCTGGCACCTGGGCAAGCTCGTGGGCGAGGAGCGGCGGGCCCGGGCCGAGCTGGAGGCGCTGCTGCCCGGCAGGACGGCCCCGTACACCGCGGGCGCGGCGTTCCGCATGCTCTCCGGCCCGGGCGGCGAACCGCTGCCCACCCGGGACCGGGCCAGCTGCTGCCTCTTCTACACGATCCGGCCCGAGGACACCTGCACCACCTGCCCCCGTACGTGCGACGCGGACCGCATCGTCCGCCTCACGGCTGCCGCCTGACATCTGAACCCACTCGTCCGGCTGACCATAATCGAACACAACTCGGGCCTTACGAGCGGCAGTTCGAGCTACAACACCCTATCCGGCGGGCCCCACCCCCCGATGGCGTCCACTTGCCCCGAAACCCGCATGCCGGGCCGATCTCCTGCGTCACCATGGCTCCCGGAAGGCCGCATACGCGAGGCAGAGGCAAGGGACATCCGCATGAGACTGACCGACATATCGCTGGACTGGCTGCTGCCCGGCAGCCTGCTGATCCTGGGCGTACTTGCGGCAGTTGCGGTACTGGCCCGGGGCAAGCGGGAGGGCGACAAGGCCGCGGCCGACGACACCTGGGAGCGCAGCGAAGAGCGGCGGCGGCGCAAGGAAGCCGTCTACGGAACCGCCTCCTACGTCCTGCTGTTCTGCTGCGCGGCGGTGGCCGCCGCGCTCTCCTTCCACGGACTGGTCGGCTTCGGCCGGCAGAACCTGAACCTCTCCGGGGGCTGGGAGTACCTGGTCCCCTTCGGCCTCGACGGCGCCGCCATGTTCTGCTCGGTGCTCGCCGTCCGCGAGGCGAGCCACGGTGACGCGGCCCTCGGCTCCCGCATGCTGGTCTGGCTGTTCGCGGGCGCGGCCGCCTGGTTCAACTGGGTGCACGCGCCGCGCGGCATGGGCCACGACGGTGCCCCGCAGTTCTTCGCCGGGATGTCGCTCTCGGCGGCCGTCCTCTTCGACCGCGCCCTCAAGCAGACCCGCCGGGCGGCGCTGCGCGAACAGGGCCTGATTCCGCGGCCGTTGCCGCAGATCCGGATGGTCCGCTGGCTGCGGGCCCCCCGGGAGACCTTCGGCGCCTGGTCGCTCATGCTGCTGGAGGGGGTCCGCACCCTCGACGAGGCCGTCGACGAGGTGCGCGAGGACAAGCGCGAGCGGGAGCAGGACCGCCACCGCAGGCGCAACGAGAACCGGCTGGACCGGGCCCGCATCAAGGCCCTGGGCCGGCAGAACCGGGCGTTCGGGCGATCCCGCGCCCGCCAGGTCGACGTGCCGGGGCTGGCCCCCGGGTCGGGCTCCGCGCCGGTCGGCGCGGAGCCGGCCATAGCGGAAACGGGACAGCTGCCCGCACCGCGCCGCCGGCCCTCCCTGCAGGCCGTGCACCGGACCGAGACCGCTGAGGTGACCGGCCCCCGGACGGTGGACCTCACCGCCGAGGACGACACCCAGACCATCCCCCGCCTCGACTCGCTCGAGCGCAAACTCAAGGACCTGGAGCAGCAGTTCGGCTGAGGCTGCACCCGCTCAGGACCTCGGAGGGCCCGCCGGTCAGGCGGGCCCTCCGCCGTGCGTCCCGCCGTACGCCGCTACGCCCCGTCGTACATCGCGAGGGCGCCGTCCAGCTCGAACCACACCACCTTGCCGCCGGCCTGCACCGGCGCGTCCACGCCCCAGGCGTCGGCGAGGGCCTGCACCAGCACCAGCCCCCGGCCGTGCGTACCGTCGTCGGCGGTCGGTACGTACGGCCGGGGCCGGCGCGAGGCGTAGTCCCGGACCTCCACCCTCAGCCGGTCCGCGGCGAGCCGCGCGGACACCTCCGCGCCCTGGTCGGTGTGGACGAGGGCATTGGTGACGAGCTCGGTGATGAGCAGCTCCGCCACCTCCGCGGCGTCGGCCGCGCACCGATGGCGCATCAACTCCCGTAACGCCCGGCGCACTTCGCCCACGGCCTTGAGATCCGCCCGGCGTACGCTTCGGGTGATCTCCAGCGCGTCCACCGCTCCCCCGCCCTCGACGGACGGTTCACGCGGTACGGGCCGCCCTCTCCTCCACTGCTTCCCTGTCTTCGCCCCCACCCGCACGGCGATGTACCTCCCCCGTGTCCCATGGATCTCGAACTGGTCTACGGGATGCATGCCCGCCGGGGCAATCCGCACTCCTGCGGGCTTACGGGCGCGGCACGTTGCGCAGGTGGGATCGAGCCATCCGGATCACCCGGCCCCTCCCTCCGTCCAGCACGATCTTGCCGTCCGAAAGTGCAGAACCGGTCACCCTCTCGGCGCTGATCCTGGGCGGAACGGACAAGGCGTCGGGATCGGTCACCACGTCCACCGACGCGGGCCCCTTGTGGCGGAAGACATCCTTCAGAGCCCCGGTGAGCTGCTCGGGCTTCTCCACGCGGACCCGAAGGCGCCCGCTGCGCGTGCGCTCGGCGCGAAATCCGGTTTGTGACGGGCCGTTCCGTACGAGGGCAGGCCGGAAACCGGCATCTCCAACGCGACCGTCCCGGCTGATGAGTTGTCGAAGAGGACCACTTTGACGGGCAGGTCGTACTGCACCAGGGTGAGGAAATCTCCCATCGGCATCGAGGAACCGCCGTCGCTCGCCGTCGACACCCCTTGACGGCCGCGGTCCGTGAACGGTGCGCCTACGGCCTGCGGGAGGGCCTTGGCCGTGGAGCCGTGGCTGAAGGAGCCGATGATGCGCCGCTTGCCGTTCGGGGAAAGATAGCGCGCCGCGCCCAGGTTGCACATGCACCCGGGTGTTCAGGGCGCGCAGGGTCTCCCGTACGTCTCCCCGGACGCGAGGTCCCCCTGCGAGCGTGGCCCCGTAGGCGGCGCCGTGGCCGAGCAGCCCGCTCATGCCGACGTCGTACCACTTTGTCGCACTCGGGACACCTGCGTCTGAGAGGAGCGGCCTACGACCGCCGCCAGTGGCCCACTCCCCACAGGCCCGTCACCCGAACGGCGTAACAAGACGAGCCACCCACATGGGTGAAGATCACGCTGGTGAGTGCCCCAACCGCGGCAATCCGTGAAAGGCGAACCACATGCGCAGTCGACGAATCCTCGCCGCCGTCATGGCCACGGCGGCCCTCGCCGGACTCGGCCTCAGCGGTGTAGCCACCGCACAGGCCGCCACCGCACAGGGTGCCCCTTCCTACGTCACCCCTTCTCAGTGCAAGCAGGGCGGCGGAACGCCCGATCTGACGGACAACGTCTGCAAGGGCGGTACGTACAACGGGGAGCAGATCGACTAACCCCCACCCCCCAAGGCGCCCCGCAGCCACGCTCTGCGGGGCGCTCCCGCGCGAGCGTGCTGCAACAGCACGGTTACACCGGGACACGTACGTCACCAAGGATTGTCGTACTGGATCCACTCCTTGCCGCGCGGCCGGAGGGCGTCGGCGGCCGGGTTCGGGCTGTCGCCGACGACGCCGTACATCCGGCGCACGCCGGCGCGTAGGAGGATGTCCAGGAACCCGTTACGCCTCCCAGACCGCGGCGGCCGTCCGGTCGTCGGCGTAGCCCTTGAGGCGGAGCTGGGTGTCAGCGAGGAAGGCCGCGAGGCCGGGGGGCTCCGGGTCGGCCCAGCGGGCCGCGAGTTCGGCCGAAAGGAGGCCCTCCTCGCGCATGGGGTCCGCGAGCCCGCCGGAGCAGAGCAGCAGGGTGTCGCCGGGCCGGGCCACGGCGGCCCGGAACCGGAACCCGTCCCCGGCGGTCTCGGCCGAGTCCGACTCCGGCTCCGGCTTCGGTTCCGGCTCCAGGTCCTCCCACGCCCCGGCCCGGAGCCGGAACAGGCCGCCGGAGCCCGCGCCGAAGCAGACCCGGGTCTTGCACTCGGGGTCGATGGGGAGCAGGAGCACGCGTAGCCCTGCGGTGTACGCGTCCTCCGGGAGCCCGAGCTCGGCGGCGTGCGCCCGCAGGCGGCCGTAGCCGCGGTCGGTGAGCCGCTGGAGCCCCGAGCGCAGGGCGTCACGCCGGCCGGCGCGGATGTCGTCGGCCAGCCGCTCCCGGCTCCGGCCCACGGCCGACGCCATCCAGCGGCACAGCTCGACGGCGGCCTCGGCGGCCCCGGGGGCGGCCCGGTCACCGCCGGCCAGGGCCACGAGGACGAGGGCGTCGTCGCCGGTGCCGAAGCGGGCGGTCAGCAGGAAGTCCCGCCGGGCCTCGCCGCGGAACCGGGCGGAGTCCCCGCGCACGGAGGTGGCGCGCAGGGTGTACGTCCCGTGCCGGGCCCCCTCGAGGACGGTGTCGGGCACGAGCTCGTCGAGCGCCCCCGGATCGGCGAGGGGCAGCGCCCCGGGCTCGGCGGCGTAGGTGGGCGCCCGGTCCCCGAGATACCCCACCAGCGGCCGCTCCCCGCCGGGGGGCTCGGCCGGCGGCCCGCCGTCGAGCACGGCACTGGCGCCGGACCAGGACTCGCCGACGGCCTCCGCGCCGGCACCGGGCCGGGCCACAGGCACGGGCCCCTCGCCGGGCCCGGCACCGGCGGCGCCGAGCTCCGCGGCCTCCCCGGCCCCGGGCCACGCCGCTCCCCCGGGTTGCGGGGGGGGGGGGGGGGGGGGGAAGGGAAGAAGAGGAGGGAAGGGCCAGGAGGGTGGCGCCGACAAAAAAGTCATCGGGTGCGGAGGCGCTGCGACAAGAGGAGG
>NZ_JBVIGX010000051.1:13128-37734 GCF_055570595.1 Streptomyces sp. NPDC031132
GTAAGGTACCCCTTCCTGTTCCCGCCACGGGTGGCGCCGCGCCCCGCGCCCCCCCCGTCCACGGACCACGCCCCCCCCCTGGTTCGGGTCCGCGCCCCGGGGCCGGAACCGGAACCGGAACCGGAACCGGCCGGAGGTTCCGCACCAGACCGCGGATCCGCATCGGCATCGGCATCGGCATCGGCACGGGAACCGGCCCACGGTTGAGCTCCGGGACCGGCCGACGAGTCGGGACCGGTACCGGCGCCGGCGTCCGACCAGGAACCCGGTCCGGCTCCGGGGCCTGTCCCTGGGTGGCGTTCAGCGTCGGCCGGAGCCTGCGCACCGGACCACGGGGAACCTGCCCAGGGCTGGGCTCCGGGACCGGTCGGCGGCTCGGCGGCGGGCCGGGTTCCCGGGTCGGACCCGGTGCCGGGGCCGGGCCCGCGCTGCGCAGCGGCGGGACGGTGCCCCGTCCCGGCCGCCGGGCCCGACCAGGAGCCGGGCTCGGCACCGGAACGGGCCCGGGGCAGGAGACCGGGACCGGAACCCGAGCCGGGCTCGCCCGGGCCGGAGTGGGCGTCGGCCCGGGCCTCGGGCGGGCGGCCCGTGCCGTCCCCGGCCACCGGCCGGGTGCCGGGGGCCCCGCCCGTCCCGGGCTCGGCCCCCGTACCGGAGCCGGTGTCGGGCCAGGTGCCCGCCCCGGGCGAGGAAGCCCCGTCCGCATCGGCCCACGGTCCCGCCCCGGATCCAGGTCCAGGCCAGGGCCCCGTACCCGCGTCGGGTCCGGGGCCGGACTCCGGCCAGGGGACGGGCCAGGAGCCCGCGCCCTGCTCGGGGGCGGTCTCGGGGGCGGCGGACGGCGGCTCGGACGGCGGCTCGGGCGGGGTGTCGCGGGGGACGCCCCAGCGCCAGACCGGCAGTTCGGGCGGCTCCTCCGGGAGCGCCGGCGGCACGGTCACACTGCCCAGGCCGTATCCGGTCGTGCCGGGTTCCCGGGGGTCCCGGGGCGGCGGCGGCTCCGGCGCGGCCTCCCGCCGAGGCCCCGGCAGCACGGCATGCGGGGGCGCCCCCGGCGCCGCATTCCCCGGTGGCGGACCGTTCGGCGCAGCCCCCGGCGGCGGTCCCGGGGGCGCTCCGGGCGGCTCGGCGCCCCGAGGCGGCACGGGTGGCACGGGTGGCACGGGTGGCACGGCCTGCGGCGGCGGCCCGGGCTGCGCACCCCCTGGCGGCGGTCCCGGCGGCACGGCACCCGACGGCGGCCCGGGTGGCACGGGCCCCGACGGCAGCACGGGCGGCTCAGCACCCCACGGCGCAGCAGCGCCTGGCGGCCGCCCCGGCGGCGCGGCGTGCCGCGGCTGCCCGGGGCGCACGGACCCTGAGGGCGCGGTCCCCGCCGGCGGTCCCGGCGGCACAGCACCTGACGGCGGTCCCGGCGGCGGCGCGCCCGGCGGGGGCCCCGGGGGTGCGGGCGGAGCCGGTCGTGGGGCCGGTAGGGCCGGGTCCGGTGGGGACGTCACTGCCGACGCCGAGTGGAAACGGCTCTCCAGCGTGTCCCCCGGGTCCGGGACCGGTCCCGCGTCCGGGTCCTCGTACAGCTTCTGCCACCAGTCGTCCGCGCCCTGCTGACTCATGGGCCCATTCTTGGCCCCCCAGAGCGGCAGAAAACGCCGAATACGCGAAAAGGGGTCCACCGGGCCGCCGCCCGGTGGACCCCTTCCGTATCTCTCGTACGACCTACCGGATGTCGTACGCCCGCGCGACCGTCTGGGTGACGGCGGCGCCGTTCGTGTCGGTGAGCTCCACCTTCAGCGTCACCTGCCGGCCGGCCTCGGCCCCCGCGTGGTTCACGACCGCCGACCACCGGCCGTCCCGCTCGGCGACAGCCGCCCGGGTCCAGTGCTCACCGTCGTACGAGTACGACAGCTCCACCGACTTCAGCGCGCCCGGCACGTACCCGGCGTGCCCCGTCGCGGTCAGCCCGATCGTCTGCCCGTCCGCCGCCGGCAGCGTCTTCAGTCCGTCCGCCGGGATCGAGATCGACGGGAACAGGATCGGGATGGCCTGCGAGTACCGGGCCGGGTCCTGCTTCGACCGGAAGGTCCACGTCGTCGCCACCGCCTGCGAGCGCTGCCACGTGCGCGCCGGCTGGCCGAACTTCTCTATCTGCTGCGTCAGTTCGTACGTGGCCTCCTCCGCCGGGACCTCGAAGACCCCCGACGGGTACCAGCTGTCGCCGATCTGCTCGCCGTTCCGCTTGAGGACCAGCCCGCCGACGTCTCCGAAGGAGCCCGGCTGTGCGAAGTGCCCCGTGTCCCCCCACATCGCGGAGGCGAAGCCGATCAGGTTGCCCTGCCGCTCGGCGGCCAGCTGCGGCCGGCCCGCGAGGTCGCGGCCGGCGACCGGGCCGACGACCCCGTCGTACCAGCTCTCGCTGCGCTTGCCGCCCTTGGCGTACGTACGCTGCCGGTCGGTCATGAACTCGCCCCACGGGAAGCTGCTGGAGACCATGTGGTCCCAGGCCGTGACCCCGGCGGAGTAGAACTCGGTGCGCTTGCCCGGGACGGCCACGGTGTCCAGGCCGCCGAAGTACACGGCGTTGCCGAGCGGCCGGTAGGCGCCGGTCAGGTCGACGAAGTCGGCGGAGACGCCCATCGAGTGGTACGTCGACTCGGCGGAGCCGAGGTCGCGGTCGCGCACCCGGTAGGTCCGGTCCCCCTGCACCGGGCCGTTCTCCACCTGCGCCAGGTTGTAGACGTACGGGCTCTTCGCGCTGCCCTTCCAGCTCAGCGTGACCTTGCCGGCCGCGAGCCGCGCGAGCAGCGCCTTCGCCTCGGCCCGCTCGATGGTCAGCGCCGGGAGTGAGCCGCCCGCGTAGCCGGTGAAGCCGACCCAGCGGCCGGGGGCGTCGCGGTGGGCGAGGACGGCCTCGGCCCCGGCCGCCTTCGCGTGGTCCGCGACCTCGTACAGCGCGCCGTCCTCCGCCTCGACCAGGACGATCGCGCCCTTGGCGCCGGCCGCGGCGAGTTCCTCAGGAGTACCGGCACCCGCGTCGACCAGCGGCGCACTGCCCGTTCCGTCGAGGTTGTCGCTGCCGGTGGAGGCGGTGATCGGGTGCAGCGCCGGGCCGCCTACGGCCTTCAGCTCGGAGATCAGCGGCGCGGCCGCGCGCCAGTAGCTCCCGAACTCGAACTCGCCCTCGCGGGCCCGGCCTTCGACCGAGGCGTAGTAGCCGCGGATGGTGCGTCCGCCCATCGCCGTGCCGGCGTGCAGCCAGGACTCGTCCCAGTACCGGGAGAACGCGAGGGTGGTGTTGCGGGCCTCGGTGGGCCGGTCGGTGGCGATCGAGAGCCGGGCCGCCTTGCGGGCGTCCAGCACGATCACGGTGTCCTTCTTGACCTCCACCTGGGGGCGGCCCAGGTAGGTGAGGGAGTCGTACAGCGCGGCTCCGTCTCCGGCGTCGAGCGTGCCGACGAAGCCGGAGAGGAAGTACGAGCCCGGGCGCACCCGGTAGACCTGGTCCACGGCGCCGTCGTTGAAGCGGCGCTCCCCGCCGGCGTCGTCGGTGCCGATGACGTCCAGGGAGGAGGGGCCGGCGGCCGGCTTGCCCGCGCGGTCGATCAGCTTGACCCGCAGGGTGACGGTCTCCGGCTCCACGTACAGCGAGAAGGGCGTGGAGACGTGGACGCCGTCCGCGGTGGCGACGACGCGCCCGGTGACGTCCCCGTACTGGGAGCGCTCCAACCGGGCGGAGGGGTCGAGGGCGAGCGGCACCTTGACGGTGGCGCCGGCCGGGACGGTCACCGTACGGCGGTCCAGGCCCGCGATCCGGCTGCGGACGGCCGAGCCGTCGTTGCCGGTGACCTTCTCGACGGCGAGGTCCAGGGTGACGGTCCGGGTGGCGCCGTTGGTGTACGGGATCTCGACGCTCGTCCGGTCGCTGCGGTCCTGCGGCCAGTTGTACGTGCCGCCCTGGACGGCTGGGGCGCTCGTCACGGCGGTGTCGACGGCCGCCTTGACGTCGAGGCGGCCGCCGCCGGTCTGGCGTACGTCCCCGGGGACGCCGGAGTTCGCGGAGCCGACGAGGGCGGCCTTGACCTGCTGGGCGGTCCAGTCGGGGTGGCGCTGCTTGACGATGGCGGCGGCGCCCGCGACGTGCGGGGTGGCCATCGAGGTGCCGGACATGGACTGGTACGCGTACACCCCGCGCCCGCCCATGGCCGCGGCGGAGATCCCGACGCCGGGGGCGGCGATCTCGGGCTTGAGGGTGTGCTGGGGCCCGGCGGGGCCGCGGCTGGAGAAGGGGGCCGTGGTGTCGTCGCGGTCGACGGCGCCGACGGTCAGCACGCCGGGCGCGCAACCGGGAGAGGAGACGGTGTTGTTGCCGGGTCCGGAGTTGCCGGCGGCGATCACGAAGAGGGTGCCGCTGCTCTGCGCGAGCCGCTCGGCGGCGGCCGACATGGGGTCGTCGCAGGCCGTCCGGGAGGGGTCGCCGAGGCTCATGGAGACCACGTCGGCCTTGCTCTCGACGGCCCACTCCATGCCCGCGATGATCCACGAGTCGAGGCCGTGGCCCGCGTCGTTCAGGACCTTGCCGCTGAGCAGTTCGGTGCCCGGCGCGACGCCCTTCTTGGCGCCGCCGCTCTCGGCTCCGGAGCCGCCGACGGTGGAGATGGTGTGGGTGCCGTGGCCCTGGCGGTCGGCGTCGGTGTCGGAGTCGGTGAAGTTCTTCGACGCGGCGACGCGGCCCTTGAGGTCGGGGTGCTCGAGGTCGGTGCCGGTGTCGAGGACGGCGACCTTGGTGCCCTTGCCGTCGTACCCGGCGGCCCAGGCGGCGGTGGCGCCCACCTGCTTGGTGGACCGCTCCAGGTTCGCCTGGACCTTGCCGTCGAGCCACAGCTTCTTCAGCCCGCCGGCGGCGCGGGAGCGGGTGTCGGTGACGTCCGCCCAGAAGGCTGCGGACTGCTGTTTGTCGGCGGCGAGGGCGACGGCGCCGATGGAGCCGAGGACGAGGGAGCGCTCGGCGCCGCGCGGGGTGGGCGGTGCGCTGCGCGCCGGGTTGACGGAGCCGTCGTAGACGGCGATGAGCGGGAGCTTTTCGGCGTGCGCGTCGTCGTAGCCCTGCCGGATCAGGCCGGTGACGTTGAACAGCTCCTGGTCGACCGTGCCGGCGGCGAGGGCCTTGACCGCGCCCTCGGGGTAGACGTACAGGTCCTTGCCGCTCTGGCGGGTCTGCACGAGCGGCTGCGAGCCGTCCTCGCGCGGCATCGCGGTGGCGGCGGTGCGGCCGGCGGGGTCGCTGGACACCAGGATCCGGTCGCCGGTGACCAGGGTGACCGTGACGGGGGCCGCGGGCTGCTTTCCGGCCGCCCCGCTCCCCGCGATCGGTCTCTTCCCCGCTCCTCCAGGCGCTCCGTCGATCGGCTGTGCCGCCGACGGGCCGACGGCGGTGACGGCCAGGACGGCCGCGCCGGCCGCTCCCAGTGCCGTGCGCGATATCGGGCGCATCGCTCTCCCCAGGTCAATTCCGGCCAATTGCTACATCGCAGGGCAAAGCTTCCCTCAAGTGGCTTCTGACCGGCGGATGTTGGTGCTGCGGTGGCGTCACCCTGGCAGAGAGCCGGGTGGTGCGGCGATGATGTCCGCGGCGGGTTTGCGCCGTGGCCGCTTCCCGCCAGGGGCGCGTCGAGAGGGTGGGTGGACCGGTTGCTGAGTGCGATAGGCCTGGACGAGGGCCAGGAGTCGGCCTACCGCGCGCTGGTGGCGCTGGGGGCGGCGGAGATACCGGACCTGGCGCACCGGCTGGCGCTGCCGGTGCCGCAGACCGAGCGGGCGCTGCGGCACCTGGAGCGGCACGGGCTGGCGGCGCAGTCCTCGGCCCGGCCGGGGCGCTGGGTGGCGGCCCCGCCGGGGGTGGCGCTGGGGGCGCTGCTGACGCAGCAGCGTCACGAGCTGGAGCAGGCCGAGCTGGCGGCGGCGCTGCTGGCGCAGGAGTACCGGGCGGAGGCGTCCGAGCCGTCGGTGCACGACCTGGTGGAGGTGGTGACGGGGGCGAGCGCGGTGGCGCACCGCTTCCACCAGCTCCAGGTGGGCGCGGTCGAGGAGGTGTGCGCCCTGGTCAGCAGCCGGCCCCAGGTGGTGACGGGGATGGACAACGAGGCGGAGGAGCAGGCTGCCGCACGGGGCGTCGAGTACCGGGTGGTGATCGAGCGGGACGTACTGACCCTGCCGACCGGCATCCGGGAGGTGTCGACGGCGCTCGCGCGGGGCGAGGGGGTCCGGGTGACGGCGCAGGTCCCGACCAGGCTGGTGATCGCGGACAGGTCGCTCGCGCTCGTACCGCTGACGGGGCCCGGGGCGGAGCCGGCGGCGCTGGTGGTGCACGCGTCGGGGCTGCTGGAGTCCCTGACGGGGCTGTTCGAGGCGGTGTGGCGGGAGGCGCTGCCGCTGCGGCTGGGGGACGACGGGGCGGAGGTGTCCGAGGGCGTGCCCGACACCACGGACCTGGAGATCCTGACGCTGCTGCTGGCCGGCATGACGGACGCGAGCGTGGCGAAGCACCTGGAGCTGGGGCTGCGGACGGTGCAGCGGCGGGTCAAGGGGCTGATGGAGCTGTCCGGGGTCACGACCCGGCTCCAGCTGGGCTGGCATGCGTACGAAAGGGGCTGGGTGGCCCGATAGGCCCTGGTCGGTCAGGCTGAGCGCATGGATCTGCCTCAGCTGCTCCTGGTGGGGCTGGTGCTGCTGCTCGGGGTGGTCGGGGTGCTGGTCCCGGGCGTTCCGGGGACCTGGCTGGTGTGGGCGGGCGTGCTGTGGTGGGCGCTGCACGAGCGCTCGGCGCCGGCCTGGTCCCTGCTGGTCTCGACGACGGCGCTGCTGCTGGTGGTCCAGGTGATCGAGTGGCAGCTTCCGCCGCGGCGGCTGCGGGGGGTGGGGGTCACCCGCCGGATGGCCGTGTACGCGGGCGCGGGCGCGCTGCTCGGGTTCGTGGTGGTGCCGGTGCTGGGGGCGGTTCCGGGGTTCGTGGGCGGCATCTACCTGTGCGAGCGGCTGCGGCTGGGAACGCACGGCGAGGCCTGGGCCTCGGTGCGGGCGGTGATGCGGGCGGTGGGGACGAGCGTGCTGGTGGAGCTGCTCGCGTGCCTGATGGTGATGGGCGCGTGGGTCGGGGCGGTACTGGTCGACTGACGGACCGCCATGGCGTGACCCTACAAACTCCGGATGTCGAATCCGTTGATCATCTTGCCCTTGTATCCAGTCCCCGCTTGCCACTGTGGGAGAGACAGCAGTCCGACCAACTGTGAGAAGACCACAAGGGGATGAGTCATGAGCGCTGACCAGGCAGGTGTGTCCGTCACCGGGCTCGGGGCCACCACCCCGCTCGGCGGGGACGTGGAGACGACGTGGCGGGCGATGCTGCGCGGCGAGAACGGCATCCGGGCCATCGAGGAGGAGTGGGCCGGCGCGCTGCCCGTGCGGATCGCGGGACGGGTGCGGCAGGAACCGGGTGAGGTGCTGGACCGGGTGCAGGCCCGGCGGATGGACCGGTGCGAGCAGCTGGCGCTGGTCGCCGCGCGGGAGGCATGGGCCGCAGCCGGGCGGCCGGAGGTGGAGCCGGAGCGGCTCGCCGTGGTCATCGGGACCGGGACGGGCGGGGCGCTGACCCTGCTCGGGCAGGACGACGTATTGGAGGCCTCGGGCGTACGGAAGGTGTCCCCGCACACCGTGCCGATGCTGATGGCGAACGGTCCGGCCGCCTGGGTGAGCATCGACCTCGGTGCTCGCGGCGGCGCGCACACCCCGGTCAGCGCCTGTGCCTCCGGCGCGGAGGCGATCGCGCTGGGCCTGGACCTGATCCGCCTCGGCCGGGCCGACGTCGTGGTCGCCGGGGGTACGGAGGCGTGCATCCATCCGCTGCCGCTGGCCGGATTCGCTCAGGCCAAGGCCCACTCCACGCGCAACGACGACCCTGCGGCGGCCTCCCGGCCCTTCGACACCGGCCGGGACGGGTTCGTCATCGGCGAGGGCGCGGGCGTGGTCGTCCTGGAGCGGGCCGCCTTCGCGGCGGCGCGCGGGGCGAGGGTCCACGCGACGCTGGCCGGGGCCGGGGTGACCTCCGACGCGTACCACATCACGGCCGCTCACGCGGAGGGCCAGGTACGGGCCATGCGGATGGCCCTGGCCGCCGCCGGGCTCGCCCCCTCGGACATCGCGCACGTCCACGCCCATGCCACCTCCACGCCTTCGGGGGACCTGGTGGAGGCGCGGTCGGTCACCGAGGCGGTGGGCGGGCACCCGGCGGTGACGGCGACCAAGTCGATGACGGGTCACCTGTTCGGCGCCGCCGGTGCGGTCGGCGCGATCGCGGCGATCCTCGCGGTCCGGGACGGGGTGGTCCCGGCGACCCGCAACCTCGACACCCTGGACCCGGACATCGGCCTGGACGTGGTCCGGGGCGGAGCGCGGCACGGACGGGTGCCGGCCGCGCTGGCCAACGCGTTCGGCTTCGGCGGGCACAACGCCTCGCTGGTGTTCACGGCGTAGGGCCACGGTTTCGGGCCGGGCTCGGCCGGAGGCCCGATGCGGGAAGCGGGCGGGGCGGCGAGGCTGGTGCGTATGACGGAGTTCAAGGGTTTCAGCGAGGCGGAACTGGCATACCTCGGGTCACAGCGGCTGGGGCGGCTGGCGACGGTGGACGCGGCCGGGCAGCCACAGGCGAACCCGGTGGGGTTCTTCCCGCAGGAGGACGGGACGATCCTGGTCGGCGGCCTGGCGATGGGGTCGACGAAGAAGTGGCGCAACCTCCAGGGCAACCCGAGGCTCGCGCTGGTGGTGGACGATCTGGTGAGCACCCGGCCGTGGCGCGTCCGCGGGATCGAGGTCCGCGGCCGCGCCACGCTGGAGGTCGGCCCGCACACGCTGGGCCCGCACTTCAGCCCGGAGGTGATCCGGATCCACCCGGAGCGGGTGTTCGCGTGGGGCCTGGAGGCCTGACGCCCGGCCCCCGACGGAGCAGGGGTCGGGCCTCGGGTTTCGCCGGTCGGCCCGGTCGGTCCGGTCAGTAGCGACCGGTGCGCTTCGCCGCGTAATTGGCGCGGCCCTCCGCCGACTTGATGCGCCAGTCCCGGCGGATCTCGGAGCGGAGCCGCGCGTCCGTCTTGGCGACGATCCGCTGGTTCTCCCGGAGCAGCTTGCGGTAGCTCTCCAGGCGCCGCTCCGGCAGTGCCCCGGTCTCGACCGCCTCGAGCACCGCGCACCCCGGCTCGGCCTCGTGCGCGCAGTCGTGGAAGCGGCAGTCGGCCGCGTACTCCTCGATCTCGGAGAAGACCTGGCCGACCCCGGTCCCGGCGTCCCACAGGCCGACGCCCCGCAGTCCCGGCGTGTCGATGAGGACGCCCCCGCCGGGCAGGGCCAGCAGGTTGCGGGTGGTCGTCGTGTGCCGGCCCTTGCCGTCCACGTCGCGCGTGGCCTGGACGTCCATGACGTCGGAGCCGAGCAGCGCGTTCGCCAGCGTGGACTTGCCCGCGCCGGAGATGCCGAGCAGCACGCTCGTACCGCCGGCGACGACGGCCTCCAGGACGTCCGTGCCCTCCCCGGTATGGGAGGAGACGGTGAGGACGTCGACGCCCGGCGCCGTGGTCTCCACGTCCTGGACCAGGTGCGAGAGCGTCACCGGGTCAGGTACGAGGTCCGCCTTGGTCAGGACGACCAGCGGCTGCGCGCCGGACTCCCAGGCGAGGGCCAGGAAGCGCTCGACACGGCCCAGGTCGAGCTCGACGGCCAGTGACACCGCGATGATCGCGTGGTCGACGTTGGCGGCGAGGATCTGCCCCTCGGAGCGCTGCGAGGAGGTGGAGCGTACGAACGCGGTCCGGCGCGGCAGGTACGTCTTCACGTACCGGGGGTTGCCGGCCGCCTCGACGACGGCCCAGTCACCGGTGCAGATGACGCGCAGCGGGTCGTGCGGGGTGACGAAGGCGGTGTCGGCGCGGACGATGCCGTCCGCGGTCATGACGTCGCACTGGCCGCGGTCCACCCGCACCACGCGGCCGGGCAGCAGGCCCTGGCCGGTGTACGGGGCGAACTCGGCCTCCCACGCCTCGTCCCAGCCGAAGGCGGCGAGGGCGTGCGCGTGCGAAGTGGACGGAAACGACGGAGAAGAAGAGAAAGACAAGGGGAAACCCTTCACAGGGTGGCCCCGGCAGCGCGCGCACAGCGGCGCGCGAAGAGGTGTGAGGTCAGCCGGAGACCACGGAAGTGACATTGATGGTCTTCTGGGTGCGGTCCGCGCCCTGCGTGACGACAGTCATCAATGAACTCACCTCCGGGTCATGCACGTGCTGGCAGTTCCGCGCCCATCGGCGGGAACACGATCACCGTAGCAATGGCGCTCGGGAGGCCGCCAATTCTTTTTCCGGGCGCCGCCCGTGCGGCACGGATGTCCGATTCGTTCAAGACCGGCGGGCGGGGCGGCTCCTAGCCTGGGCGCATGACTCCCCGACTCGACCTGATCGGCCTGGTCGTCTCCGACATGGCCGCCTCGCTCGCCTTCTACCGCCGCCTGGGTCTGGACGTCCCGGCCGGGGCGGAGGAACAGCCGCACGTGGAGGCCGTCCTCCCCGGCGGGCTCCGGATCGCCTGGGACACGGAGGACGTCGTCCGCTCCTTCGACCCTTCCTGGACCCGTCCCACCGGGGACGGTCGGCGGGACCTGGCGTTCCTGTGCGATTCCCCCGCAGAGGTGGACGCGGTGTACGCCGAGCTGACGGACGCCGGGTACAAGGGCCACCTGGAGCCCTGGGACGCCTTCTGGGGACAGCGCTACGCCGTCGTGCTCGACCCGGACGGCTGCGCCGTCTCGCTGTTCGCCCCGGCCGAAGCGCCCGGCGAAGCGCCCGCCGGGGCGTAGGCCTGGGGGTGGGCCTGGGTGTGGGCCTGGGTGTGGGCCGCCGCGTAGGCCCCCGGGGTGGTCCCGGCCAGCGCCCGCACCTCGCGGGCGAGATGGGCCTGGTCCGCGTACCCGGCCCGGTACGCCACCTCGGCCTGCGGCAGCCCCCGGCGGGCCAGCTCCAGCGCCCGCTGGAGCCGCAGCACCCGCCCGAGCGTGCGGGGTCCGTAGCCGAAGGCGTCCAGGGAGCGCCGGTGCAGCTGGCGCGCCCCGAGGCCGACCGCCGCGGCCACGGCGGCCACCGACTCCCCCGCTCGGAGCCCCGCCGCCACCCGGGTGGCGAGGGGGTCGGGGGGCGCGCTCCGGTCCGCGTGGCTGCGGGCCAGCCGCTCCAGCCCCGCGCAGGGGTCCTCGTACGCACTCATCCGCTCGGCGAGGCCGCGCACCTCGGGACCCGGCCAGAGGTCGGCCAGCTCGACCCGCCGGTCGCGCAGCTCGTACGCCGGTACACCGAGCAGCGCGGGCGCCGTACCGGGGGCGAACCTCAGTCCCGTCACCGGGCCGTAGGCCCCGCCCGGCACCTCTCCGACGGGGTGCGGGCCGGTGTCGGGGCCGGCGACCAGCAGCCGCCCGCCGACCCACAGCAGGTCGATGCAGCCGTCGGGCAGGACGGGCCCGCCGGGCGCCCCGGCCCGGCTCCACACGATCGCGCCGGGCACCAGCGGGGACGGCCGCTCCTCGTACGGCCGCTCCTCGTACCGCCGCTCCTCGTGCACAGCGCCAGGCTACGGCGGGTCCGGCGGTGCGGTCAGTGTTTGCGCAGGCGGGAGGAGTAGTCCTCCGGCGGCAGGAAGTTCGACCAGCGCTCCGGGAACTCGGACGGCATCCCGGCGTCACCCTCGTCGTCGTCCTCCGACTCGCCCTCGGCCAGCGCACGCCAGGCGGCGGCCCGCGCGACCAGCTGCGCGGCCTCCGCCTCCCGGACCCGCTCGTTCGCCTCGCGGGCCGCGGCGGTGGCCACGGACGGCCAGACGCGGTCGATGGCGGCGTTCACGGCCGCGCCCACCAGGACGGCGAAGGCCGAGACGCCGATCCACAGCAGGACGGCGACCGGGGCGGCCAGCGATCCGTAGATGGTCGGGCCCTCGACGGTGTTGGTCAGGTAGATCCGCAGCAGGAACGAGCCCAGCACCCACATGGCGAGCGCCACCAGCGCGCCCGGCACGTCCTCGATCCACGGGGAGCGCACGGGGACGGAGACGTGGTACAGCGTGGTCAGGAACGCGATGGACAGCAGGGTGACCGTCGGCCAGTACAGCACCGCGATCACTTCCGTGCTCCAGGGCACCCAGCGGACGACGGCGTCCGGCCCGGCGACCATCAGCGGCAGCACGATCGCGCCGATCACCAGGGCGATCACGTACAGCAGGAAGGCCAGCAGCCGCGTCTTGACGATGCCGCGCTGGCCGTCGAGCCCGTACATCACGGTGATGGTGTCGATGAAGACGTTGACCGCCCGCGAGCCCGACCAGAGGGCGAAGGCGAAGCCGAGGGAGATCAGGTCCGGGCGGCCGGCCTTGGTGACGTCGTCGAGCATCGGTTTCGCGATGTCGCTGACGCCCCGGTCGGAGAGGACGGTGCCGACCGCGTTCAGGATGTTCTCCTCGATGGAGGCCACGAAGGTGCCGCCCGTCCAGCCGTCCACGTACCCGAGCAGGCCCAGCAGGCCGAGGAACAGCGGCGGCAGCGAGAGCAGCGTGAAGAACGCCGCTTCGGCCGCCAGGCCGAGGATCCGGTACTCGATGCACGAATTGACGGTGTCTTTCAGGAGCAGCCACGCCATCTTGCGCTTGGAGACGTTGCGGTAGAGGGCGCGGGCCCGATGGAGCCGCCCGGGGACCCGCTCGGGTGTTTCTTTTGCTGGCTGCACGTCCTTACGGTATCCGCATGGCAGCCACCACCCACACCGTCACCAACCAGCCCCCTCCCCTGGTGGGCTACGACGTCTACGGCACCGACCGGGCCCTTCGCGAGGGCGTGGAGCGCCACCTGTCGGCCTCGGCGCCCGAACTCCTCGCCGAGGTGGGTGAGGAGCTCTCCGAGCTGGGCCGGTCGGCGGGCTCGGCACAGGCCCAGCAGTGGGGCGCACAGGCGAACGAGAACCCCCCGGAACTGCGTACGCACGACCGGTACGGCAACCGGATCGACGAGGTGGAGTTCCACCCGGCCTGGCACCGGCTGCTCGGGCACGCGGTGGGCGCCGGGCTCACCGATGCGTGGGGGCGGCCGGCCGGGCACCTGCGCCGCGCGGCCGGTTTCTTCGTGTGGTCGCAGGCCGAGGCGGGGCACGGCTGCCCGGTCTCGATGACCCATGCGGCCGTACCGGCGCTGCGGACGGACCCCGAGCTGGCCGCCGAGTGGGAGCCGCGGCTGACCTCGCACGTGTACGAGGAAGGGCTACTGCCGGCCGCGCAGAAGGGCGGGGTGCTGTTCGGCATGGGGATGACGGAGAAGCAGGGCGGCAGCGACGTACGGGCGAACACGACGGTGGCGAAGCCGCTGGACGCGGCGGGCGAGTACCTGCTGACGGGGCACAAGTGGTTCTGTTCGGCGCCGATGTCGGACGGGTTCCTGGTGCTGGCGCAGGCATCCCCCTCCGGGAAGGACAGCCTGACCTGCTTCCTGGTGCCGCGGGTGCTGGAGGACGGCACGCGCAACGTGTTCGCGATCCAGCGGCTTAAGGACAAGCTCGGCAACCGGTCGAACGCCTCGGGCGAGGTGGAGTTCGACGGGACGTGGGCGCGGCGGGTCGGCGAGGAGGGGCGGGGGGTGCGGACCATCATCGGGATGGTCGCGGCGACCCGGCTGGACTGCGTGCTGGGCTCGGCCGCGCTGATGCGGCAGGCGCTGACGCAGGCCGTGCACCATACGGAGCACCGCTCTGCTTTCGGAGCACGGCTCATCGAGCAGCCGCTGATGCGCAACGTGCTGGCCGACCTCGCCCTGGAGTCCGAGGCGGCCACCACCCTCGGGCTGCGCCTCGCGGCCGCCTACGACGCGGGGACGGAGCAGGAGCGGGCCTTCCTGCGCATCGCGGTGCCCGCCGCGAAGTACTGGGTGACCAAGCGCTGTACGCCGATGGTGGCGGAGGCCCTGGAGTGTCTGGGCGGCAACGGCTACGTCGAGGAGTCGGGGCTGCCGCGGCTGCTGCGCGAGTCCCCGCTGAACTCGATCTGGGAGGGCTCGGGCAACGTCCAGGCCCTGGACGTGCTGCGGGCCCTGCAGCGGGAGCCCCAGGCGCTGAACGCGTTCCTCCAGGAGGTGGGGCAGGCCCGCGGCGCCGACCACCGGCTGGATTCGGCCATCAAGGGGCTGCTGACGGAGCTCGCGGACCTGGAGGGCATCGAGGCGCGGGCCCGCCGGGTGGTGGAGCGCATCGCCCTGGTGCTCCAGGGATCGCTGCTGGTGCGCTGGGCGCCGCCGGAAGTGGCGGACGCGTTCTGCGCCTCGCGCCTGGGCGGCGACGGGGGTGCGGCCTTCGGCACGCTGCCGCACAGCCTGGGGCTGGGTGCGCTGGTCGAACGGGCGCGGATCGCGGGCTAGGTTGTGGCCCCTGTCCCCAAACAGGTCCGAGCCGGGATCCGGACCCGTTGACCGGGAGCAGGGGTGGCGCCGCGCCGACTCGGCACCACCCCTGATCCGAAAGCCCCGAGGAGGAGCTGTCACGCCGCGAGGCGACGTCCGGACAGTTTCGGTCGGGTGACCGGGACTTGGCGAGAGTTGCATACCGTTGCAACCCTCTGAGTCGGAACCGTCCGCCGTGCGTGCCCGGGGAAGCGGCACGCGCGGACCGCCCGGGCGGATTCCCTCGTACGTCCTGTTCCACACGGGGAGGTTCCGGTGGCCTACACCGCAGGCAGCACGGTCGATGTGGCACGCATCTCGGCCATGGACGCGCGGGAGGCCGCGCGTCTGCTCAAGGGGGTGCGGGCGGCCGCGCTGGCCGGGGACCGGCCGCCGGCCGAGCCCCGCCCGGAGATCGCCGAGTCCTGGCGCCGGATGCTGGCCTGCGGAGTGCACCCGGACCGGGACGCGCGCTCGCGGATGCTGTCGACGGCCGAGACCGAGGAGCGGCGGCAGGTCTCGCCGCTGCGGGAGATCCTGCCGGTGCTGCGCGAGGGGCTGCTGCCGGCGCTGGACACGGCGCTGCACATCATGGTCGTCGCCGACGCGGAGGGGCGGCTGTTGTGGCGGGAGGGGGCCACGTCGATCCTGCGCAAGGCCGACCGGCTGGGCTTCTCGGTGGGCGCCGACTGGGACGAGGCGGTGGTCGGCACCAACGGGGTGGGTACGGCCCTGGTGGCCCGGCAGCCCGTGCAGGTGTTCTCCGCGGAGCACTTCGTCTCCAGCCATCACGACTGGACCTGCGCGGGGGCCCCGGTGCGGGACCCGCGGGACGGGCAGCTGCTGGGCGTGGTGGACGTCAGCGGGCCGCTGGCGACGATGCACCCGGCCACGCTGGCGTGGGTGAGCGCGGTGGCCCGGCTCGCGGAGCGGGAGCTGCGGATCCGGCACCTGGAGTCGCTGGAGCGGCTGCGGGCGGTCGCGGCGCCGCTGCTGGCCCGGCTGTCCGGGCGGGCCGTGGTGGTGGACCCGCACGGCTGGACGGCGGCGGTGACGGGCCTGGCCCCGGCGGACCGGATCCCGTTGCCGAAGGGGTTCGGGCCGGGGCGGGTGTGGGTGCCGCAGCTCGGGGACTGCGTGGTGGAGCCGCTGCCGGGCGGCTGGCTGCTGCGCATCGCGGAGGAGCCGGGCACGGCGACCGCGGCGAGCCGGGTCGTCCTGGACCTGAGCCGTCGGCGCACGTGGTCGGCGACGGTGTACGGGGCCGCCGGGAGCTGGTCGCAGGAGCTGAGCCCGCGCCACGCGGAGCTGCTGTTCCTGCTGGCGGAGAGCCCGCGGGGGCGGTCGGCGGCCGAGCTGTCGGCGGAGCTGTTCGGGGACCCGACGCGTACGGTGACGGTCCGGGCGGAGCTGTCGCGGGTACGGCGGCACCTGGGCGGGCTGCTGACCCACCGCCCGTACCGCTTCGCGGACGACGTGGAGGTGGAGCTGATCCGCCCCGAGGACCCGGCGGCGCTTCTGCCGCACTCCACGGCACCGGCGGTGATCAAGGCCCGCCTGGGCCGTACGGGGCAGGCCGTGATTCCCTGACCTGCATGAGCACCATCACACTCACCACCTGGTCCCTGGAAATGACCTCCCCGCAGGACCTGGTCCGGGCGGCCGTCCCAGGGCCTGAGATCCGTGTCCGGCGGGCGGAGGTCCCCTCGCCCGAGTTCAGCCGCTTCCTCTACGCCTCGGTGGGCGGTGACATCCACTGGACGGACCGGCTCTCGCTGACCCGCGCCCAGTGGGTGGAGCAGCTGGGCCGTCCCGGCGTGGAGACCTGGGTGGCGTACGACCGCGGGACGCCGGCCGGGTACGTGGAGCTCGACCCGCAGGACGACGGCGTGGTGGAGATCATGTACTTCGGGCTGCTCCCGGACTTCCGCGGGCGCCGGATCGGGGGGCACCTGCTGACCCTGGGCATCGAAGCGGCATGGTCCCTGGCGGACCGCTGGCCGGAGCGCGAGGCGACGACGCGGGTGTGGCTCCACACCTGCAGCCAGGACGGCCCGACGGCGATGGACAACTACCTCCGCCGCGGCTTCAAGGTCTTCCGTACGGAGACGGAGGAAAAGGAGTCCGCCCCCACCCCGGGCCCCTGGCCGGGCGCCTGACCCTCCCCACGTCGGCGTGGCGCCGGGCCTGCGGATGCCCGGCCCGCGCATGCTGGAGGTCCGTCGAGCCCAGGCGAGGACCATGAGCACCGCAGGCCCGCCGGATCCGGCCGACGAGCCGGACCCGGGCATCCCGCAGGAGGAATACGCACCCGACCGCCCGACGCTGCCGGCACCCCCCGCCGTTCCCGGGCGCCGGGCCCGACTGCTGTCCGGGTCGTACCGCTGGCAGAGCCTCCTCGCGGCGCTGGTCGCGGCCGTGGCGGGCATCGTCGTGGCGGTCATCTCCCGGGAGCCGGCACAGGAGCCGCAGCCGCGGCCCCCGCTCCCGTCGGAGACGGTCGCGCACCCCCTTGTCACCACGCTCCTCACCAGGCAGTTCGCCGATCCCGCCGCACCTCCGGCCGGTGTCGTCGTCTACTTCGAGGGGACCGTCAGCGGGCTGGACCCCGGGGCGACGGTCTACGCGATGGTCCGCCGGGCCGACGAGCGGTCGAACTGGCCCACCGCACTCGCGGACGTCGACCGGCCCCGCGGAACCTGGAAGGCCCAGGTCCGCGTGGCGCAGCCGCGCCTTCCCCTGGAGATGTCGGCCGGGGTGGTCTCGCTGGGCATGTACGAGCGGGCTCCGGACATGCCGGCTCCGGCGTCGCCCCGGGTCCCGCAACGGCCGCCCCCGCCGATCCCCCGGAGCGCGGACGCCGCTCTGGAGGCGCTGCGGCGGTACGGGCCCGCGGCGGCCGGGGTCGAGACCTCGACGCCGTTCCGGCCCGCCGCCGGCGCGACGCCGTAACGTGGTCGCGGCTGAACCACCCGCTCCATCGGCCACTTCCGCGCGTGACCCCGGTCACGTCGTCTCGTAATGCGGGACCACATCGTCCGAATAATGGACAGTAGTGGACTCCTCCAATCGGCACATGACACGCTTCCGCCATGAATGGAGCTGGAATTGCCTTGGTGAGTCGGCGGCACGTCGACCTCGGCCGCATGTCCAGCGCCATCTGTCCGGCGAGCTGACGGAACCAGCCACCGCCGCACATCGCCGTCGTCCCCGCCGCTGCGGACGCGTCGACCCCGAAGCACCTGCATGTCCCCTGAAGGCCGAAGACCGCCCTGACCTCCGGAAACACCGGCAAGGGCGGCTGTCGGCCGCACCTGCTCCGCGGCAGGGCCGATGACAGGGGCTCGCCGCCGCTCCCCCTGACCCTGCATTGAAGCCGCCGAAGAAGGATGTACCGCCATGGCCTCCACCCCCGAAACGCCCGCCGCCGCGCGCCGAAAGACCGGCCGTCACCGCGGTGAGGGTCAGTGGGCCGTTGGACACCACACCCCCCTCAACGGCAACGAGCAGTTCAAGAAGGACGACGACGGTCTCAACGTGCGGACACGCATTGAGACGATCTACTCCAAGACGGGCTTCGACTCGATCGATCCCAACGACCTGCGCGGCCGCATGCGCTGGTGGGGTCTGTACACCCAGCGCAAGCCCGGGATCGACGGCGGCAAGACCGCGATCCTGGAGCCGGAGGAGCTGGACGACAAGTACTTCATGCTGCGCGTCCGCATCGACGGCGGCCGGCTGACCACCGAGCAGCTCCGCGTCATCGGCGAGATCTCGCAGGAGTTCGCGCGCGGCACCGCCGACCTCACCGACCGCCAGAACGTGCAGTACCACTGGATCCGGATCGAGGACGTCCCGGAGATCTGGCGCCGCCTCGAGGCCGTCGGCCTGTCGACCACCGAGGCATGCGGTGACACGCCCCGCGTCATCCTGGGCTCGCCCGTCGCCGGCATCGCCCAGGACGAGATCATCGACGGCACGCCCGCCATCGAGGAGATCCACCGCCGCATCGTGGGCAACCCGGACTTCTCCAACCTGCCCCGCAAGTTCAAGTCCGCGGTCTCCGGCTCGCCGCTGCTCGACGTGGCGCACGAGATCAACGACATCGCCTTCGTCGGCGTGAACCACCCGGAGCACGGCCCCGGCTTCGACGTCTGGGTCGGCGGCGGCCTCTCGACCAACCCCAAGCTGGGCGTGCGCCTGGGCACCTGGGTCTCGCTGGACGAGGTCCCGGACGTCTACGAGGGCGTCATCTCGATCTTCCGCGACTACGGCTACCGCCGCCTGCGCACCCGCGCCCGGCTGAAGTTCCTCGTCGCCGACTGGGGCCCGGCCAAGTTCCGCCAGGTCCTGGAGGACGAGTACCTGAAGCGCAAGCTGACCGACGGCCCCGCGCCCGAGCAGCCGAGCGGCCAGTGGCGCGACCACGTCGGCGTCCACCAGCAGCAGGACGGCAAGTTCTACGTCGGCTTCGCGCCCCGCGTCGGCCGCGTGGACGGCGCCACCCTGACGAAGATCGCGGACGTCGCCGAGCAGCACGGCTCCGGCCGCCTGCGCACCACCGCCGAGCAGAAGATGATCGTCCTCGACATCGAGGCGGACAAGGTCGACTCCGTCGTGGAGGCCCTGGAGGCGCTGGACCTGCGGGTCAAGCCGTCCCCGTTCCGCCGCGGCACGATGGCCTGCACCGGCATCGAGTTCTGCAAGCTGGCCATCGTCGAGACGAAGGCGCGCGGCGCCTCGCTGATCGACGAGCTGGAGCGCCGCCTGCCGGAGTTCGCCGAGCCGCTCACCATCAACATCAACGGCTGCCCGAACGCCTGCGCCCGTATCCAGGTGGCGGACATCGGTCTCAAGGGCCAGCTGGTCCTGGACGACGACGGCAACCAGGTGGAGGGCTACCAGGTCCACCTGGGCGGCGCCCTCGGCCTGGAGGCCGGCTTCGGCCGCAAGGTCCGCGGCCTGAAGGTCACCTCGGCCGGTCTGCCCGACTACGTCGAGCGGGTCGTCACGCGCTTCCAGGAGCAGCGCGGCGACGGCGAGCGCTTCGCCGCCTGGGTGACCCGTGCGAAGGACGAGGACCTCTCGTGAGCGAGCGCGCAGCCCCGTTCTACTGCCCGTACTGCGGCGACGAGGACCTGTTTCCGAACGAGACGGGTCACGGCGCCTGGGAATGCAGGGCCTGCAACCGAGCCTTCCAGCTGAAGTACCTCGGGCTGCTGGCCCGGGGCGTTCAGTCCGACACCACTGGAGGGGACGAGATATGACGACGAGTCAGGCAGCGGAGCAGGCCGCGGGGACGCGCGACCTCAAGGCGCTGGCCGAGCAGGCGGGCCGCGACCTCGAGGACGCCTCCCCGCTGGAGATCCTCACGTGGGCGGCCGAGACCTTCGGCAAGAAGTTCGCCGTGACCTCCTCCATGGAGGACGCGGTGGTCGCCCACCTGGCCTCCCGCGCCTTCCCCGGCGTGGACGTCGTCTTCCTCGACACGGGCTACCACTTCGAGGAGACCATCGGCACCCGCGACGCGGTCGAGGCCGTGATGGACGTCAACGTCATCACGCTCACCCCGCGCCAGACGGTGGCCGAGCAGGACGCGCAGTACGGCCCGAAGCTGCACGACCGCGACCCCGACCTGTGCTGCGCACTGCGCAAGGTCAAGCCGCTGGAAGAGGGCCTGACCGCGTACGAGGCGTGGGGGACGGGCCTGCGCCGCGACGAGTCCCCGACCCGGGCGAACACCCCGGTGGTCGGCTGGGACGAGAAGCGGCAGAAGGTCAAGATCTCCCCGATCGCCCGCTGGACCCAGGACGACGTCGACGCGTACGTGGCGGAGCACGGCGTGCTGACCAACCCGCTGCTGATGGACGGCTACGCCTCCGTCGGCTGCGCCCCCTGCACCCGCCGCGTGGCGGAGGGCGAGGACGCACGGGCCGGCCGCTGGGCCGGGCGGGCCAAGACCGAGTGCGGACTGCACGGCTGATGAGCGACCTCGAAGCACCGACTTCCACAGAACCGACGGAGACGAGAACGATGAGCGTGAGCGACCAGGGCGCCACCGTGTGGCTGACCGGGCTGCCGAGCGCGGGCAAGACCACCATCGCCTACGCGCTGGCCGAGCGGCTGCGCGCCGAGGGCCACCGCGTGGAGGTCCTCGACGGCGACGAGATCCGCGAGTTCCTCTCCTCCGGCCTCGGCTTCACCCGCGAGGACCGCCACACCAACGTGCAGCGGATCGGCTTCGTCGCCGAACTCCTCGCGAGCAACGGCGTCAAGGCGCTCGTGCCGGTGATCGCGCCGTTCGCGGACAGCCGCGAGGCCGTCCGGGGGCGCCACTCGGCCGCCGACACGAACTACCTCGAAGTGCACGTGGCCACCCCGGTCGAGGTCTGCTCCGAGCGTGACGTGAAGGGCCTGTACGCCAAGCAGGCGGCGGGCGAGATCTCCGGTCTGACCGGCGTCGACGACCCGTACGAGGCTCCGGAGTCCCCGGACCTCCGCATCGAGTCGCACACGCAGACCGTGCAGGAGTCGGCTTCGGCCCTGCACGCGCTGCTCACCGAGAGGGGTCTGGCATGACCGCTACCGTCGCACACGTCCACGAAGGGACGGACGCGCCCTACGCGCTGTCGCACCTCGACGCCCTCGAATCGGAGGCCGTGCACATCTTCCGCGAGGTGGCGGGCGAGTTCGAGAAGCCGGTGATCCTGTTCTCCGGCGGCAAGGACTCGATCGTGATGCTGCACCTGGCGCTGAAGGCGTTCGCGCCGGCGCCCGTGCCGTTCACGCTGCTGCACGTGGACACCGGGCACAACTTCCCCGAGGTCCTGGCCTACCGCGACCGGGCGGTGGCGGAGCACAACCTGCGTCTGCACGTGGCCTCCGTCCAGGAGTACATCGATGCCGGCAAGCTGCGCGAGCGCCCGGACGGGGTCCGCAACCCGCTGCAGACCGTCCCCCTCACGGAGGCGATCCAGCAGCTGAAGTTCGACGCCGTGTTCGGCGGCGGGCGGCGTGACGAGGAGAAGGCCCGCGCCAAGGAGCGGGTGTTCTCGCTGCGCGACGAGTTCTCGCAGTGGGACCCGCGGCGCCAGCGCCCCGAGCTGTGGCAGCTCTACAACGGCCGCCACGCCCCGGGCGAGCACGTGCGGGTGTTCCCGCTGTCCAACTGGACCGAGCTGGACGTGTGGCAGTACATCGCCCGTGAGGGCATCGAGCTGCCGGAGATCTACTTCGCGCACGAGCGCGAGGTGTTCCAGCGCAACGGCATGTGGCTGACGGCCGGCGAGTGGGGCGGCCCGAAGGAGGGCGAGACGCCCGAGACGCGCCTCATCCGCTACCGCACGGTCGGTGACATGTCCTGCACCGGTGCCGTCGATTCCGACGCCACCACGCTGGACGCCGTGATCACCGAGATCGCCGCCTCCCGGCTCACCGAGCGGGGTGCGACCCGCGCCGACGACAAGATGTCCGAGGCCGCGATGGAAGACCGCAAGCGCGAAGGGTACTTCTAGACATGACCTCCACCACCGAGCAGTTCGCCGATCTGTCGGCGACCACGCTGCTGCGCTTCGCGACCGCCGGTTCCGTCGACGACGGCAAGTCCACGCTGGTCGGACGGCTGCTGCACGACTCCAAGTCGGTCCTGACGGACCAGCTGGAGGCCGTCGAGGCCGTCTCCGCCCAGCGCGGCCAGGACGCCCCCGACCTCGCACTGCTGACCGACGGCCTGCGGGCCGAGCGGGAGCAGGGCATCACCATCGACGTGGCGTACCGCTACTTCGCCACCGCGCGGCGCCGGTTCATCCTCGCCGACACCCCGGGGCACGTGCAGTACACGCGGAACATGGTCACCGGTGCCTCGACCGCCGACCTGGCCGTGGTCCTGGTCGACGCGCGCAACGGCGTGATCGAGCAGACGCGCCGGCACGCCGCCGTCGCGGCCCTGCTGCGCGTGCCGCACGTGGTGCTGGCCGTCAACAAGATGGACCTGGTGGGCTACCAGGAGTCGGTCTTCGCGTCGATCGCCGAGGAGTTCACCGCGTACGCCTCGGACCTGGGCGTCCCGGAGATCACCGCGATCCCGATCTCGGCGCTCGCCGGCGACAACGTGGTCGAGCCCTCCTCGCACATGGACTGGTACGGCGGCCCGACGGTGCTGGAGCACCTGGAGACCGTTCCGGTCAGCCATGACCTCACGGCCTGCCCGGCGCGTTTCCCGGTGCAGTACGTGATCCGCCCGCAGACCGCGGAGCACCCCGACTACCGCGGCTACGCGGGCCAGATCGCCTCCGGTGTGCTGCGCGTCGGTGAGCCGGTCACCGTCCTGCCCTCGGGCCGTACCTCGGTCATCGCCGGGATCGACGCGCTCGGCGAGAGCGTGGACATCGCCTGGGCGCCGCAGTCGGTGACGGTGCGTCTGGCGGACGACATCGACATCTCGCGCGGCGACCTGATCGCGCCGTCCGCGAGCTCCCCGGCCACCACGCAGGACGTCGTCGCCACCGTCTGCCACGTCGCGGACCAGCCGCTGGCCGTCGGCGCACGGGTGCTGCTCAAGCACACCACGCGCACGGTCAAGGCGATCGTCAAGGAGATCCCCTCGCGGCTGACCCTGGACGACCTGTCCCAGCACCCGAACCCCGGGCAGCTGGTGGCCAACGACATCGGCCGCGTCGTCGTGCGCACCGCCGAGCCGCTCGCGCTCGACGCGTACGCCGACTCGCGCCGTACCGGGTCCTTCCTGCTGATCGACCCGGCCGACGGAACCACCCTGGCGGCGGGCATGGCCGGCGAGTCCTTCGCCTCCCAGGCGCGCACCACCGTCCAGGCGGACGAAGAAGGGTGGGACTTCTAACCCATGCCTTCCGACATCTACTCGACCTTCGCCAAGGAGGGCGGCCGCGTAGGCAGCGGCCGCCTCGGCAGCGGCCAGGGAGGAGTGGCGCGATGTGCGCGATGACGTACGCGCACTGCATGCGCGCCCTCGCCCCCCACGAGCTCTACCTGCCCTTGCTCCACAGACGAAGACGTGCGTCATGAGATGACCACGTCACGAGAGGAAGTCCTCCCGTGCCTGCCACCGGTACCGCCCGCACCGCGTTCTCCCCTTCCGCTCTGCGCCGCAGCGTCGTCGCCGCTGCCGCCCTGCCGCTGCTGATCGGCGCGCTCGCCTCCTGCGGCTACGGCTCCCAGGCCGAGAAGCCCGCCGGCGCGGACGCCAAGAAGGCAGGCGCGGCCGCCGGCGGAGCGAAGCTGTCGGCCTCCGAGGTCCGTATCGGGTACTTCCCGAACCTGACGCACGCCACCGCCTTGGTCGGCATCCAGGAGGGCCTGATCGCCAAGGAGCTCGGCGGTACCGCGATCAAGCCGCAGACCTTCAACGCCGGCCCGTCGGAGATCGAAGCCCTCAACGGGGGCTCCCTCGACATCGGCTTCATCGGCCCCTCGCCGGCGATCAACGGCTACGTGAAGTCCAAGAGCAGCAACCTGCGGATCGTCTCGGGTTCCGCCTCCGGCGGCGTGAAGCTGGTCGTGAACCCGGACAAGATCAAGACCCTGGACGACGTCAAGGGCAAGAAGATCGCCACCCCGCAGAAGGGGAACACGCAGGACGTCGCGTTCCTCAACTGGATCGGCGAGAAGGGCTGGACGGTCGACCCGGAGTCCGGCAAGGGTGACGTCTCCGTGGTCCGCACGGACAACAAGGTGACCCCGGACGCCTTCAAGCAGGGTTCGATCGACGGCGCCTGGGTGCCGGAGCCGACCGCCTCCAAGCTCGTCGCCGACGGCGGCTCCGTCCTCCTCGACGAGACCGAGCTGTGGGCCGACAAGAAGTTCGTGATCACGAACGTCATCGTGTCGCAGAAGTTCCTCAAGGAGCACGCGGACGTCGTGGAGGCCGTGCTGCGCGGCACGGTGAAGACGAACGAGTGGATCAACGCCAACCCCGACCAGGCGAAGGCCTCCGCGAACGCGGCGCTCAAGGCGCTCAGCGGCAAGGAGCTCGAGCCCGCGGTGATCGACCCGGCCTGGCAGTCCATCTTGGTCACCGACGACCCGCTGGCGTCCACGCTGAAGACCGAGTCCGACTGGGCGGTCAAGGCCAAGCTCAT
>NZ_JBVIGX010000052.1:0-34295 GCF_055570595.1 Streptomyces sp. NPDC031132
AGGGTGGCCGCAGGCCATCGCGTAGCGACGCGACGACGAAGGAGGAGCGCCCTTGAGGGACCGGCACGACACGGAAGGACAGTGGACTGACGGGAAACCCCCGTACTCCCTCTGATGCCGGATGAGCGGACCCCGCCACTCGGGGATCCCGCCCCCGCAACGCAGTCCGGGCCGCCAGCGCAACGGCCGGCCCCGGGCTTGCTGTGAGGGTCCGCTCCCTGCTGCGTCTGCGCTTGCGCTGGCCCGGCATGTGGATCAGCCCCCTTTCGGGGGCCATCGTCGGGCCGACCGTGCGGCCGCGTCGAACGAATTAGAGGTACTGCGCGAAGTCGTCCAGGACGCGGAGGATCTCGGCCTCCTCGGCCGACGGGAGCTGGAGGACGACCTCCTCGATGCCCAGGTCCGCGTAGTGGGCGAGCTTGCCCGGGTTCGGGTGGACCGCATACGGGACCACCTGGAGGTTCTTCGGGTCGCGGCCCGCGGTTTCCCACACCTGGCGCAGCACCGGCAAGGACTCGGAAAGTCCGCCGCCGCCGATCGGGAGCCAGCCGTCGGCGTGGTCGGCGATGGCCGAGAAGAGCTTCGGGCCGGCCGCGCCGCCGATCAGGGTGCGGGGGCCGTGCAGGGGGTGGCCGGGGCCGAGTTCGCGCGGGGGCTGGACCGGCTTGGGGTGGGCGGCACTGGCCTGGACGGAGGAGAACTCGCCGACGTACGCGGTGGGTTCCGGGGCCCACAGGGCGCGCATCAGGGCCATCCGGTCCCGGACCAGTTCGCGGCGGGTGCGCCACTCGACGCCGTGGTCGGCGGCCTCCTCGACGTTCCAGCCGTAGCCGATCCCGAGGGTGAAGCGGCCGCCGGAGAGGTGGTCCAGGGTGGCGATCCCCTTCGCGAGGTCGATCGGGTCGTGCTGGGCGACCAGGGTGATGCCGGTGCCGAGCGTGAGGCGCTCGGTCACGGCGGCGGCCTGGGCCAGGGCGACGAAGGGGTCGAGGGTGCGCCCGTACATCTCCGGGAGCTCGCCGCCCATGGGCGCGGAGGTGTCGCGGCTGACCGGGATGTGGGTGTGCTCGGGGAGGTAGAGCCCGGCGAACCCGCGCTCCTCGAGGGAGCGGGCGAGGCGGACGGGGGAGACGGTGTGGTCGGTCAGGAAGATGGTCGTGGCGATCCGCATGGCTGAGGGCACCTCCGTGGCTCTTCGGGCTGTCCGGGTGTACGGGTTCCCCCTGGCGTACGGGTGGTCCGTGACGCCCGGGACCGGCGGAGGTCACGCTACGGCCTGCGCGTCGGATTGTTGAGGGGGCGTCAGCCGACGGGGTAGCGGGTCGGCCAGCCGGAGGCGGGGACCGCCGGGCCGTGCAGGGTGGGGCCCTGGGTCATCTCGAGGGCGAAGTCGTCGGCGATCTCCAGCAGGGTGGCGCGGCCTTCGAGGTCCGCGAGCCAGGCGCCCGGGAGGGCGGTCTCGCCGTGGAGGGCGCCGAGCAGCGCGCCGCAGAGGGAGCCGGCGGCGGTGGAGTCGCCGTCGTGGTTGACGGCGAGGCGCAGGCCGGACGGGACGTCCTCGGCGACCAGCGCGCAGTAGACGGCGACGGCGAGGGCGTCCTCGGCGCCGTCGCCCCCGCCCCCGCCGTGGCCCCCGCCCGCGGCGACGGCTGCGACCGCCTCCGCGGAGGGCGGCCCCTGCGGGACGGCGGCGACGGCGCGTTGGAGGGCGTCGGTGACGCTCTGGTGGCCCGGGCGGGCGCCGAGCAGGCCGAGGGCGCGCTGGATGGCCGCGTCGAGGGAGTCGCCGCGGGTGAGGCCGTGGACGATGACGGCGAAGGCCCCGGCGGTGAGGTACGCGGCGGGGTGGCCGTGGCTCTGCGCGGCGCACTCGGTGGCGAGCTGGAGGACCAGGGCGGGATCCCAGCCGACCAGGAGGCCGAAGGGGGCCGAACGGGTGGCGGCGGCCGCATCGCGGGCGGTGGGGTTCTTCGGCTGGTCGAGGGTGCCGAGTACGTCGTCGGCGAAGCCGGTCATGCAGGCGCGCTCGGGGCCGCGGCGGGCGTACAGCCACTCCTGCCGGGCGAGCCAGCCGTTGTCCTTGCGGCGCTCGTCGGGGCCCCAGTCGTGCTGGGTGGCGGCCCAGCGCAGGTACGCGCGGTGGATGTCGGTGGGCGGGTGCCAGGCGCCGGTGTCGCGGCGTACGTGGGCGCGGATCAGCCCGTCGACGGTGAACAGGGTGAGCTGGGTGGCGGCGGTGACCGTGCCGCGGCGCCCGTACGCGGGGGCGGGCCCGGTCAGGCCCTGCGGGCCGTGCGCCGCGCGTACGGCGTCGAGGGGGAGGCCGGCCAGGGGGGCGCCGAAGGCGTCGCCGAGGGCGGAGCCGAGGAGGGTGCCGCGGACGCGGCTGCGGAAGTCCTGCTGCTCGGCGCGCCCCCAGAGCCCCACGGCCCTACGGGACCGCCCGCCGGGGGTCCCGGACCGCCCGCCGGGGGTCCCGCCGGACGGTGCCTCCGTGCCGGGCCCGGCCGGTGCCGCGTGCTCTTCGGTCGGCTTTTCGGTCGTCGTGTGGTTCATCGCGATCCCCCTGCCCTGCCCCGTCAGGCTCTGGCGCGCACTGTAATGGACACGTCTGATCGAATCCGGAGGCAGGTCCTCCAGCGGCCCGTATGCGCGCGCAGAAAGGCCGGATCGCGTGCAGGGACCTGCAGACATCTCGTTCACATCCGGTCCGAAAGGGCCGGCAGGTGCCCAGGTGGCGCGCCTTGGTCGACAAGTGGCACATTTTGCCACTCACTGTGGAGCCGGTCGGTTTCGGCCATGTCTCGTTCATGCAGAGTTCTTCGGCGGCCCACAGCCTCGAGGGCATGAAGAAGGCACGCCTGATCCCCCGGCAGCACGACGAAGGCCCGGCCGGGATCCCTCCCGGCCGGGCCGTTCGGCCGTCCCCGTAGCCTTAGTCCAGTACGGGCAGCAGCTCCGGCAGGTGCCCGTCCGAGGCGCGCGCCGCCTGCTGCCGCTCCTGCGGCACCTCCCCGTACAGCGTCGTACGGGCCTTCGCGGGCCGCCCGGCGGCCTCCGCGACGGCGATCAGGTCCCGTACGGACTTGTACGAGCCGTAACTCGATCCGGCCATCCGGGAGATGGTCTCCTCCATCAGCGTGCCGCCGAGGTCGTTGGCCCCCGACCGCAGCATCTCGGCCGCGCCCTCCGCCCCCAGCTTCACCCAGCTCGTCTGGATGTTGGTGATGTGCGGGTGCAGCAGGATCCGGGCCATCGCCGTCACCGCCCGGTTGTCGCGGACCGTCGGTCCGGGCCGCGCGATGCCCGCCAGGTACACGGGCGCGTTGGTGTGGATGAACGGCAGCGTCACGAACTCCGTGAAACCGCCCGTCTGCTGCTGGATCCGGGCCAGCGTACGGAAGTGCCCCAGCCAGTGCCGCGGCTGGTCCACGTGCCCGTACATCATGGTCGACGAGGACCGGATCCCGAGCTCGTGCGCCGTCGTGATGACGTCGATCCAGTCCGCCGTCGGCAGCTTCCCCTTGGTCAGCACCCAGCGGACCTCGTCGTCCAGGATCTCCGCCGCCGTGCCCGGGATGGAGTCCAGCCCGGCCTCCTTGGCGGCCGCCAGCCACTCCCGTACGGACATCCCCGTCCGCGTCGCGCCGTTGACGACCTCCATCGGCGAGAACGCGTGCACGTGCATCCCCGGCACCCGCTGCTTCACCGCGCGCGCGATGTCGAAGTACGCCGTCCCGGGCAGGTCCGGGTGGATGCCGCCCTGCATGCACACCTCGACCGCGCCCACGTCCCAGGCCTGGGCGGCCCGGTCGGCGACCTGGTCCAGCGACAGCGTGTACGCGTCGGCGTCCGTACGGCGCTGCGCGAAGGCGCAGAAGCGGCAGCCGGTGTAGCAGACGTTCGTGAAGTTGATGTTCCGCGTGACGATGTACGTGACGTCGTCGCCCACCACCGACTTGCGCAGGTCGTCCGCGATCCGGCACAGCGCGTCCAGCGCCGGGCCGTCCGCGTGCAGCAGGGCCAGTGCCTGCGCGTCGCTCAGCTTCGTCGGATCGTCGGCGGCCTGCGCGAGCGCCGCCCGCACATCGGTGTCGATGCGCTCGGGGACCATGCCGGGCGCCGCCGCCTCGCGCAGCGCGTCCCAGTCCCCGTAGACGTGGTCGAAGTCCTCGCGCCGGTCACCGGTCCGGCCCTCGGTGTCGATGCTGGCGTGCAGATCGGTGCGCCCGTACGAGCCGAACCCCTCCTCCGGCTCCTGCCAGGGATGCCCCTCGACGATCGCGTCGGGGTTCGCCAGCCCCGTCTCCGGATCGGCCAGGGCCCGTACGTGCGGCAGCAGCCGCGGGTCCAGCCACGGCTCGCCGCGCTGCACGAACTCCGGGTACACGCAGAGCCGCTCGCGCAGTGCGAAGCCGGCCGCGGCGGACTGCTCGGCCAGCACGTCGATCTGCGGCCAGGGGCGCTCGGGGTTCACGTGGTCGGGGGTCAGCGGAGAGACGCCGCCCCAGTCGTCGATGCCGGCCCGGATCAGCCGCGCGTACTCCCCGTCGACCAGGTTGGGCGGCGCCTGGAGGCAGCCGGAGGGGCCCATGATGTGCCGGGCGACGGCGATCGTGGCGACGAGGTCGTCCAGTTCGGCATCGGGCATGCCGCGCATGGCGGTGTCCGGCTTGGCGCGGAAGTTCTGGATGATCAGCTCCTGCACACCGTGGTACGAGCGCGAGACCCGGCGCAGCGCGAACAGCGACTCCGCGCGCTCCTCGTACGTCTCGCCGATCCCGATGAGCAGCCCGGAGGTGAAGGGCACGGAGGAGCGCCCGGCATCCTCCAGCACGCGCAGCCGTACGGCCGGCTCCTTGTCGGGGGAACCGAAGTGCGGGCCGCCGGGCTCGGACCACAGCCGCGTGGCCGTGGTCTCCAGCATCATGCCCATCGAGGGCGCGACCGGCTTGAGCCGCTGGAAATCGGCCCAGGACATCACACCCGGATTCAGATGGGGCAGCAGCCCCGTCTCCTCCAGGATCAGAATGGAAATGGCCCGCACGTACGAGACGGTGTCGCTGTACCCCTGCGCCTCGAGCCATTCGCGCGCCTCGGGCCAGCGCTCCTCGGGCTTGTCCCCCAGCGTGATGAGCGCTTCCTTGCAGCCCAGCGCAGCACCGCGCCGAGCGATGTCGAGCACCTCGTCGGGCGACATGTACATCCCGTGCCCCGCCCGGCGGAGCTTGCCGGGGACGGTCGCGAAGGTGCAGTAGTGGCACTTGTCGCGGCACAGGCGGGTCAGGGGGATGAACACGCTCTTCGAGTACGTGATGACGCCGGGCCGCCCGGCGGCCGCGAGGCCGGCGTCGCGGACCCGGGCGGCGGAGGCGGCGAGGTCCTCCAGGTCCGCGCCGCGCGCCTGGAGCAGTACGGCCGCCTCGGTCGCGTCGAGCGCGACGCCGTCGCGGGCTCGCTTGAGCGCGCGGCGCATCGCGTTTTCGGTCGGAGTCGTCATGCGGTGAGCATACGATCCGACGCCCCGGCCGCGGGGTGGCTCATCGCATCAGCTCACCGGCGTTGACCAGCAGGGACTGGCCGGTTATCGCCCGCGCCCGGTCGGAGGCGAGGAACACGGCGGCGTCCGCGACGTCCCCGTCCGTGGCAAGGTCGGGCAGCGCCATCCTCTCGGTCAGCCGGGCGTGCACCTCGGCTTCGGGGACGCCCTCGGTGTGCGCGGTGAAGGTCACGAACGCCTGCACGGGCGGCCCCCACATCCACCCGGGCAGCACCGTGTTGACCCGGATCCGGTGCGGCCCGAGCTCGCGGGCCATGGAGTACATGGCAGACGTCAAAGCCCCCTTGGAGGCCGCGTACGCCGCCTGCTGCACCTCGTTGGGGGCGGCGACAGCGGACTGCGTGCCCACGATGACGACGGACCCGCCCCCCGCCTTGAGCCCGTCCAGACAGGCCCGGGTCATCCGCAGCGTGCCCAGCAGGTTCACGTCGATGATCTGCGACCACGTCCCGAAATCGGCGTCCTCGAGCCCGCCGAAGTACGAATCCCAGGCGGCGACGTGCACGACGGCATCGATCCCCCCGAACCGGGCCCGTGCCAGCTCGGCCAGGGCCGCGCACTGCCCCTCGTCCGTGATGTCCGTCGGCAGGTATGCCGTACGGGTCCCCTCGGGATCGATCTCGGCGGCGGACTTGGCGAGGTTGGCCTCGGTCCGCGCCCCGAGCACGGCGTTCCCCCCGTCCCGCACCACGGCCGCGGCCACCTGGTGCCCGAGCCCGGCCCCGACCCCGGAGACGATGACGGTCTTCCCTTGCAGCAGCATGCGCGTGGCCTCCCGGCGAGGGGTGTCGTACATCTGACGGTGCGTCAGGCTACGGCGGGAGGGCGTACGAGGGAAGGGGGGTGGTGGTTCCGGCGTCTCCCGGCCGCACCGCCGGTCAGCGGCGGCGGTCCTCGAGGCGGCCGCGGAGCTTGTGGTTGCTGCGGTAGAGGGACTTGCGGACGTTGTGCGGCTCGGTGTCGAGGGCCTCGGCGATCTGGCGGGTGCTCATGTCGTGCAGGTGCGCCATGACGAAGATGCGGCGCTCCCGGTCGGTGAGCGTGGACCGGAGGAGGGCCCACGGCCACCGCCAGGGCCAGCCGCCCCAGCCCCTCCCCGATCTCCTCCGGCGTGTGCGTCGTGAACGACAGGCGCAACGTACGAGGATCGGGTGTGCCCGTATAGAAGGGCGCTCCCGGAACGAATGCCACGTCGCAGCGCCGTACGGTCCCCCGCTCCTCGGGTGGAGACGGGTGGGCGCATCCCAGCCACGAAAAGATGCATACGGCACCTATATGTCAGGGGGTGGAACGCCGCGCATCCTCTCCCCATCTGATGCGGCATCAGCTAGACCGTTCCCCATGACGACCGAAGACCGAAAGAGCCAGGACACCCACCCCGACGCCTACGCCGAACTGGCGGCCGTGGGCCCCTACGGCGTCCGCCCCGGCCATGCGCTGATCACCATGGTCGAACCGCACCCGGGCCACGAGTACGCGTACAACCGCTGGTACGAGGACGACCACTACTACGCCGGTGCCATGGCCATGCCCTGGATGTACGCGGGCCGCCGCTGGGTCGCCACCCGCGAACTCCAGGAACTGCGCTACCCGGAGAAGTCGGCCGTCGCCCAGCCCGTCACCGCCGGGTGCTACATCTCCACGTACTGGGTCACCGAGGGCCGCTACGACGAGCACATGAAGTGGACCGTCGGCATCAACAAGCGGCTCAACCGGGACGGCCGCGTCTACCAGGACCGCACCCACGTCTTCACGTCCTTCCAGGACCACGAGGCCACCGTCTACCGCGACGGGGCCGCCGGCCCCCGGGACTTCCACGCCCTCGACCACCCGTACGCCGGCCTCGTCGTCCAGGTCGTCGATGCCGACGGCCCCGAGCAGCGGCCGGAGCTGCTGGAGTGGCTGCGCTCGCGCGCCCTGCCGAAGCGGCTGCACGGCTCGCCGGCCGCGATGGTGACGGTCTTCCGGCCGACCCCGCTGCCCGGCGACCGGATGACGTACGTCAAGCAGGTCGAGGGGGTCGACACGCGGCTGACGCTGCTGTGGTTCCTGGAGGCCGATCCGCGCACCTGCTGGGACCGGTTCCGGGGGCTGGACGCCGAGGTCGCCGAGGCCGGGCTGGGGCGGGTGGAGCTGGTGGCGCCGTTCGTCCCGACGGTGCCGGGGACGGACCGGTACGTGAACGAGCTGCGCTAGCCACTTGGCCCCGGACATGGCCGAGCCCCCTCGGCCGGGACGGCGGGCCAGTCGAGAGGGCTCCAGTCAGTGGTGCAGGTAGTGCAGGTGTTGCAGGTGGTTCCGGTAATGCAGTTGTTGCGCGTGGTGCAGCAGGGGGATCGGCGGGGTCGTGCGCCGTGACGTTCAGGCGAGGCGCCCCAGCCGGCCCTCGGTGACGTCGGCCACGAACGAGGTCCAGGAGCCCGGCGCGAAGGTGAGGGACGGACCGTCCTGCACCTTCGAGTCGCGCACCGCGATGGCCTCCATGACGGGGGACTTGACCTCGACGCAAGCGCCGTTTCCGCCGGAGTAGGAGGACTTGGTCCAGTTGTCCGTGGCGCCCTGACGAATAGCCATGTTTCTCTCCGGTTCAGCGAGTTGTGCCAGTGAGGTGTCGGCCATTTCGGTTTCCCTGTCCGACGTGATCGACGCTACCGGCACCTCTCGAAGGGCGAAGGGGTCATTCACCCGACCGAGTGGCATATTCCATTCAGGGCTTCTGTGGCCGGGGAGCGACGGTGTACCGTACCGGCCCCCCTCGCCACCTGCCCGCCGACGTGGTGTCCGCTGCCTCCGGTTTTACTTCCCCTTGCCCGCATACTGGCCGATGATCTCGGCGATGAACTGACGTGTCTGTTCCACATTGAGCGCCTGCGCGCGCAGGTGCTCGTACATCACGCTGTACTTCTGAACGTCGTTGGCCTTCTCCAGGTACAAATCGCTCGTCACGCCCTCGATGTAGACGACCGTCGAATCGGACGCGTCCGGGAATTCCAGGATGGCGTACTGGCCGTTCACGCCCGGGTGGGCGCCCATCGAGAACGGCATCACCTGCACGGTGATGTACGGCTGCTCGGACTGCTCTATCAAGTACTCGAGCTGCCTGATCATCAGCTGGGGGTCGCCCACGTGCCGCCGCAGCGCGGCCTCGTCGATGACCGCCCACAGCCGCAGCGGCCCGACCTCCGGGTTGTTGTTGTCCGTCTCGGAGAGCCGTTTCTGCCGGTGCATCCGCACCTGGACGCGCTTCTCCACGTCGACCGGGGCCGTCTCGGGCAGCGCGCCGCGGATGAGGGCCTGGGCGTACTCCGGGGTCTGGAGCAGGCCGGGCACCATCTGGGGTTCGTACGTGCGCAGGCTCGCGGCATCGGTCTCGAGGCCGATGTATACGCTGTACGGGATGTCGCCGAAGGCGTGCCACCAGCCCTGCTGGCGGGAGTCCTTGGCCATCTGCATGAGGGAGTCGACGAGCCGGCGGTCCTCGACCTCGTACACGTCGCACAGGTCGCGGACGTCGCGCTGGCTGATGGAACGGCGGCCGTTCTCCAGCCTGCTGATCTTCGACTGGGAGACGAGCAGGCGCTCGGCGACCTGCTCGGCCGTCATGCCCTTGTCTTCGCGGAGCTTGCGCAACTCCATGCCCAGTCGGCGGCGTCGGACGGTGGGATTGACATTGGACGCCACTTGAACGGCACCTCCGCCTTCTTCTGGTTCTGTCTCTCTGCGTGTCTGATGGTGAGCAGACTGCCACCGAAGGGCGGGGCGGCGCCGGAGAACGGCCCGGAAATGCAGACGCGCGGGACGGCGGGGCCGGCGGACCGGCCTCGCCATCCCGCGCGCTGGCGGCTCCCGAACCGGGTCATCGGGGACGCCGGTTGCGGCGATGGCGGTTCGGTGGAGCGGTGAATCCGTGGTGCCGTGATGCCGTGAATCGGTGAAGCAGTGGATCAGTGCGCGGCCGCGCGGGCCATCGCTCCCGTCCGGCGTGCCTGCAGCGGAACGCCGTTCGCCGTGGCCCGGGCGGGCGGCGGTGCCGCCGGTGCGCGGTCACGGCGTGGCTGCGCAGCCACACCGTTCTGGACGTCCATGACGGCGTGCGCCACGAGTCCGCCCATCGGGTCGTGCCGGATCAGATCCCGCAGCCGGGACCTGGACGACCGCCCCTCGTTGCCGGGGTACAGGTGCTTGCCGAGTCCGACCGCGTGGGCCAGTGCGGCGAGCGCCGCGGTCCGCGGGTCCGGCGGTACGCCGGTGCGGATCGCACTGTCGAGCCGGGCACGGATCTCCCGGCTGATCGCCGTGTCGGTCGCCTGGTAGCGAGTCGTCGGCAGCACTCCGCACATCTGTCCCGCGACGGCATGCACCATGCCGCAACGCTCCAGATGAGCGAGGTAAATCTGGCGGAGCCCCAACCGGGGTCCACCGATCCAGTGGACGGCCCGTACCGGGCTGCCGCGCCTGCGCAGCAGTTCCAGTGCGGAGTCCAGAGTCGGATCTCCTGTCGGCCGTGGCATCACCACGGCGATACGATCCCCGTCAGGGGCTATCCGTCCTGCCAGAGCCAGCTCTACTAGCTGTGCCCCGGCCAGGCCGAGGTCGAGCGACTGCGGCTGCGCCGTGGTACCCGTGGTCGGGTCCAAAGCGAGCAGCAGAAGCTCCTCCGGAATTGTTCTGCGGCTCCTGCCCATCCATGCCTCCCCGCGTGGATGAGTGACAGGGTGACGCCTCTCACATTCATCTGTCGAGAGCGCGTGGTCGCTTTGTGGGGGAACCCGCAGCTATGTCGTTCTCGTCTAGCACGGGGGCGATGCCCCCTAGACGGGACACTGTTAGACATTCGGACAGCCGGACGTGGTGGCGATGGAGGAGGAACTGGTGGCGGGCGAGTCCCCCGACAAGTCGGTTGATGAAGGAGCGTCGGGGGCGGCGATGTCCTCCGCGGAGCGCGACCCGAGGTTGTCTGTGTTCCGGCCGCGGGAACCCGAGTCCGGGACCGCCTCCGCGTCCACCTCCGGCTCTGGTTCCGGCTCCGGCTCAGGCTCAGGCGAGGGCAAGGGCCGGGATCCGCTGCGCGAGGCGGTGGCGGCGTGGGTGGCGACGACCGACGCGGAAGCCGACGGCCCTGCCGCGGACCCCAAGCCGGGCGCCGGGTCCTCCGGACGGGTGGACTCCGAGGCCGCTGCTGAGCCCGAGGCCGAGCCCGAGAGCGACGCGGCCCCGGCCGACAGCGAGCGCACCGCGGTGTTCCGCGCCCCGAAGCCGGACACGGATGCCGCTGACGCCGATTCCGATTCCGACGCCGGTTACGACGCCGACGCCGACGCCGACGTCGATTCCGCTTCCGGCTCGGATTCCGCTTCTGCGGACGAGCCGTCGGACGCCGAGAAGCCGCGCTCGGAGTCGGCCTCCCCCAAGGGCGGTACGGGTACCCCCGCGTCCGCGGCTGCGAAGCCTGCGCCTGCCGATGCCTCGGCCGACAAGCCGGGCTCACCTTCCGCTTCCGCGGGCAAGCCGGCGGGCGGCAGCGAGCGCACCGCGGTGTTCCGCGTTCCGAACGCAGGTTCGGCCCCCGCTTCCGCCGGTGCGGCGGCCGGGAAGCCGGGCGCGGCTCCCGTCCGTGACGGCTCGGACGATTCGGCCGCGGACAAGCCTGCGGATGCCGCTCGTGCGGATTCCGGTTCGTCGTCGGCCGCTGACAAGCCTGCCGGCGCCGACAGTGAGCGCACGGCGGTCTTCCGTGCCGTGAAGCCGGGCTCGGCGTCCCCGCCCCCGTCCGCCTCCGCTTCGGCTTCGCGCAAGGGCGGTAAGGACGCCGCTGCCGCGGACGAGCCGGCGGCGGACAGCGAGCGCACCGCCGTCTTCCGTGCCGTGAAGCCGGGGAGCGGTACGGGCGCCTCGGCGGCCGCCGCCGAGAAGCCGGTCGACGGTGACCGAAGCCCTGCCCGTGGTTCCGCTTCCGGTGACGCCAAGGGCGCGGCCCCCGCCGATGCGGGGGACAGCGAGCGCACTGCCGTCTTCCGGGCTCCGAAGCTGGATTCCGCTTCGGGTGCCCCGAAGGCTCCCGCCGCCGGCAAGGCCTCCGACGAGCCGGCGGCCAGCGAGCGCACCGCCGTGTTCCGTGCTCCGAAGCTGGATTCCGCTTCGGGTGCCCCGAAGGCTCCCACCGCGGGCAAGGCCTCTGACGAGCCGGGCGACAGCGAGCGCACCGCCGTCTTCCGGGCCGTGAAGCCGGACACGAAGGCGTCGCCGCAGGCGTCGGCATCGGCATCGGCGTCGGCTCCGGCGTCGGCTCCGGCGTCGGCTCCGGCCCCGGAGAAGCCCGCCGCCTCCCGCCCCGTGCCGCCGAAGGCGGTCGGCGGGGAGCGGGCCAGTACGTTCGTGCCGCTGCGCAAGGACGACGGCCCGGCGGCCAAGCCCGCGGCTTCGGCTCCGGCATCGCCGGCCGCCCCTGGCGCCCCTGCCGCGGCCCCCGCGCCCGCCGCCCCGAAGCCGGTCGTCGTCCCCGAGCGGACCGAGCGGACCACGCAGCAGCCGCTGCCGCCCAAGCCGCCGCTCGACATGCTCGCGGACCTCACGAACAACCCGCCCCCGCCGCCGAGCCCCCTGCGCACGGCAATGCGGCGGTTCAAGATCTACGCCCCGCTGGTCGCGCTCCTCGTGATCATCCTCGCCGTCATCCAGCTCGTGCGCCCGCTGCCCGAGCCGAAGCTCACGATGACCGCGAAGTCCTCGTACACCTTCGACGGCGGCAACCCGGTCCTGCCCTGGCCGAAGGAGGGCCAGGCCCACATGGCCGCGGCGGGCCTCGGCACCGTCGGCAGCTTCGGCGAGCAGAAGCCGATCGCCATCGGCAGCGTCGCCAAGACGATGACGGCGTACGTGATCCTGAAGAACCACCCCCTCAAGAAGGGGGAAAAGGGTCCGATGATCGACGTCGACAAGACCGCGGTCGACGACGGCAACAAGGACTCCGAGGGCGAGTCCACGGTCAACACGCTCAAGGCGGGCGACAAGATCTCGGAGTACGACGCCCTCGCCGCGATCATGATCCCGTCGGCCAACAACGTCGCGCGGCTGCTCGCGCGCTGGGACGCCGGCGGCGACCAGGACGCGTTCGTCAAGAAGATGAACGACGCCGCCAAGGAACTCGGCATGACCAACACCACGTACACCGACCCCTCGGGTCTGGACGCGACGACGGTCAGCACCGCCGAGGACCAGGTCAAGCTCGGTCTCAAGGTCGTCGAGATGCCGGAGCTGATCGCCATCACCAAGCTGCCGGAATGGTTCGACCCGTCCGGCAAGAAGTGGCGGAACTACAACACCCTCATCCCGTTCAACGGCGCCCTCGGGATCAAGACGGGCTCCACCACCAAGGCAGGCGGCAACCTGCTCTTCGCCGCGGAGAAGCAGGTCGGCAAGACCAAGCAGCTGATCGTCGGAGCGGTGCTCGGCCAGCACGGCAGCCCGATCCTCGACACCGCCATCGCGGCCAGCAAGCAGGTCATGCTGGCCACGCAGAAGATGCTGGTGGACGCGCCCGTCGTGACGAAGGGCGCGGTCGTCGGGTACGTGGACGACGGCCTCGGCGGCCGTACCCCGGTGATCGCGACCGGCGACGTGGCGGCGGTCGGCTGGCCCTCGCTCACGGTCGACATCAAGCTGGTCGGCGGGGAGGGCAAGCTCCCGCAGAGCGCCAAGGCCGGCACCGAGATCGGCGTGCTGACCGTCGGCGAGGGGGCCAGCCAGGTGAAGGTGCCGGTGGCGCTGCAGAGTGATCTCCTCGCGCCCGGCATCGGCAGCAAACTGACCCGTGTCGGCTGATCGCCGGCATCGGTGAGCTGACCGCGTGATTCGGCGCCCCGGGCAACCCCGGGGCGCCGTGGCGCGTCTAGCGACCCGGGAACGGGACCCGAGAAGGGCCGCAGATGTTCGATCCATGTGCCGGGAACGCCCGGAAGGCCGGGGAGCACGGCAGTGACCACTGCTGAACAGCAGAGCCAGAGCCAGGGACGGAGCGCACCAGCCGCCGCCGGAGGAACCGGTGTGCCCGGGGCCGGCTCCGGCTCCCTTTCCGTTTCCGGCTCCGTCCCCGTCTCCGCTTCCGCGCCCGCGCCCGGCGGCGCAGGGGCCCCCGGGGTCCTCGGCTGGGCCCGCCGGCACCCGGTGCTGGTCACCACCGTGCTCGCCGCGGTCCTGCACGTCGTCTGGTTCTTCAGCTTCGCCAACAGCGGCGGCGACCTGGCCGCGCAGGACGCCTGGGCCGAGTTCGTCGGCCGCCATCCGGACTCGGCGTACAACCTCGCCTGGTACGGCGGCATGCACCCCGTCTCGTACAGCGTGGTGTCCCCGTACGTGATGTACATGATCGGCGTCCGGACCACGATGATGGTCGCCGGCACGGTCTCGGCCGGGCTGCTCGCGCTGATCCTGACCCGCTGCCGCGGCACCGTCCGCGAGCCGCTGTGGCCGGCCCTGGCGGGGGCGTACGGGCTGCTGTGCAACGCCCTGTCCGGCCGGGTCACCTTCGGCCTCGGCGCGATGTTCGCGCTCGGTGCCGTCGCCGCCGTCTTCTGCTGGCCCCGCAAATGGGCGGAGCGGCGCTGGGCCAAGGCCGCGGTGGCGGCCCCGCTCGCCGCGCTCGCGACCGCCTCCAGCCCCGTCGCCGGACTGTTCCTCGGGGTGGTCGCGGCCGCGCTGTTCCTGTCCGGACGGCGGCCCGGGGCGTACGCGCTGGGGCTGGCCCCGGCGGCGGTCGTCGGGCTGTCGGCCTGGCTGTTCCCGTTCTCCGGGACGCAGCCCATGAAGATCGGCTCGGCCGCGCCGCCGTTCCTCTTCGGGCTGGCGATCCTCTTCCTCGTACCGAAGCGGTGGAAGACGGTCCGGATCGCCTCCGCCGTCTACGCCTTCGGGGTCCTGCTGACCTGGGCGATCGACTCGCAGGTCGGCTCGAACGTCACCCGGCTGGTCATGCTGTTCGGCGGGGCCGTGCTGCTCGCGGCCCTCCCGTACGCGGTCCCGCGCACCCGGCACTGGTACGCGGTGCTGCTCGCGTTCGCCGGGATCAACATCTGGATCACCGCCAACAGCATCACGGACATCGTCCGCACCACTCCGGTGGCCGCCTGGAACCGGGAGCTGGCCCCGCTGGTCGACCAGCTGAAGAAGGCGGGCGCCGACCGCGGCCGGGTCGAGGTGGTCCCGGCCAGCAGCCACCGCGAGTCCTCGGCCTTCCCCGCGTACGTGAACCTCGCGCGCGGCTGGAACCGGCAGGCGGACCTCGAGCGGAACCCGCTCTTCTACGACGACACCCTCACGGCCGACAGCTACCGGGAGTGGCTGGACCGCTGGGCCGTGCACTACGTGGTGCTGCCGGCCGACAAACCCGATTCGGGCGGCGAGGACGAGGCGAAGCTGGTGCGCGGGGGGCTTCCGTACCTCCAGCAGGTGTGGGGCGACGCGAACTGGCGGCTCTTCAAGGTGGACACGCCGACGGACCTGGTGTCCGGGCAGGCCACGGTGGTGCGGGCGGGCGCGGACCAGCTGGTCGTCGACGTGAAGGCGGCCGGGCGGGTGCTCGTACGGATCCCGCACTCGCCGTGGCTGGGGCTGGTGGACGCCGCGGGCAAGCCGGTGCTGCCGCCGCAGGAGACGTTCGCGTCGAAGGCGCGCAGCGGGGGCGCCGGCTCGGGCTCGGGCACGCTGCCGAAGGAGTACGCGAACACGGCCGGGTGCCTGTTCAAGGCCGCTCCGGACACCGCGGGCGATGTGTGGACGGAGCTGCTGGCTCCGGGCCCCGGGGTGTACCGGGTGGCGGCGAAGTACCAGCTGCCGCGGGGGACGCCGTGCCCGGAGGAGCTGACCCGCTGGGTGGCGGGGGCGGCGCAGCGTCCCTGACCGGGAGGGCGCATCGGGCGGATCGGAGTTTTTACGTGCGGTCCGGGTGCGTTGCTCCGCATATCTGCATACGATCCCAATAGTCCGATTGGGTGCTTCCCGAGGGAGTTGACGACGGGATGAGCAAAGAGCAGCAGAAGCAGGATTTCCGAGAGGCCTTCCAGGCCCAGGAGCCGGATCGGCCGCCGCGTCCGGCAGGCCACGGTTTCGAAGGTCTGGTGCGGAGCAAGGTCAAGGGCGGAGCGCACACGAAGGCGGCCCTCAAGCGGGCCGGCACTCCGCAGGGTGACCGCATCGGCGAACGCAGCCGAGGCCTGAGCTGATCCCACGCCCCACGACTCGCGGCAGCCCTTCCGGTTCCGGCCGGGAGGGCTTTCGTACGTCCGCGACCAGGGACTTTGGTCCTTGGCGGGTCCGCGGGCGAGGATCCGGACAACTGTTACATCACCGACGGATGCCCCAAACATGACCCTCGTAACGTCGGGGTTGTCGCCAGGCCGAACCCCATCAGAGGTGGTCGGCCCGGACCGAGACCAGAGGCGACTTTGACCCGAGGGCTGACCCGTACCGTGCCCAGCACCCGCATCCCCCGCACACGCCGCGTGATCGTGACGACCGTCGTGGCGGCGTCCGTCACGGCGGCCCTGGCCGCCTGCGGCACCGAGCTCCCCCCGGACCCCGAGGTCGGCAGCACCTCGGCGGCCCCCGTCGCGCACCCCACCACGGCCCTCCCGCCGTCGAAGCCGACCGGCATGAAGATCGACGCCGCGGGCGTGGACGCGAAGAAGATGGTCGACCTCTCGGTGGACGCCGCCACCGGCGAGCTCGGCGTCCCGAACGCCGACACGGGCGCGAACGATCCCGGCTGGTGGACCGAGGGAGTCACCCCGGGCGAGAAGGGCGTCTCCGTCCTCGTCGCGCACTTCGACACCAGGCACGGCCCGGCCCTGATGAAGGACGTCAAGAAGATCGCGCTCGGCGATCTCATCGAGGTGCCGCGCGAGAGCGGCAGGACCGCCAAGTTCAAGATCCGCGAGATCGAGGACGTCGACAAGAAGGACTTCCCGACCGACAAGGTCTACGCCGACACGCAGCGCCCCGAACTCCGCCTGCTGACCTGCGGCGGCGAAATCCAGGACGGCCACCGCACGAACAACATCATCTTCTACGCCGACCTGACGCCCTGACCCGTCGGCCCGCACCGACGATCCGTGGAGCCGCTGCCGGCCGACACCGCGACCGGGCCCACGCCCCGTCAGACGGCCGGTCCCACCCACGAGAAGCAGCTGCACACATGCGAAAGGGCCGGCCCGAGAGGATCACCCCCGAACCGGCCCCCAGCCGCGTGCCCCCGGCAGGATTCGAACCTGCGACACCCGCTTTAGGAGAGCGGTGCTCTATCCCCTGAGCTACGAAGGCCTCTGACCGCTGACAGCCTAGCGGATCAGGATGCGGGAGGGCGTCCGTGTTTCGGCGGGGTGGGGGTGGGGTGCGTTTGTCGCTGGGGTAGGGGTGGTAATCGGCCATGATCCTGGATGGCGCCGGGTTGCTCCTGCACTGGGCCCGGGAGCGCGAGGAGTCCTTCCCCGGCGGGGTGTTCTACGCCGACATGAGCCCCCAGGGGCTCGGCGACCCCACCGGGACCGCCGCCGTGCTCGAGTCGTTCATCGGGGTGCTCGGCACGCCCCGCTCCGAACTCCTCGCCACCGAAGCCGCGTTGGCCGCGCGGTTTCGGAGTCTGAGCACGGGGCCGGCGAGCCTCGTCGTCCTCGACGGGGTCCTCTCCGCCGCCCAGGTGGACCTGGAGCGGCTGCTGCCCGGCCCTCCGGGCAGCATGGTGGTGTGACCGGCAGGTTCCGGCTCGGCGCCGTCGAGGGGCCGGCGGCATGGCCGGGGGGAATTCCGCCTGATTCGGTTTGAGCTCGAACACCCCGGTCCATGGGACACCCATGGACTTCCTGCGCCCCGCCGGCTGGGACGAGGCGCTCGCCGCCAAGGCCGAGCACCCCACCGTCGTGCCCATCGCCGGTGGCACCGACCTGATGGTCGAGATCAACTTCGACCACCGCCGGCCGGAGTACCTCATGGACCTGAACCGCATCGGGCTGCTGCGGGAATGGGAGATCGGCGAGGACGTCGTACGGCTCGGCGCGTCCGTCCCGTACACGGAGATCATGGAGCACCTCCGTACGGAGCTCCCCGGTCTGGCCCTCGCCTCGCACACCGTCGCCTCCCCGCAGATCCGCAACCGCGGCAGCGTCGGCGGCAACCTCGGCACGGCCTCCCCGGCGGGCGATGCGCACCCGGCGCTCCTCGCGGCCGGTGCGCAGGTCGAGGTGGAGTCCGTACGGGGCGCCCGGCTGATCCCGATCGACGCGTTCTACACCGGGGTCAAGCGCAACGCCCTGGCCCCCGACGAGCTGATCAAGGCCGTCCACGTGGCCAGGGCCGACGGGCCCCAGCAGTTCTCCAAGGTGGGCACCCGCAACGCCATGGTCATCGCCGTCTGTGCCTTCGGCCTGGCCCTGCACCCGGCGACCCGGACCGTCCGTACGGGCATCGGGTCGGCGGCCCCCACGCCGATCCGGGCGAAGACGGCCGAGGAGTTCCTGGCCGCGGCCTTGGACGAGGGCGGCTTCTGGGAGTCCCGCAAGGTCATCACCCCGTCGATCGCGAAGCAGTTCGGGGATCTCGCGGCCGCGTCCTGCAATCCGATCGACGACATCCGCGGCACCGCCCGCTACCGCCGCCACGCCGTCGGCGTCCTGGCCCGCCGTCAACTCCTGTGGACCTGGGAGGAGTACCGGGCCGGGGGCACCCCCTGACCCGGCGCCTCAGACGCCCATCGGGGTGTGCAGCTCCACGACGACCTCGACCTCCACGGGCGCGTCCAGCGGCAGCACCGCCACGCCCACCGCGCTGCGGACGTGGATGCCGGCGTCCCCGAACGCGGTGCCGAACAGCTCGCTGGCCCCGTTGACCACGCCCGGCTGGCCGGTGAACTGCGGATCGCTGGCCACGAAGCCGACCACCTTGACCACGCGTTTGACGGCGGACAGGTCCCCGGCGACCGAGGCGATCGCGGCGAGGGCGTTCAGCGCGCACTGCCGGGCCAGCTCCTTGGCCTGCTCCGCGCTCACCTCGGCCCCGACCTTGCCGGTCAGCAGCAGTTCGCCGTCGACCATCGGGAGCTGGCCGGAGGTGTACGCGTAGTGCCCGTTGACCAGGGCGGGCACGTACGTGCCCAGCGGGGCGAGCGTCTTCGGGAGGCTGAGCCCGACCGCGGCGAGCCGCTCTTCGGGGGTGCCGGTCGTCATCCGGTTTCTCCTTCACTCTCGTGGCCTGCAGCTGTCGGGACTCGGGACTCGGGACTCGGGACTCGGGACTCGGGACTCGGGACGTAGGGCTCAGGGCTCACGGCTCAGGACTCACGGCTCAGGGGCGGGTGATCCGGACCTGGAAGCTGCCGTTGCGCAGCTCGCCCACCACCGAGACGCTGATCCCGGCCTTGTCGTCGGTGAACGTCTCGCCCGGCCGGAACGGCGCGTCCGACAGCTCCCCGTGCACGTTGGGCCGCCGGGTGCAGCCGCCGCTGCCGTTCGCGCTGTCCGAGACGGTCACGGGCCCGCGCCCGGTGTCCACCTGGGAGTCCACCTTGTAGATCAGTACGCCGGGCTTGCATATGGCCTCGTCGTTCCCGGTCTGCGTGCGCACCTCCACCGCGTACCCGGCGCTCTCCGACACCGGTACGAAGGCCAGCTTCGTGCCGCCCTCCACCCCGAGCGGGGTCAGGGTGTGGTCGCTGACGCCGGATTTCGCGGCGCAGCTGATCTGCGAGCCGTCCAGCCAGCCCAGCTTCCACTTGTGCCAGCCCAGCAGGTCGTTGTTGGCGCCCCAGTCCTCGCTCATGATGTCCCAGTGCCCGACCGCGCCCCCGCCGTCCGGGGTGTACAGGTCGGGCAGTCCGAAGACGTGCCCGTTCTCGTGGGGGAGCACCCGGTAGCCGGTCTCCCGGTAGGAGCCCGATCCGTCGTCCTGGCGGCTGTAGACGAAGGACGTGTTGGCGAGCGGCACGCCGTCGGCCATCGGGGCCTCGCCGTTGCCGGAGAAGGTCACGGAGAGCACGGTGTCCAGGGCGGACGGTCCGGCGTTCGGGGTGACCAGGATGTTGACCAGGTCGTAGCGGCTGAAGTCCACCTCCGAGTCGGCGGCCTTCGCGATGTGCTCGACGAGCTGCCGGTAGCCCGGCTCGTACGCGGAACCGCGCCCGATCCCGTACGCGGCGAACGGCATCGGCATCCGCAGCCAGGTCCTTATCGGCGCCTCGGCCCGGTACGTGAGCCGGCCGTACGAGCTGGTGCGGAACCAGTCGGAGGTCTGGGGGAAGAACTCCGCGAGCCGGTCCAGCGCCGCCCCCTCGCCCTTGGCGTCCGGGAAGTCGATCATCAGGTTCAGCGCCCGGACCTCGCCGGTGGAGCGGGAGTACCCGGGCGGGGTCGGCATGCCCTCGGACATCTGCACGCCCATGGCGCCGGTGATCCGGCAGGGCGCCAGCGCGGACTCGGCGCTCGTGGCCACGGGCCCGGCCGCGGAGTGGCTGCGGTCGGCTATGCCGGTGCTCGCGGTGGCGGTGACGCCGAGGGCCAGCGCGGTGAGGCCGATGTAGGCGCCGGCACGGCGTGGCGTGCGTATCCGGCGGCGGGTCTGCGGCATGGAGATCGCCTTCGGGTCCGCGGCAGCCGGCCGGGCCCGGACTGCGCTCTGTGCGATCACCCTCTGTCGGGCGCGGCGCGCCCGCGCGTCGGGTGCGTCCGAACGGGAACCGATCTGTGACTCAGGTCACACATGAGGGTGAAATAACCGGGGACGCAATCCCCGTTTGTACGGGAGTCCCGCAAAGCGGGGACCAGCTCCCCGTTTGAGGGCGCGGGTACGAGTCCCAGGCCCAGGGAGGCCTCGAATGAAGCGCTCCACCACCCTCGCGGCGGCCCCGGCCGCCCCGGAGGCGGCCGTGGGCCTGTCGGGCACGGGCCTGTCGGGCGACGACCGGACGCCCGCGGAGCGCGCTCCCAGGCCCGTCCCGCGTCCGCGTGCGGACGCCGTCCGCAACCGCGAGCGGATCCTGGTGGCGGCGCGCGAGGTGCTCGTTGAGCTGGGCTCGGGTGCGCCGTTCGACGAGGTCGCCCGCCGCGCGGGCATCGGCAACGCCACGCTCTACCGGCACTTCCCCGACCGGGCCGCCCTCGTCCACCACGTCGTGCTCTTCGTCATGGACCGGGTCACGGCCCAGGCCGAGGACTCGCTCGCCGAGGAGCCCGACGCCTTCGCCGCGCTGTGCCGCTTCACGCACGCCGCCGCGGACGAGCGGATCGGGGCCCTGTGCCCCATGCTCGCCGGGGACTTCGACGGCGAGCACCCCGAACTGGTGGCGGCCCGCGAGGCCTTGGCGGAAGCCGTCGAGGCCCTGGTGACGGCCGGCCAGGAGGCCGGGCTGATCCGCACGGACATCGGCGTCGGCGACCTGATGGTCGCCCTCTCCCAGCTCAGCCGACCCCTGCCGGGCATCAGCTGCACCGAGGTGGAGGGGTTCGTCCACCGCCATCTCCAGCTGTTCCTGGACGGGTTGCGGGCCCCGGCCCGCTCCGAGCTGCCCGGCTCGGCGGCCACCCTCGAGGACCTGAGGCAGAAAACCATGTGACGCCCCGGGTCGGGCCCGCTAGCGTCGTAAACCCGCCTTAAACATTTCAAACGTATTTTTTCAGTCATTCCGCATACGAAATGGGTATCCCCATGCCAAAAACGGCCGCGACCCTCGCGCCGGCTGCCGATCCCAGTCGCTGGAAGGCACTCGTCTTCATAGCCCTGGCGCAGCTGATGGTCGTCCTCGACGCGACCATCGTGAACATCGCCCTCCCGTCCGCCCAGACCGACCTCGGCATCTCCGACGGCAACCGCCAGTGGGTCATCACCGCGTACGCGCTGGCCTTCGGCGGGCTGCTCCTCTTCGGCGGACGCATCGCCGACAAGTGGGGCCGCAAGAACGCCTTCATCGTCGGTCTCATCGGCTTCGCCCTGGCCTCCGCGCTCGGCGGCGCCGCCAACGGCGAGGCGATGATGCTGGGCGCCCGCGCCCTCCAGGGTGCCTTCGGCGCACTGCTCGCCCCGGCTGCGCTCTCCCTGCTGGCCGTCATGTTCACCGACGCCAAGGAGCGCGCCAAGGCCTTCGGCATCTACGGTGCGATCGCCGGCGGCGGTGGCGCCGTGGGCCTGATCCTCGGCGGCTTCCTCACCGAGTACCTGAACTGGCGCTGGACCTTCTTCGTCAACATCCCGTTCGCGATCGCCGCGGCCGTGGGTGCCTGGCTGGTCATCCGTGAGCCGGCCGGCGGCCGCAACCGCGCGCCGCTCGACATCCCCGGTGTGGTCCTGTCCACGCTCGGCCTCGTCGCGCTGGTCTACGGCTTCACCCGCGCCGAGTCGGCCGGCTGGTCCGACGCGGTCACCGTGGCCATGTTCGTCGGCTCGGCGGCGCTCCTCGCGGCCTTCGTGTTCGTCGAGTCCCGCGTGAAGTCCCCGCTGCTGCCGCTGCGCGTCCTGCTGGAGCGCAACCGCGGCGGTGTCTACCTCTCCCTGGGCCTGGCCGTCATCGCGATGTTCGGCCTGTTCCTCTTCCTGACGTACTACCTCCAGGTCGTGAAGGGCTTCTCGCCGGTCAAGACCGGCTTCGCCTTCCTGCCGATGATCGCGGGCATGATCACGGGCTCAACGCAGATCGGCGCCCGCCTGATGACCCGCGTCCCGCCGCGCCTGCTGATGGGCCCGGGCTTCCTGGTCGCCGGCCTCGGCATGCTGATGCTGACCCAGCTCGAGGTCGGGTCCTCGTACCCGGCGCTGATCCTGCCGGCGCAGCTGCTGCTGGGCCTCGGCATGGGCACGGCGTTCATGCCGGCCATGTCCCTGGCGACGCACGGGGTGAACCCGGCCGACGCCGGTGTCGCCTCCGCCATGGTCAACACCTCGCAGCAGGTGGGCGGCGCGATCGGCACCGCCCTGCTGAACACGATCGCCGCCTCGGCGACCACCGCGTACCTGACCGACCACGCGGCCGAGGCCGCGGCGGGCGGTCCGGCGGCGAAGCTGATCCAGGCCCAGGCGATGGTGGAGGGCTACTCCAGCGCCATCTGGTGGGCGGTCGGCATCCTCGTCGCCAGCGCGACCATCGCCCTGACGCTGATCAACACCGGCCGTCCGGGCGCCGGCGGCCCCGTCGCCTCCGGTGACGGCGCGGGCGCCGACGCCGAGGTGAAGGTCCCGGTGATCGCCCACTGACGCGGCTCGGGGAACCCCGGGAATGACTGCCGACCCCGTGTCGTTCAAATTTGAACGACACGGGGTTAGTCTTGTGTCCGGCCCCGTGCTGACGAACGAGGAGCGCCCCGTGACGACCATCCCGACCCCCGCCGAATCCCCGGCCCGCATGCCGGCGCTCTACCTGAGCCACGGCGCTCCGCCGCTCGCCGACGACCCGGTCTGGCCGGGCGAGCTCGCCGCCTGGTCTGCCGCGCTGCCCCGCCCCCGCGCGATCCTGATGGTCTCCGCGCACTGGGAGGAGGCCCCGCTCGCCCTCGGCGCCACGGAGCGGGTCCCCCTCGTGTACGACTTCTGGGGCTTCCCCGAGCACTACTACGGGGTCCGCTACGACGCCCCCGGCGCCCCCGCGCTCGCCGCCTCCGTCCGGGCCCTCCTGCACGCCCCCGGCACCCCCGTCCAGGACATCCCGGACCGCGGCCTCGACCACGGCGCGTACGTCCCGCTCGTGGAGATGTTCCCGGAAGCGGACATACCCGTCCTGCAGATCTCCCTGCCCACGCTGGACCCGCGCCGCCTGATGGACATCGGCCGCAAGCTGGCGCCCCTGCGCGACGAGGGCGTCCTGATCGTCGGCAGCGGCTTCTTCACGCACAACCTGGCCGCGCTGCGCCACACGGGGCCCGGCGTCCCGTGCTGGTCGGCGGAGTTCGACGCGTGGGGCCGCGAGGCGCTGGCCGCGTCCGACATCGACGCGCTGCTGGACTTCGAGGCCAAAGCCCCGGCGGGTAGCCTCGCCCACCCCCGTACGGAGCACTTCGCCCCGCTCTTCGTCACCCTCGGCGCCGCGGACGCCGCAGGCGACCTCGCCCGCCGCTCCGACGCGGTCGACGGCTTCTGGATGGGTCTTTCGAAGCGGTCGGTCCAGTTCGGCTAGGAATGGCCCGGTTGTCCAGGCAACCGGAAACCGGCGAGGGCCGTCTTCAGGGTTGGAGTGCAGCGCGGCACTGTCGCGGCGTGTGACGGTGGTCTCACGGACGCGGCGCCCGTACGGGTCGGCGAAGGCTTCCGGGCCGGCCTCGAACGTGGGCCTGACCTGCACCTCTTCGAGCTCTGACGGCATCCCGCCCGTCCCCTGCGCGAGGGCGGCGGGGCAGGATACTGCAAGATCTCGATAAAGAGGGATCGCGTGGGAATTCTGTCCCGATTCCAGTCGTTGTTTCCTTCGGAAGCGGGCACTCGGGAGAGTGTCCAGGGACGCGGAGCCGCGTTCCACAGCCGCACCGCGACCTAACACATTGCAAGGGAGCACGCATGGCAACCCGCGCCGTCGCCCGTCGTCAGTCCAGGGGCAGCGCCCGCGCTGTGGGCGGGGAGATCGCCGACCGCGACCTGGTGGGCATGTACCTGGACGAGATCGCGCGTACCCCGCTGCTCGACGCGGCCAAGGAAGTGGAGCTCTCGCAGATCATCGAGGCGGGCGTGTACGCCCAGCAGATCCTCGACGGCGAGACGGAGCGCGAGGGCGAGACGCCGTCGCGCGAGGAGCTGGAAGCCCTGGCGGCCGAGGGAGAGCGCGCCAAGGAGATCTTCATCCGCTCCAACCTCCGCCTGGTCGTGGCCGTCGCCCGCCGCTACCCGCGCAGCGGCCTGCCCCTGCTCGACCTGATCCAGGAGGGCAACGCCGGCCTGGTCCGCGCCGTCGAGAAGTTCGACTACGCCAAGGGCTTCAAGTTCTCCACGTACGCCACGTGGTGGATCCGCCAGGCCATCACCCGCTCCATCGCCGACCAGTCCCGCACCATCCGCCTCCCCGTCCACCTGGTCGAGGAGCTCGGCCGGATCCGCCGGATCCAGCGGGAGTTCAACCGGGAGAACGGCCGGGACCCGGACCACGCGGAGATCGCCGCCGAGCTGGACTCCACGGAGAAGCGCGTCGGCGACGTCCTGGACTGGGCGCGCGACCCGGTCAGCCTGAACATGTCCGTGGACGACGAGGGCGAGACGCAGTTCGGCGACCTCCTCGAGGACACCTCCGCGATCTCCCCGGAGCAGTCCGTCCTGTCGCTCCTGCGCAGCGAGGAGCTGGAGGACCTGCTGGGCAAGCTGGACCAGCGCACGGCGTCGATCATCAAGATGCGGTACGGCATCGACGACGGCCGCGAGCGGACGCTGACGGAGGTCGGCAAGCAGCACGGCCTGACGCGGGAGCGGATCCGCCAGATCGAGAAGCACGCGCTCCTCGAGCTGAAGCGCATGGCCCGCGACACGGGCTTCGACGCAGTGGCCTGACCCGGCCCGCGCGAAGCCCCCTCGAACGAGCCCTCGGCGTCTACCCCCCCAGACGCCGGGGGCTCCCTTTTCTGCCCCTGCGGCGGCGGTCGAGCTTTCTGCCCCCGCGGTGGCGGTCGAGCCCCCCGGCTCCGGCTACGGCGCCGTCGCCGAGGTCAGGCGCGCCGCCAGCGCACGGGCCGCCGCCGCCAAGGTCTCCGGGGCGTGGACCGTGAAGGGGATGCCGACCAGGGCCAGGCGGGCCGCCACCCACTCCGGGGAGTCCGCGCTCGGGAACCGCACCCGGCAGCCCCCGCCCTCGGATTCGGCATCGGCTCGCAGCCACCCCGGCAGCGCCTCCGCCGGGCCCGCGAAGGAGGCCTCCACCGCGTACGTCTCGCCGCCCCGCAGCCCGCGCCGTACGAACTCCGCCGCCTCCATCGGCAGCTCCCGCGGAGTGAACCGCGCGCCCGTCGCGAACGGCTCCGCCACCCGGTCCACCCGGAACGTCCGCCAGTCCTCCCGGTCCAGGTCGTACGCCACCAGGTACCACCGGCTCCCCGTGCTCACCAGCCGGTACGGCTCCACCAGCCGCCGCGAATCCGCCCCGTCCCGCGCCCGGTACGCGAACCGCAGCCGCTCCGGCCCCGCCACCGCCGACGCCATCGTCGTCAGCGTCCGCGGGTCCACGCTGGCCCCGTCCCCGCGGGTCACCGCGATCGTGGCCGACTGCAGCGCGCCCACCCGGCGCCGCAGCCGCCCCGGCAGGACCTGTTCCAGCTTCGCGAGGGCCCGTACGGAGGCCTCCTCCACCCCCTCGATCGCATGCCCGGCGCCCGCCCGCAGGCCCACCGCGATCGCCACCGCCTCCTCGTCGTCGAGCAGCAGCGGCGGCATCGCGGCCCCCGCCACCAGCCGGTACCCGCCCTCCGCACCCAGCGTGGCCTCCACCGGGTACCCGAGCTCCCGCAGCCGTTCGATGTCGCGCCGGATCGTCCTCGCGCTCACCCGCAGCCGTTCCGCCAGCTCGCTCCCGGGCCATTCGCGCGGGGTCTGGAGGAGGGAGAGCAGGGTGAGCAGCCGTGCCGGGGTGTCCGTCATGCAATCCAGGTTGCCAGTGAAATAGGACACCAACTGACCTACATGCCGTCTAGGTTTCTCTCCATGAGCACCGAGACGTCCAAGACAGCGCCCGAGAGAGAGAACGGGCCCGTACAAGAAGAGCGGAACGACCTCGTCCACGACGAAGCAGCCTCCAGCTCGCACGCCGACCGCCGCCGCTGGCTGGCGCTCGCCATCGTGATGACCGCAGCCTTCATGGACCTGGTCGACGTCACGATCGTCAACATCGCGATACCCCGCATGCGCGAGGACTTCGGCGCCTCCACCAGCGCGATCCAGTGGATCACCGCCGGTTACGCGCTCGCCTTCGCCGCCGGCCTGATCACCGGCGGTCGTCTCGGTGACATCTACGGGCGCAAGCGCCTCTTCCTCATCGGCATCGCAGGCTTCACCGCCGCCTCGCTGCTCTGCGGCATCGCCGCCAACCCCGACATGCTCGTCGCCTCCCGCATCCTCCAGGGCGCCATGGCGTCGCTGATGGTCCCGCAGGTGCTGGCGATCATCCACGTGACCTTCCCGCCCCACGAGCGCGGCAAGGTCTTCGGCATGTTCGGCGCGATCGTCGGCCTCGGCGCCGTCTCCGGCCCGATGCTCGGCGCCCTGCTCACCGAGTGGAACCTCCTCGGTCTCGAATGGCGCCCGATCTTCCTGATCAACCTGCCGGTCGGCATCGCCGGCGTGATCCTGGGCCGCAAGTTCATCACCGAGTCCAAGGCCCCCAAGGCCCTGCGCCTCGACGTGGTCGGTGTCGTGCTGGCCACCCTCGCCCTGGTCATGCTGATCTTCCCCCTCACGCACGGCCGTGAGAACGACTGGCCGGTCTGGGGCTTCGTCTGCATGATCGCCTCGCCCTTCGTCTTCGCCGGCTTCATCGCGTACGAGAAGTACAAGATCCGCAAGGACGGCTCCCCGCTGGTGGAGCTCTCCCTCTTCAAGGTCAAGAGCTTCGCGGGCGGCATCGCCGTCCAGCTGACCTTCGGCATCGCGACCGGCATCTTCTTCCTGGTCTGGACGATGTACATGCAGATGGGCCTCGGCTGGAGCGCCCTGAAGGCCGGCGCCACCGGCATCCCGTTCTCCCTCGCCGTCTCGGCCGCCGCGGGCATGTCCGTAGGGAAGCTCGTACCGCGCTTCGGCCGCAAGGTGCTGCAGGCGGGCGCGCTGATCATGGCCGGAGGCATCCTCCTCTACATCTGGGAGGCGCAGCGCTACGGCATGGAGATCGCCTCCTGGCAGATGGCCGCACCGCTGATCCTCATGGGCATCGGCATGGGGCTGATCGTCGCCCCGCTGAACGACACCGTGCTGTCCGAGGTGCCCCGCGAGCACGCCGGCTCCGCGTCCGGCCTGATCAACACCACCGGCCAGATGGGCAACGCGCTGGGCCTCGGACTCACCTCCGTCGTCTTCTTCGGGCTGATGGACGACGACCGCGTCTTCGGCCCGCCGTACGTCGACGCCTTCCACGGCGCGCTGTGGTGGATCGTGGCCGTGATGATCGTGATCTTCGGGGTGATGTTCGTGCTGCCGCGCAAGTCGGTCCCGATGGAGCAGCGCGAGGGCGGCAGGCAGGCCGAGGCCTCGGCCGCTCCGGAGGCCGTCCCCGCCGGGTAGGCCCGCACCGCTCCCCCCTGACGGGCATGTCCGCTTCTGTTGGCGGACATGCCCGTTTGCTTTGGTTTGCTGCGGAACCGGCGTACGGTGGGCGCGTGATCCGCAGAGGTCGTGCTCGTATGATCCTCACCGTCACCCCGAACCCCTCCCTCGACCGGACGTACGAGGTCCCCTCGCTGGTCCGCGGCGCCGTGCTGCGCGCCACCGGCGACCGCGTCGACCCCGGAGGCAAGGGGGTCAACGTCTCCCGCGCGGTGGCCGCCGCGGGAGTCCTCACGACGGCGGTCCTCCCGCTCGGCGGCGTCTCGGGCGCGCTGATCGCCGAAATGCTGGGTGCACAGGGTGTGGACGTGACCGCGGTGACGGTCGCCGGGCAGACCCGGTCGAACATCTCGCTCGTCGAACCGGACGGCACCCTCACCAAGATCAACGCGCCCGGTCCCGAACTCACCCCGGAGGAATCCGCCCTCCTGCTGGAGACCGTCCGTACCGAGGCCGGAGAACCGGCCTGGATCGCGGCCTGCGGCAGCCTCCCGCGCGGCCTGGCAACCGAGTGGTACGCCGACCTGGTCGCCCGGGCCCGCGAGGCCGGCGCCAAGGTCGCGCTGGACACCTCGGGCCGGGCGCTGACCGCCGCACTGCAGGCCCGCCCGGACCTGATCAAGCCCAACACAGCGGAACTCGCCGAGGCCGTCGGCCGCCCGCTGGCCACCCTGGGCGAGGTCGCCCGGGCCGCCCAGGAGCTCCGCGCCCGCGGCGCGGGCGCGGTGCTCGCCTCGCTCGGCGCGGACGGTCAGCTCCTGGTGAGCGCCGAGGGCACCTTCCACGGCACCGCGCCGGTGGCCGCCGTCCGCAGCGACGTCGGAGCGGGCGACGCCTCGCTCGCCGGCTTCCTGATCGCGGGCGGGACCGGCCCCGGGGCCCTCGCCTCGGCCCTGGCCCACGGCGCCGCCGCGGTCCAGCTCCCCGGCAGCGCCATGCCGGTCCCCGCGGACCTGCGCCCCGAGGCGGTCCGCGTCACCGAGAACCCGCCCCCGGACCTCCGCCTGTCCGCCCCCGCCACGCCGTGAACCGGCGCTGAAGCGGCGTCACCTCACCCGCGCGCGGAGCTCCATCGCCCCGCGGGCGGCCGCCTCGCTCTCGTACACCTCGCACATGTGCCGCCCGTCCGGCGTCGCCGTGTGCTCGACCTCCCACAGGCTGACCTCGCTCCCGTCCAGCAGCACGAACGAGTGCTCGTACAGGCTGAATCCGGCACTCCGCCCGTCCGCCCGGCACGGCCGGGTGCCGAACGCCTGGGTGATCTGGTGCGCGTACGCCGATCTCAGCAGCAGCGCCGTCCGCTCGCCCGGCCGGTCAGGGTTCTCCGCGCGCCGCAGCACCCTGCGCGCGTGGTCGGCGGACTCCCCCACCGCATACTCCCGGTGCCGGTGCGCCGGCGCACCGGCCGCGAACAGCGCGCTCAGCACCGCCACCTCGGTGTCCGGCTCCTCCTCGGCAGCGGCGAACGCCGGGTCCAGCTCCGGGTCGAACGCGGCCTCCGCCGGGGCGTCGCCGAACAGCCGGGCCACGGCCAGGCAGGTCTCCGCCTTGCTCACGAAGACCTCGTGCCGGATCGTCCGGTCGCCCTCCAGCCGGTACACCAACTCCCACAGGGAGGCCGAACCGCCGTCGGACAGCAGGTACGTGTGCCGGTGGGTTTCCCTCCACCGCCCCGCCGCCGGGCTGTGGTGGGTGGTGTACAGGGAAGAGCTGTGGGCGAGCGCCGTACCGAGGCGCTCGACCAACCGGTCCGGCAGGTCGAAGGAGTTGAGGGCGCGGCCCAGGAGTCGCTCGAGGTGCGCCTCGGTTGTCTCGTACGGATCGCTCAAGGTGGGTCTCCAGGCCGTCGCAGCTAGTGACTTCGCGGAAGCTCAACGTAGCCCCTGGCTCTGACATCACGTCCGGGGTTCGGTAAAACGTCCGGGAAGCATCCGGGGTTCCCCCACCCCTTCAGGTCAACTTGCGCAGGGATGCGCATGGTTCGCCCGGGTCTGTGCCGGAGCGGGGGAACATGGGCCGTATGGCAACGAAAACAGTGGGCCTTCCCCGCCAGCAGGGGCGGCCCCACAGTCGACACGAGGACGAACCGGCCGCCACCCCACGGGCGTTGGCCTGGCTGCTGGTACTGACCGGGGCCGCCGGGGTGCTGGCCTCGTGGGTGATCACCCTCGACAAGTTCCTGCTGCTGGAGGACCCGGACTTCAAGCCCGCCTGCAGCCTCAACCCCGTGGTCTCCTGCGGCAGCGTCATGCAGAGCGACCAGGCGGCGGCCTTCGGCTTCCCCAACCCCCTGCTGGGACTGGTCGCGTACGGGGCGGTCGTGTGCGTCGGCGCGGGCCTGCTGGCCGGCGCCCGCTACCGCGGCTGGTTCTGGCTGGGACTGAACGCCGGCACCGTCTTCGGAGTCGGCTTCTGCAGCTGGCTGATGGCGCAGTCCCTGTACGAGATCAACGCGCTCTGCCTGTGGTGCTGTCTGACCTGGGTGGCCACCCTGCTGATGTTCTGGGCGGTCACCGCGTACAACGTCCGCACCCGCGCCCTGCCCGCACCCGGCCCGGTGCGGACCTTCTTCACCGAGTTCGGCTGGGCCCCGCCCGCCCTGCACATCGGAGTGATCGGGATGCTGATCCTCACCCGGTGGTGGGAGTTCTGGACCGGGTGACGGCCCGGCACGCGCGAGGGCCCCGGCAGCTGGAGGCTGCCGGGGCCCTCGTCACATCGCTCCACGGGCGGGGTGGGCCCGTACCGCAAAAGTCAGGGGAGCGGAGATCAGCTGCCGAGGGCGCCGTTGCCCGACAGGACCGGGATGTTGTCCAGGATGTGGGAGAGCGGCTCGTCGCCCTTGGCCTGGGTGGAGTTCTCGGTGCACTGCTGGTTCATCGGGTTGGACAGGACCGGGATGTCCTGGACGCCGACGTTGATGAGCGCGAGGAGCGACTGCGCGTTGACCTTGGCCGGCAGGCCGATGCAGGGCTTGTTGAGCGTGCCCTGGACCAGGCTGAGCTGCGGGCTCAGGTCGCCCGCGGTCTTCTGGTTGCCGTAGATCTGGGAGGCACCGTTCCCGTTGATGGTGGTGACCCCGTTGTCGTTGCCGATGGCCATGGCCGGGGCGGCAACAGCAGCGCCCGCGCCGACGGCGGCGGCGGTGACCGCGGCAGCAGTCATGATCTTCTTGAGCATCATTGGTCCTTTTGTCGCACGAGTGCCCGCTAGTGGAGCGTCCTGGTCAACTGCCCTGCCGGGGGGTTGGTTCCGCGGCTTCACTCGAACGGCCCGCTCGGCTCGAGGTTTTCCCCACCCCGGGTGAGCGTCCTGCGGACGCATGCGCGAAGCCCGTACGCAGCCCGCACAGTCGACCGGGATCCCACACCCTCCGGTTGCGCTCCGTGCAGGGTGTTCCCACGGTGGGTAAGGAAGCGGATCGCTCGGGTCCGCCTCTGTGCGACCACCGAAGGAACCCCTATGCACCGCACGAAGCCGTTCCGCAGCCGCGTCCTCGTCCCGTCGGCCCTCGCCGTCGTCATACTCACCGGCGCGGCCGCCCCCGCGGGCGCCGCGGACGGTGACGCGGCAGCCGCCGCCAGGAAACGAGTGGCGGCCGCCCAGCAGCAGATCGACCGCCGCGTGGCGGCGGCCGGCCCGCTCGACGACCTCCTCGCGGGGATCACCGCGACCCTGGACGGACTCCTCAAGTCCCTCCAGAACCTGCTGCCGGGGGTCACGCTCCCGCCGATCCAGCTGCCGACGCTGCCGAACCTCCCGTCGATCCCGTCGATCCCGTCGCTGCCGATCCCCACCGTCCCCGAGATCCCGGAGATTCCCGAGATCCCCGAGATCCCCGAGATTCCCGAGATCCCCGAGATCCCCGTCTCCAAGCCGGCGGCACCTGTCTCCAAGCCGGCGGCGCCCGTCGCCAAGCCGGCGGTCCCGGCCAAGCCGGCGGTCCCGGCCAAGCCGGCGGTCCCGGCCAAGCCGGCGGTCCCGGCCAAGCCGGCGGTCCCGGCCAAGCCGGCGGTCCCGGCCAAGCCGGCCCCGGCACCGGTCAACCCGGTCCTGACGCCGGTGGAGATCGTGCCGGAGGGCCCCGGCCTCCCGTAGCGGGGAGGCAGGGTGGCGGAGGACGGCCGGAAAACCGCGCATGGTTACGACTATTGAGCTGAACAGGTCTGATTACATGCGAGGCCGTGTCGTCCGGGAGTCTGAACCGTTTCGCTCGGTGTGAGCCCCGCGTCGGGGCAGAACATCGAACAGAAGGTGCACTTCCCATGAACTCTGCCAAGAAGGCCGCCCTGGTCCTGGCCTCCGCCGGTCTCGCTGCGGCCGGTGCCGCCGGCTCCGCCATGGCCGACTCGTCGGCCGAGGGCGCGGCCGTGGGCTCCCCCGGTGTCCTCTCGGGCAACCTGGTCCAGGTCCCGGTTCACGTTCCGGTCAACGTCTGCGGCAACACCGTGAACGTGATCGCTGCGCTGAACCCCGCGTTCGGCAACGTCTGCGTCAACGACTGACGTCTGTCGCACACCTGACTGTGGGCGCCACCGGCCTCGGCCGGTGGCGCCCACAGCGGTTTGTCCGGGGAAGCGAGCCGAGCGGCTCAGTGCGCCCCGCCGTTGAGCTGCACGCCGCCGAGGAGCGGGGACGCCTTCGTGAGACCGTTCGCGACCTCGAGCACCTCGCCCGGCGCATTGTTGCGGACCTGGTTGACGCGCTGGGCGGTGTCCACGACCTGGGTGACGGTCTCGCCCTGCTCGGCCAGCCCGTTGCCCAGGGTCTGCGGGAGCGACTCGGTGACCGGGGCGAGCGAGTTGAACGTCTCGGTGGCCCCGCCCGTCAGGCTCGTGGGGGGCATCGCCGCCGGCGCGTCGGCAGCGAAGGCGGGAGCGGAGGCGCCGAGCGCGGCAACGGAGCCGGCGATGACCGCGGCGACCTTCGTGAGCTTCATTATCGAAATCCTCTTCTTTCGTGGACAGATGGATCAGTGGCGACCGTCGCGCCGCTTTCGCCCTGGTAACGATTTCCCGCCGCTCCGGAAACGCGTACGGCAGCGGCCGGAGAACCCGTCGGGGATTCTCCGGCCGATATTTCTTCCGATTACCGGTATTGCCGGTCAGGAGATACGGGACCTCCGGTACAGAATGGCGCCGCCCAGGATCAGTGCCGAGGCGAGGGCCGCCGCGGCGGCGGGCTGTCCCGCCCCGGTCTCGGCGAGCGCCGGCGCCGACACGTGCGCCGGGGCGGGTGCGGGGACGGGCGCGGCCGGGACCGGCGCCGCGGGGACGGGAGCCGGCGCCGGTGCCGGTGCCGGCGCCAGGTGGACGGGGAGGTCGCCGGCGGGGGCGGCCGGCGGCTGGTCGGCGGGACGGACGACCTCGGGAGCGGGCGCCGGGGCCGGGTGCTCCACGAACTGGCTGCCGTGCGGCGGGGCGGGGACGGGCGCTTCCTCGGCGACGGGAGCGGGAGCCGGGAGCGGTCGGGGCGCCTCCGCGACCGGAGCGGGAAGCGTCACGGGTGTCTCCGCCACCGGGGCCGGGAGGGTCACCGGAGCGGGGACGGGCTCCGGCGCGGGCTGCGGCGGAGCGGGCGTCTCCGCGACCGGGACGGGCTCGGGAGCCGGGTGGGGGACGGGCCGCGGCTGCGGCCGTTCGGGTGCCGGGGGCGCGTGGTGGGCCTCGGGCGCCGGCGCCGGGAGGGCGTGCGGGTGGTCGTCGCACTTCTCCTCGTCCGGACCGCGGTGACTTCCCTGCCCGCGCGGTCCGACCTGATCGCGGTGGTCGCCGTGGTCGGCCGGTCCGCGGTGATCGCGGTGGTCGGCCGGTGCGCCGTGGCTCCGGTCGCCCTCGTCCGATCCGCCGTGGCCGCCCTCGTCGCGGGACTCCTCGTGGCGGGGTGCCGCGTGCCGCGGCCCCGGCCGGCGGGACTCCTCGTGACGGGGCTCCTGCCGGCGCTGCTCCGGCAGCGCGTGCCGGCCTCCCCGGCGCTCCTCGAGGTAGCGCTCGAAGACCTCGGCGTTCTCGGGACTGAGGTAGCGCCCGTAGTCGTGGTCGGCGTGGTGTGCGTCCGAACCGGTCGTGGTGGCGCACGTGTTCCCGAACGAGGGGTTGAGCGCTGCTCCGCCGTCCACACTGTTGCCGCACACGTTCGGCGAGAGGGTGATCGGTGCCGAGATGCTGTTGCCGGACAGCACGCCCGGTGAATGCGAGGCTTCGGCCATCGCCGCCGGGTGCGCGCAGGCCGCGCCGGTCGCGATCGACAGCAGGCTCGAGGCGGCCGCCGCCGTGAGCACCCCCTTGCCCAGTACCTGTCGGCTCAGTACCTGTCGCATGGGTCCTTCCCTGTCTCCGGCACTCCCGCCGGTGCTGAATCGAAGGTGGGGGGGGGGGGGGGGGGGGGGGGGGGGAAGGGGGGGGGGAGGGGGGGGGCGGGGGGGGGGAGGGGGGAGGGCTTATGTGTGCCTAGGATAGGCTGTCATAGCTAAGGTGCGGCGCAG
>NZ_JBVIGX010000053.1:0-32969 GCF_055570595.1 Streptomyces sp. NPDC031132
GTGTGGCCCCCCTGCCCTGGTTTGTGGTAGCCCCAGTCCCTTCCGATCTTCCTCTCCCCCCTCCGGCTTGCGCTGCACGACACCAGACGCCGCGGGCGGCGCCCTTCGGGCGCCCGGCACGACTTCGCGGACACCCCCTAGAGCTTGATCCCGCCGAGGAGGCTCGCGAGGCTCGCCGTGCTCGCCGTGATGCTCGGCGCGATGGCGGAGCCGGCGAGGAAGAAGCCGAACAGCGCACAGACGAACGCGTGGGACAGCTTCATCCCGTCCTTCTTGAAGAAGAGGAAGGCGATGATGCCGAGCAGGACGACGCCTGAGATGGAGAGGATCATGAGAAGTTCTCCTGGTGGGTGGGGACAGTCACCATCAGTTGTTCCAGGCTCACAGGAAGTATCAATGCGATAAAAGGTGCATACGGGTGAATCCGGGCTTTTTTCACTTGACCGGCGCAGCCCGGCTGGCGCGTCCGGCGGCGAAGCGGGGCCGACCGGATCAGCCCGGCGCCCACCAGCGCCAACCGGCCCCCACGGGGATGCTTGCCTCGGTCCGGGCCCCGTATGTGCAGGTCCGGGCGCTACTCTGGCGATTCACCCGTACGGCCGCGGCTCCGTACGCCCCCCTGCCCGCCGGTCCGGGGGGACCTCATGCCGACAGCGAGTGGAAGGCGGTACGACAGATGAGCGAGCACGAGCCCACCGAGGGCGGCTCCCAGGGCGCTCCCGACGAGGACGTCATCGAGCTGGCCACCAAGATCTTCGACCTCGCCCGCCAGGGCGAGACCGAGACGCTCACCGCGTACCTCGACGCCGGAGTCCCGGCCAACCTCACCAACGACCGCGGCGACACCCTCGTCATGCTGGCCGCGTACCACGGCCACGCCGCCACCGTCACGGCCCTGCTGGCCCGCGGCGCCGAGGCGGACCGCGCCAACGACCGCGGCCAGACCCCGCTCGCCGGCGCCGTCTTCAAGGGCGAGGAGGCCGTCATCCGCGCCCTGCTGGCCGCAGGCGCCGACCCGATGGCCGGAACCCCCTCCGCCGTCGACACCGCCCGCATGTTCGCCAAGGCGGACCTGCTGGAACTCTTCGGAGCCAAGTAGTCCGTTTTTGCCCGTGACCTGGCACGGTCCGACCGGGCCGCCACCTCACGGGTTGATCACGGCGGCCGTAAATGTGGTCGCGGCGCACAAACCGGCTGGGTCATCATGGCGTCGGATTCGATTTGCGAACACGGCGGACGGGCAGGAGCGGGCAGGACACGAAGGGTGTCCGCGCCCACCCCCTGCGCAGACCGGCCGTCCTGGTCGCGAAGCACCGACGAGAGTGAGAAGGCAATGGTCTACATCGAGCGGAACATGACGGCGAACGTCCTCACATGCTGTTACGCGGCCCTGTGAATCCCGATTCCCGGTTGCGTCCCCAGCTTGATTTGAGGCCATTCCCATGTTCGAACCAGTCATAGCGCCAAGCGGCACCCTGCTCGGGCTCCTCCAGCGGGGCCGTGGCGACGGCACGCTGCACGCCCTTGCGGCGCCCCGCACGGAGGCCCTCGCGGCCCTCAACCAGTGCGTGGTCAGCGATCCGCGCCAGGACTGGCAGGTCGAGAACCGCTCGCTGTACTACGCGCGCCTGTACCTGGATCTCGACGGCCCCCTCGGCGAGATCGAGAGCCACCTCTTCAGCGCCGACGACCTCGTCGACGACACGGACCACCGGACCGGCCTCGCCCTGTCCGTCCTGGGCCACCTGGCCTCGTACGGCCGCGACGACGCGCTCATGCTGCTGCGCCGCTACGCCGCCTCCGGCGCCAACTGGGCGTGGGCCCTCGACGAGCTCGCCCTGCGCGACGACGACGAGGGGCTGCGCAGCCTCGCCACGCCCGTCCTCGCCAGATTCCCGGCCACCGCCGAGGGCGAGGCGCGGCTGGCCGCCGCCGTCCGCGACGCGTACGAGCCCCGGCCCTGGTGCCTGTGGGAGGAGTCACCCGAGTACGGCGACCGCCTGCGCGCGGCCCGCCAGCAGGGCTCCTTCGACCGCTGGCAGCGCCAGCTCACCCCGAACGGACCCCGGCCCGGCTGGGGCGTACAGGCCGTCTTCGACTGGGCCGCCGACGGGCTGCGCCGCGGAACCCCGCTGCACGTGCCCGCCGCACGCTGTCTCGCCGCCGTCGCCGCACCCGAGGACCGCTCCGCGATCCTCGCCGCCGCCGCCGGCGCCGCGGGCGAGGCCGCCCGGGCCACCGCCCTGCACCACCTGGTCCTCGCCGAGCCGGAGAACCCGGCCGTACTGGACCTCATCGAAGCCGCCGGGGACGAGCCCGCCGTGGCCGCCTACGAGCGCATGTGCGGCCCCGCGGCCGTCGACCGGGCCCGGCAGTGGGTCCACCGCCCCGACGCGCTGGGCGCGGCCGCGGCCGCCCTCCTGGCCGCGCGGGGCGGCTCCGAGGACACCGCACTCGTCCTCGGCGCACTCCGCTCCACGGTCCGCGGCTCCGGCCCGGACGCCCAGCGGCTGTTCGCCCTGGTCGACGGTGCGGGCCGGCTCTCCATCGGCTGCGCGGCACCGGTGCTGCGCCACATCTACCGCGAGACGGCCTCGTCCCACCTGCGTGGGCGCGCGGCGCGCCCCCTGGCCAGCACGGACCCGTCCTTCGCGGCCGGCTTCGCCGTGGAATGCCTCTGGGACTGCGAGGAGACCACCCGCGAGGTGGCGGCCCACCACGCGGAAACGGCGGACGCCCGAGTGGCACCGCGCCTGCGCCGCCTGGCGGCCGACCCGGCCGAGGAAGAGGACGTCCAGTCGGCGGTCCGCAGCCGGATCGCGCCGGAGTCGGCGGTGTAGTGCGGGGGAGCGGGGGCGGGGGCGCGCCCTCCGCGCCGCCGGTAGGGCTGATCGGGACGCCGGGGGCGGGCCCGGGTGCGCGGTGTCGGACGGGTCGGCGGGATGCCGGGGGCGGGTCCCATCGCACCCGGCACCGAACGCCGGCCGGGACCCCGGGGGCCGCGCGGGCGGCGCGGGGGAGGTCCTCGCGGGCTTGGGCCGGGGGGCGGGGCCCGCGTGCGAGGCACCAGAGGAGCCGATCGGGCGTGTGGCGGCGGGGTCTGTGCACTCGGGGTGGGACGGGTCGGCGGGATGCCGGGGGCGGGGCCCATCGCACCCGGCACCGAACGCCGACCGGGACCTTGGGGGCCGCGCGGGCGGCGCGGGGGAGGTCCTCGCGGGCTTGGGCCGGGGGGCGGGGCCCGCGTGCGAGGCACCAGAGGAGCCGATCGGGCGTGGGGGCGGCGGGGTCCACGCATGCGGCGACGGAAGGTCGATCGGGAGACCGGGGGCGGGGTCGGTGTACTCGGGGCCGGAAGAGTGGGTCGGGGGGCAGGGGCGGGGTCCGCGTAACCGGCGACGGTAAGCATCCGGGGGCGTCCCGTCAGTCCACTGTCCTTCCGTGTCGTGCCGGTCCCTCAAGGGCGCTCTCTTCGTTCGCGTCGCTACGCGATGGCCTGCGGCCACCCTTGACCGACCGACCCGCCCCGGAATGCCATAAGACTGCCGGGAAGCCCCCGAAGGATGGCCGGGGGGTTCGGATTCCGACCTGCCCAGATCAGAGATGCCGAGCAGGGGCCCCTGGTCATCCGGAGTCAGTCCCCGGGACCAGCGAGCCAGAGCGGGATGGGGCCCGGGGGAGGGTACGGCTTCCTGAAGGGCCCATAGGCACCCTTTCCGCGTCCGGGCGGGGTCAACCTGCACCGGACAGCGACCAGATGCCCATGCCGGTAGGGGTGGGCCCGCAGGCGCCCCAATTCGCTACGCGCTTCTCTCTGTTTGGCGTCCGACGGCCGTCTGGGGCCGGTCATAAGCCGCCCACGACCGGCAGAGGTCAGCCTGGGATGCGAGTGCGGGTTGTTTGTCCCGTTTTGGCGACCGGTTGAGGGGTGAATGGGCGCCTGCCGGAGTGAGAGGTTGAGAAATCCGGCATCAGGCTCCCTCTCGCCCGCTTTTCACTCCAACTGGCCTGCAGACGCCCGAAACCCGCCCCTGGGAGGCGTCTGGGCGGCCTATGTCCAGCCCCAGACGGCCGTCGGACGCCAAACAGAGAGAAGCGCGTAGCGATTTGGGGCGTCCACGGTCCAACCGGCACCGCATCGTCATTTCATCGCTGTCTGGTGCAGGTTGACCCTGCCCGGGTCCGGAAAGGGCTTTCTATGGGCCCTTCAGGGAGCCGTTCCCTCCCCGGGGCTCCATCCTGCTCCGCCTGGGTGGTCCTGGTGGGCTGGGTGCGGATGACAGGGGTCCCTGCTCGGCGTCTCTGATCGGGGCTGGACCGGATCCGAACCCCCCGGCCATCCTTCGGGGGCTTCCCGGCAGTCTGTTGGCATTCCGGGGCGGGTCGGTCGGTCAAGGGTGGCCGCAGGCCATCGCGAAGCGACGCGAACGAAGAGAGCGCCCTTGAGGGACCGGCACGACACGGAAGGACAGTGGACTGACGGGACGCCCCCGGACACCCTCCGACACCGCTCACACAGACCCCGACCCCGGCGTTCCGCTGAGCCTTCCGGCGCCGACTGCGCAGTCCCCGCCCCCCGGCGTCCTGCCTGAGGTTAGGTGCCGATTGCGCAGTCCCTGCCCCCCTGGTGTCCTGTCTGGGGCTGGGTGCCGATTGCGCAGTCCCCGCCCCCGGTGTCCTGTCTGGGGCTGGGTGCCGATTGGGCAGTCCCCGCCCCCGGCGTCCCGCCTGAGATGAGGTGCCGATTGGGCAGTCCCCGCCCCCGGCGTCCCGCCTGAGATGAGGCGCCGACCGCGCAGTCCCCGTCCCCGGCGTCCCGCCCGAGCCTTCCGGCGCCGCATGCGTGCCCCCGGAGCCCCCGCCCCGCCCCCCCTCCCCGCCCCCTACCCCCGCACGAACCTCACCCCGACACCCGGTCTGGCCTGGGCTGCTGCGTTCAGGGGTGGGCCCGGGGGGACCACGCCTACGACCGGGTAGCCGCCCGTCACCGGGTGGTCGGCCAGGAACACCACCGGCAGGCCGTCCGGGGGGACCTGGACGGCGCCCAGCACCATGCCCTCGCTCGGCAGTTCACCGCCGCGGCTGCGGATCAGCCGGGCGCCGGCCTCGGTACGGAGTCCGATGCGGTTCGACGCCGACGAGACCCGGAACTCCGCGCGCCACAGGGCCGCGATCGAAGCCGGCTCGAACCAGTCCGCCCGCGGCCCCAGCCGCAACGGCAGGACCAGCTCGGTCGGCGCCCCCGGCTCCCGCAGCGCATCCGCCCCGCAGACCGGATCCGGCCCGGGCGGGCCCACCGGCAGCACTGTCCCGGCCGACAGGACACCCGGCCCCAGCCCCGACAGCAGGTCCGTCGAGCGACTGCCCAGGACCGGCGGTACGGCGAACCCTCCCCGCACCGCGACGTAGCTGCGCACCCCCGACTCCGCCCGGCCCACCTCCAGCTCCGCCCCGGCACGGAGCCGGACCGGGGCTCCCCAGGCCACCGCCCGGCCGGACACCCGTACCGCACAAGGAGCGCCCGTGACCGCCACGGTCACGGGCGCCAGCGCCCGCAGGCCGATCCCGTCCACGGTGGTCTCCAGCGCGGCCGCGTCCGGCGGGTTGCCCAGCAGCCGGTTGGCCAGGCCGTGCGCCCCCGTGTCCAGCGCGCCCGACCTGGGCACCCCCAGGTGCGCGTATCCGGGCCGCCCGAGGTCCTGGACCGTGGTCAGCGCCCCCGGCCGGAGCACCTCCAGCGCAGCATCCCTCACCCCGTCACCTCCTCGAACCGCACCCGGACCCCCGGCGCGAACAGCGCCGCCGGTTCCCGCTCCGGGTCCCACAGCACCGCGTCCGTCGTCCCGATCAGCTGCCAGCCGCCCGGGGAGGAGCGTGGGTACACCCCCGCGTACTCGCCCGCCAGCGCCAGCGAGCCCGCCGGGACGGCCGTACGGGGCGTGGCCCGCCGCGGCAGGTGGTAGCGCTCCGCCAGGCCCGTCAGGTACCCGAAGCCGGGGGCGAACCCGCAGAAGGCCACCCGGAAGACCGTCCCCCCGACGATGGCCGCCACCTCCCGCTCCGCGACCCCCCACGACCGGGCCGTCTCCGCCAGGTCCGGCCCGTCGTACCGCACCGGGACGGTGACCAGCGGCCCCTCGGTCTCCGCCAGCGGCGGCACCTCCCAGCGCGCGATCCGCTCCGCCAGCGCGCGCGGCTCGCGCACACCGTCCAGCAGTACGGTCCGCGCGGCCGGCACGACGTCCCGTACGGCTCCCAGCTCGCCCGCGTCCCGCCGCCGGAGCAGCTCCGCGTGGAGCGCGGCCACCTCCGCCGCCGAGTCCAGTTCGATCAGCAGCGCCGCACCGCCCACCACCAGCGGCCTCACGCGAAGGCCTCCACCCGGACGCCCGCCGCGCCGAGCGCCTCGCGCACCCGCAGGGCGAGCTGCGCCGCCCCCGGGGTGTCGCCGTGGAGGCACAGAGAGCGCGCCTCCAGCGCCACCCAAGAGCCGTCGGCGGCCGTCACCGCGCCCTCGGTCGCCATCCCGACCGCGCGGGCGACCACGGCGGCCGGGTCGTGCAGCACCGCCCCCGGCTCGCTGCGCGGCACCAGCGTTCCGGCCGGCGTGTACGCCCGGTCGGCGAAGGCCTCCGGCACGGCCGTGAGGCCCGCCGCCTCGGCGGCGGTCAGCAGCAGCGAGCCCGGCAGGCCGAGCACCGGCAGGTCGTCGGCCCCGGCGGCCGTCCGCACCCCGGCGACGACGGCGCCCGCCTGGTCGGCGTCGTGGACCGTGCGGTTGTACAGGGCACCGTGCGGTTTCACGTACGACACCCGGGAGCCGGCCGCCCGTGCGAAGACCTCCAGCGCCCCGATCTGGTACGCCACCTCGTCGGCCAGCTCGCCCGCCGGCACGTCCATGGAGCGCCGCCCGAAGCCCGCCAGATCGCGGTACGAGACCTGCGCGCCGATCCGTACGCCCCGCTCCGCGGCCAGCTCGCAGACCCGGCGCATGATCGACGGGTCCCCGGCGTGGAAACCGCAGGCCACGTTGGCGCTGGTGACGACGGACAGCAGGGCCTCGTCGTCGGTCAGCGTCCAGCGCCCGAAGCCCTCGCCGAGGTCGGCGTTGAGATCGATCAGTGGTGTGATCATGGCAGCCATGCGGTGAGCGTAGAACAGCGCCCGCGCGGCGGTGACGGGTTGGGCCGCGCGTTCGGCAGGACGTCTCGTGGCACCTGCGGCGGCACGTCCGCAACCCCCCTGGACCGATCCGGCCGAACCATGCCGTTTGGGATGTTGTCAGCATCAGCGCCTAGTCTTTGTCCGTGACTCTCCCTGCCCCGGCGAAGACCCTTCCGTCCCCGGCGCCGGGCCCGGCTGCCGACGAGGGCCTGGCCCGGCGGCTGCGCGCGCTCGCCTGCACCGCCCCGCTGCACGACCTCGACGTCCGCAAGGCCAATCTCGCCGGCGAGTACGGGATCTACGCGATGGCGGAGGTCGCGCTCGCCGCGATCGACCTGGTCACGCTCAACATGGACTTCGACACCGGCGCCGACCACGAGCAGATAGTGGCCCGGCTGCTGCCGCGCATCGCCGCGCAGGCACCGCACCGCCCGGCCGCCGAGCACGAGCGGGTGGCCCGCTGGGTGCTGGAGAACCTGATCAACGTCGGCAGCGTCGACCGGGGCTTCCGGGCGATCTACGGCACGTTCGGCCCGGACGGGGTGTACGTCCGGCGGGACTACGACTTCAAGCTGATCGAAGAGGTTCCCGGATACGGCGGCGCGGTCTACCTCCGTACGACGGACGAGGCCGTCAACGTGCTGGTCGGCGCCCTCGACACGGACGTCACCAGCGCGCAGATCGCGGCCGAGGTGAAGCTGGAGGTCCTGATCAGCCGGGGCCGGCTGGCCGACGCCCAGCTCGCCGCCGAGCAGGCCCGGTACCGCACGGTCCAGTACGCCGAGACGCTGCGCCGCACGCTGGACGCGACCCGGCGCAACGTCCGGGCGGTGGACTGGCTGCAGTCCGTGCCCGACATGATCGAGGAGGCCCTCGACCACGTCGCCGACCGCTACCGGCACGAGAACGCGATCCTGACGAACATCCGCCGGGCGCGGGACGAGGCGGAGGAGCCGGAGAACAAGCGGCGCGCCGCCGAGCTCGTCGACATCGTCAAGGACTGCATCCGCCGCCACACCCAGCTCCAGTCCCGGCTGCTGGACGCGGGCCCGCTGTTCCGTGCCGAGCAGGACCGGCAGGCCTTCGCGGCCCCGGCGCCGCGCTCCGGGATCGACCTGTACGGCCAGCTCGTCGCCCCGATCCTGCCGCTGCCGGTCGCGCAGGCCGGGCGGGTCACCGACGCCTTCTTCGCCGCGGGTGCGGGCCTGCGCACGCCCGTCTCCGTGCGCGTCGCCGACCTCGTCGAGATACTGCTGACGCCGCCGGTGGAGCGCGAGCACCTCGGCGCGGAGATGCCGGAGCCGGACCTCATCGCGACCCCGGACGACAGCCGCTTCAGCGAGGGGCAGCTCGCCGCCGCGATGGAGCTCCTGGACCTGCCGCACGACGCCCCGCGCCGCCTGTCGGGCCTGCTCGCCCAGGCCCGGCGCAGCGACCCGGACCTGCCGTACCTGGTGGCCCTGCTGGCCGTCCACGCGGCGAGCCCGGCGGTCGGCACGGCCTACCGCCAGGGCGAGGAGCGGCTGCTCTTCGCCGTGGACGACGGCACGGAGCTCGACGACCCCGAGTTCGGCGGCGCGGACCTGATCGTCGGCACGGCCCTCCTGGACGCGGCCGCGATGACCGCGGACCGCACGGAGGCGGCATGACCGCGCCGCCCGCCCCGGCCCGGCGCGCACACCCACCGACCGCCGCCGCCCCGGGGCACGACCGCGCCACAGCCGGTCGGCCGCCCGGCCCCGCCACCGGGCCCTCCCGGGCGGGCAGTCCGGCCGTACGGCACCGCGCCGGGGCGCAGGCCCCGGCAGTCCGCGGCCCGCGCGTGCGCCCGCGCCCGCGGACCGGCGTCGCCGCCGTCCCGGCCGGTGCCGGAGCCGGCATGGCGCCGGGCGCGGCCACCGCCGTACATCACGACCACCCCACCGCCGAGGAGACCCACCCGTGAGCGACCACCACGCCGAGAACCCCGCGTGGAGCGAGCCCGACGCGCCGTCGGCTCCCGTCGCGCCCGCCCCCGGAGGGTCCGTCACCCCCGCCGACGCCGCGGACGCGGCCCGGCTCGTCGCCTTCGGGCTGCAGCCCAAGCTGCTCCCCGCCCGCGACGCCGAGTACGCCGAACTGCTGCGCCGCTACCGCGAGGAGCCGGCCTTCGGCCGCCTCGCCGACGCCGTCGCCACCGGCCTCGGCCTCGTCGTCCTGGAGGTGTCCCCGCGCGCCGGCATGGCCGTCGCCGCAGGCGAGGACTCCGTCTTCGCCGTCCGGATGGGCGACTACGCCCGCCGCACCATCGCCGACTCCGCCGACCGGTTCCTGCACGGCCTCGCCCACCTCGCCGTCGCCGCCCTCGCCTTCCCGCGCCCCGAAGACCTCGCCGACGACGGCTACATCGGCCGCGTCACCGTCAACGGCGTCGACGCGTTCGTCCGGCAGACCTGCCGCCGCCTCGAGGAGCGCGCCGAGGAGCTCGGCGAGAACACCGACCCGGCCACCGACGCCCCCGGCCTCGAAGCCGCCTGGCGCGTCTACGCCCGCCGCAGCGCGACCGGCGCCACCAAGGACGCGCGCCGCCTCGCCGGCTCCACCACCGGCATCGTCGGCAAGGCCGCCGCCTTCCTCACCGACTCCGGGTTCCTCCAGCGCACCGGCGACGACGCCGGCGGCACCTACCGCACCACCCCCCGCTACCAGCTCCAGGTCCGCGACATGGCGGGCAGCGCGGCCATGGCCGAGCTCCTGGAACTCGGCGTGGTCCCCGTCAGCGACGGCTCCGCCAGCCTCCTCCCGCCGCCCGAGGGCGACGACCTGGAGCTCGCCGCCGACGCCGGCCTGCCCTTCCACGCCTGAGTCCCGCCGCCGAGCACCGCCGCCCGACCCGCCCTACCTACCGAGACACACCGAGAAACAACGAGAGTCCGCCGCCATGTACGAGCTGTCCCGGATCCGCCTCTACTCCATCGGGCCCGCCGGTGCGCGCTACGCCGACACCGTGCTCGACCTGCGCGGAGTCGGCGAGCCGGTGCCCCACCCGGCGCCCGCCCAGGCGGAGTTCTTCGAGGACGAGCCCACCGGCCCGCCGCGCCGCCCCGCGCCGGCCGGCGTGCTCTTCCTGGAGAACGGCGGCGGAAAGTCCGTCCTGCTCAAGCTGATCTTCTCGGTGATGCTGCCCGGCCACCGCAACACCCTCGGCGGCGCCAGCTCCGGCGTCCTGCGCAAGTTCCTGCTCGCCGACGACTGCGGGCACGTGGCCCTGGAGTGGCAGCACACCCAGACCGGCGAGTGCGTGGTCGTCGGCAAGGTCAGCGAATGGCGCGGCCGCCAGGTCTCCAACGACCCGCGCAAGTTCGCCGAGGCCTGGTACTCCTTCCGCCCCGGCCCGGGCCTGAGCCTGGACAACCTCCCCGTCGCCGAGGCCACCGCCGTCCGGCCGCCCGTCGAAGGCGCCTCCGGCGCGCAGGGCCGGCGCCGCACGATGAAGGGCTTCCGCGACGCCCTCACCGAGGCCGGCAAGGCGTACCCGCACCTCGAGGTGTACTTCGAGGAGATCCACGACCGCTGGAACGAGCACCTCACCGAACTCGGCCTCGACCCCGAACTCTTCCGCTACCAGCGCGAGATGAACGCAGACGAGGGCGAGGCCGCCGGCCTCTTCGCGGTCAAGAAGGACTCCGACTTCACCGACCTGCTGCTGCGCGCGGTCACCGACACCCGTGACACCGACGGCCTCGCCGACCTCGTCCACGGCTTCGGCAACAAGCTCGGCCGCCGCGCCGAGCTGATGGCCGAACGGGACTTCACCGCCGGTTCCGTGGACCTGCTGACCAAGATCGTCGAGGCCGCCGAGACCCGCTCCCGGCTCCGCGACGTCCACGCGGGCGCGGAACGCCGTACGCGCACCCTCGCCCGGCGGCTGTCCGCCCGCGCCGGCGAGGAGCGCGGCCGCGCCGCCGACCTCGCCCAGCGGGTCACCGGCGCCGCCCACGGGGTCACCTCCGCCGAGTCCGCGCGCTCCCGCAGCGCCGCCGTCTCCGCCGAACTCGCCTACCGGCACGCCTCGCTGGCGCTGACCGTCGCGGACAAGGCCGCCGCGGCCCAGCGCCGCGAGCTCCTCGAAGCGCGCACCCTGCACTCCGCGTGGCAGGCCGCCGAGATCGTGCTGCGCCACCGTGCCGCGTCCGACCGCTCCGCCCGGGTCGCCGCCGCGATCCTGGAGGCCGAGCGGGACGCCGCCCCGGCGCTGGCCGCCCGCGCCACGGCCGCCGCCGCCCTCGTACGGGCCCTGCACACCGCCGCCGAGGACGGGGAGCGGGTCGCCAACGAGGAGGAGGAGCGGTCCGCCGGCCTCCAGGAGGCGGGCGAGGCCGCCCACCGCGATGCCACGGCCGCCGCCACGGCCGCCCAGCGGGCGCGCAGCGAGGCCGAACACCTGCGGGCCCGGCTCGCCGAGGTCCAGCAGGAGACCGCCGAAGCCGTCCGGGCCGGCTGGCTCGACGACTCGGCGCCCGACGCGGACCCGGCGCGCGCGGCCCTCGCCGCCAGTGACGCCGAGAAGACCGCCGTGGCCGCCTGGGACGAGTCCCGCGATGCGGCGCGTACCGCCGCCGATGCCGCCCGCGAGGCGGCCGCAGCGGAGTCCCGCGCCGAACTCACCGCGGCCCGGAGCGCGGACGCCGCCGACGCGGCCGAGGCCGCGCACGACGCCGAGCACCGGGCGGCCGCCTCCCTCGCCGCCGCGCCCCGCTTGGCGGAACTGCTCGGCCTTCCGCCGGCCCCCGTCGGTTTCCTCCCCCCTCCGCGTACGGGGGCGCAGAGCGGCGTGCCCGGGGCTTTCACGGGATCCGGTACGCAGGCCCGATCGGGCGCAGCCGCGGACGCCGGTACCCCCGGCCCCGTCGGCGGACCTCCCGGCCCGGCCGCAGCCGGCCACCCCGAAACCGCCGGCGGCGGCGGGCTCACGGTGGCCGACCTCGACCGGAACGCCGACGACCTGCGCCAACTGCTCACCGACACGGTCGCATCGGCCGAACGCCAGCTCTTCGAGCTGCGCACCGCCGCCGCCGACGACGCCCGGATCCTCGGCGCGCTCGGCGACGGCGGGCTGCTGCCGCCCGGCCCCGACGTCCTCGCCACCGTCGAGTACCTCGGCGAACACGGCATCCCCGCCCTGCCCGGCTGGCGCTACCTCGCCCAGTCCGTGGACCCCGCCGACCACGCGGCCGTCCTCGCGGCCCGCCCCGAGCTCGTCGACGGCGTCGTCATCACCGACCCCGACACCCACTCCCGGGCCCGCGAGGTCCTCTCCGGCGCCGCCCTGCTGCCCCGCTCCACCGTCGCCGTCGGCACGGCCGCCGCCCTGCTGGCGCCCGTACCGCCCGCGGCGGAGAGCGACACCGGTGTGTTTCTCGTACCGCCGAACCCGGCCATGCACGACGAGCACGCCGCCGACGAGGAGCGCCAGGCGCTGCGCACCCGCGCCACCGCCCGCGACACCGAGATCCGCGACCTGGCCGCCCGCCTCGCCGGGGACCGCGAGCTCGCCGCCCGCCTCGCCTCCTGGCGCACCGGCTGCCCGCCCGGCCGCCTCGCCGAGCTGGCGCAGCAGGCCGAGGCCGCCCGTGCGTTCGCCGAGGAGGCCGACGCCGAGCTGGCGGAGGCCCGTACCGTGCGCGCCGAAGCCGACGAGGCCGCCGCCGATGCCGCCCGTGTCCGGGACGAGCGCCAGGACACCGCCCAGCGGGCCCGCCGCGCCGCCGACGCCCTCGCCGGGCTCGCCTTCCGCCTGCGCGAGCGCGCCGGCTGGCAGGCCAAGGTCCGCGAACTCGCCGACGAGGCCGCCGAGTCCGAGGCCCGCGCCGAGGTCTGCCTGGACCGGGCCCGCGCCGCCGACGAGGACCGCCGCGCAGCCCAGCGCGCCGCCGACGACGCCCGCCGCACCGCCCGCGCGCTGCGCGCCGAGCGGGCCGAGATCGCCGGCGCCCCCGAGGCCCTGCCCGAGGACGACGGCGCGCCCAAGGCCCCGCTGCCCGACCTCCGCGAGGCCTACCGGGCCGCCTCCCGGCTGTACGAGAAGGTCGGCGTCGGCGCCGACCTGCGCGCCGAGCAGGCCCGCGCCGAGAGCGACGAGAGCGCCGCCCTCGCCGAGCTCGACCGGCTCACCAACAAGGTCCGCACCCGCGCCGCCCAGCTCCTCGAAGGCACCGACGGCGCCGACGGCCCCTCCCGCCAGGCGGCCGCAGCCCGCGCCGAGTCCCTCGTGCAGATGCTGGAGACCCGCGCGTCGACCGCCAGCGAGCAGCTCGGCCGGCTGCGCGGCGAGGCCGAACGGCACGCCCCCACCGAGGGCGAGGCGCACACCGACCTGCCCGAGGAGCTGATCCCCGGCGACGTCGAGCAGGCCCAGGCCCTCCTGCGCACCGCCACCGCCCAGCTCGCCGCGCACACCGCGGCCGTGGAGAGCGCCCGGGCAGCCCACGCCGACCTGCTGCGCGCCCACCGCACCGCCGAGGACGGCGCCGGAGGCTTCGACGAGACCGCGGCGATGCTGCGGGACCTGCTGCGCGACCACGCCCACCAGGACGACGAGCAGGAGCCGGCGGCCCACCCGGGCACGCTGGAGGAGGCCCGGCAGTCCGCCGCCGAGGCCCGCCGCTCCCTGCGCGGCTGCGCGGCCGACCTCTCGGCCGCCGAGTCGGCGGTCCGAGAGGCGAGCGACATCCTGGTCCGCCACGCCAACGCCAACCGCTACGAGCAGGTACGTACCCCGGCCCGCCAGCAGATCCGCGAACTGCCCGCCTCCGCCCTGCCCGAGCACGCCGCGGCCTGGGCGGCGGCCTTCGCGCCCCGGCTGCGCGTCCTCACCGACGAGCTGGCCCAGCTGGAGCGCAACCGCGACAGCATCGTCGACCGGCTGCGCGGACTGGTGGAGTCCGCCCTGGCCACCCTGCGCTCCGCCCAGCGGCTCTCCCAGCTCCCCGAGGGCCTCGGAGAGTGGTCGGGCCAGGAGTTCCTGCGCATCCGCTTCGAGGAGCCCGACCAGGCCACCCTCACGGAGCGGCTCGGCGAGGTCATCGACGAGGCCACCCGCGCGGCGGTGAAGAAGAACAGCACCGCCTCCTTCGGCGAGGGCCGCCGCGACGGAATGTCCCTGCTGCTGCGCGGAGTCCAGGCGGCCCTGGAACCCAAGGGCATCTCGGTCGAAATCCTCAAGCCGGACGCGGTGCTGCGCGCCGAGCGCGTACCGGTCGGGCAGATGGGCGACGTCTTCTCCGGCGGCCAGCTGCTGACCGCCGCGATCGCCCTGTACTGCACGATGGCTGCGCTGCGTAGCAACGACCGCGGCCGCGACAAGCACCGCCACGCGGGCACGCTGTTCCTCGACAACCCGATCGGGCGCGCGAACGCCACGTACCTGCTGGAACTCCAGCGCGCCGTCTCCGACGCGCTCGGCGTCCAGCTGCTCTACACGACCGGCCTGTTCGACACCACGGCCCTCGCCGAGTTCCCGCTGGTCATCCGGCTGCGCAACGATGCGGACCTGCGGGCGGGCCTGAAGTACATCAGCGTCGAGGAGCACCTGCGCCCGGGCCTGCCCCAGCAGTCCCCGGAGGAGGAGACCATCCACGGCGAGATCACGGCGACCCGCATGTTCCGCCGCTCCACGGTCGGTTCCTGACCGCAGCCCGGGATTCCCGGCGGGCCGGCCGTTCGCGGCCCGGCCCGCCGAGCCCCCGCGGGGCTCCCACCGCCCCGCGGAGCGCCCGCAGGGGCCGTACGGTCAGCCCCGGCCCGAGCTCGCCTGGTAGCGCCTGTCCGCGCCCGGAGGCGGCCACATCGCGGGCCGGGCGCCCGCGACCCCGCCGCTCCGCCGCTGTATCCGGTCCGTCCCGCCGGCCGCCGCCTCCGCACGTGCCTCCCGGCGGACCCGGCGCCGCTCGCGCCGACGGTCCCGCGCCGTGCTGCTCGGCACCGACACCACCCCGTACCGCTGGTTCCACATCTGCCGGGTGATCAGCACGTCCAGCACGCCCCAGGTGGCCACCACCGTCCCGGCTATCGCGCCGATCCCCATCGGCAGGGCCAGCCATGAGCCGGTGAGCATGAGGAAGAACGTGACCGTCGCCCCGGTCAGCGTGACGGCCACGATCAGCACCGCCCGCACCGCCGATTCCCGCACCGGGTCCGGCATCCTGCGCCGCCGGGCCGGTTCTTCCTCCCACAGCGTCCGCCCCGGCGTGCCCACCGCCGCGCCGGTGTCCTCGTAGATCCCCATCGCACGCTCCCACCCCGACGAATCCCCTCGAACAGGTAGACGTTCGACGTCGTCGAGAGATTCCCGTATCCCTGACTCCTCCCCAGCACCTGCCCATCTTGGAACGAAGAATTCCAGCCATCCATCCGGTTGCGGGAACTCACACCCCACCAAGTGTCATCTGCCACATAACGGGCCGGTCTTGACCGGATGTGTCGGACAACTCGTGATCTACGCCCGGGCGTCCGGCCGAAAACGTCCGGACACGCCTTCGAAGCCGCTCCCCGGCAGTAGTAGGCTCACGCCGTTTAAATGACGGAACACCGACCTCCGGCAACGGGGTTGAGCTGGGGGAGGCTGGGGAGGCCATGCGCTTTCGCGGGAAGTCCATCCGCCGGAAGATCGTGGCGTTGCTCCTTGTGCCGCTCATCTCCCTCACCGCCCTCTGGAGCTTCGCGACCGTGATCACCGGCCGCCAGGCCGTCCAGCTCCTCGACGTCGCCTACGTCATCGACAAGGTCGGCTACCCCGTCGAGGACGTCGTCCGCGTCATCCAGAAGGAACGCCGCCAGACCCTCGTCGTCCTCGGCGACCCCCGCGCCTCCACCGCCACCGCCGAACTCGCCAAGCGCCGCGCCGCCACCGACGAGATCGTCGACCGGATCGGCCGCAACGCCAAGGACCCCGAGGTCGCCGACGAGTTGGCCCCGGCAGCCGCCCAGCGCCTCGACTCCATCCTCGACGCGTTCCACGGCATCGGCGCACTGCGCCGCTCCGTCGACCAGAACACCCTCGACCCGAGCCAGGCGCTGGAGCTCTACAGCCGGCTCGTCGACCCCTGCTACGAGTTCCTCATGAACCTCCACGCCCTCGAGAACGTGGAGATGGACAAGCAGGGCCGCGCCCTCGTCGGCATCACCCGAGCCCGCGAGACGCTCTCCCGCGAGGACGCCGTCATCGCCGCCGCCCTCGCCGCCCGCAACGTCAGCGCCGCGGACATCCGGCACGTCTCCGACCTCGCCGCCAACCGCACCCTGCTCTACGAGTTCAACCTCGCGATCCTCCCGGCCGGCGACCGCGAGCTGTTCGAGCAGTACTGGAGCAATCCCGAGACCAAGCCGCTGCGCGACGCCGAGGAGCGGTTCCTCGCCGGCGGCGCCGGCAAGAACCCGCGCATCACCGCCGCCCAGTGGGACGAGGCCGCGAACAAGGTCCTCGACGACCTCGCCACCATGGGCACCGCCGCCGGCGACCGCTACCAGAAGCGCGTCGAACCCGTCGCCATGGACGTCCTCGTCCAGGCGGCCGTCGCCGGCATCCTCGGCTTCATCGCCCTCGTCGTCTCCCTCGTCCTGTCCGTGCGCATCGGCCGCGACCTCGTCCGCGACCTGTCCCGGCTCCGCAAGGAGGCCCACGAGGTCTCCGGCGTCCGGCTGCCCGCCGTGATGCGCCGCCTCGCCGCAGGCGAACACGTGGACATCGAGACCGAGGCCCCGCGCCTGGAGTACGAGAAGGACGAGGTCGGCCAGGTCGGCCAGGCCCTCAACACCCTCCAGCGCGCCGCCGTCGAGGCCGCCGTCAAGCAGGCCGAGCTCCGCCGGGGCGTCTCCGAGGTGTTCGTCAACCTCGCCCGCCGCAACCAGGTCCTGCTGCACCGCCAGCTGACCCTGCTCGACACCATGGAGCGGCGCACCGAGGACACCGAGGAGCTCGCCGACCTCTTCCGCCTCGACCACATGACGACCCGCATGCGCCGGCACGCCGAGGGCCTCGTGATCCTCTCCGGCGCCGCCCCCTCCCGCCAGTGGCGCAAGCCCGTCCAGCTCATGGACGTCGTGCGGGCCGCCGTCGCCGAGGTCGAGGACTACGAGCGCATCGAGGTACGCCGGCTGCCGCGGCTCGGCATAGCCGGCCCCGCCGTCGCCGACGTCACCCACCTCGTCGCCGAACTCCTCGAGAACGCCACCGTGTTCTCCCCGCCGCACACCGCCGTCCAGGTGCACGGCGAGCGCGTCGCCAACGGCTTCACCCTCGAGATCCACGACCGGGGCCTCGGCATGAACCCCGAGGCGCTGCTCGACGCGAACCTCCGGCTGGCCGAGACCCCCGAGTTCGAGCTCTCCGACACCGACCGCCTCGGCCTGTTCGTCGTCAGCCGCCTCGCGCAGCGCCACGGAGTCAAGGTCGTCCTCCAGCACAGCCCGTACGGCGGCACCACCGCGGTGGTGTTCCTCCCGGCGGCCCTCCTCACCGAGGCCCCCGAGACCAACGGCACCGGCCTGCGCCTCGGCGACGGCAAGGGGGGCCGGGCGAACGGCCACGGCCCCGCCCGGCCCGCCCCGGCCGCCGTGGAGCGCGCCCCGGCCGGCCGGCCGCTGCCCGCCCCCGAGCTGCGCGGCCCCGTCGAACTGGAGGCCCCGCTTGGCGTGCTCGGGCTGGACGGCCTCGACGACCCGGCCGCCCTGGACGAGGTCACCCCCGGGATCACCGGGCTCACCGGCATCGGCGGCCGCCCCGCCATGGCCACGCTCGACGACGAGACCCCGCCGAACGGCACCCCGCGCAGCGCCCTGCTGGGGCTCCGCCCGGCGGACCGGCCGCACACCGACCGCAAGGGCGGCCGGGACCGCGACCGGGAGCAGCCGGCCCCCACCGGCCCGGTCCGCCTCGACAGCCACCGCCCCGAGCCGATCCGCAGCGCCCGCCCGGACGGGCCCCGGTCCGCGGGCGCCGTACCGCTCCCGCGCCGCAGGCCCACCCCGACGCTGGTCGCCGAGCACGGCCGCCGCGTGGAGCCCCGCCCGGTGTCCGCCGTCCCGCAGCCCGCACCGGACCCCGGGGCCGGCGCCCGCCCCGGCGCGGCCGCGCCCGGCGGCGCCCTGCCCGGCGGCGCCCCCGCGAACGGTCCCGGCGGGCTGCCCAAGCGCGTCCGCCAGGCCAGCCTGGCGCCCCAGCTGAAGAACTCCCCGGCCCCCGCACCCGCCGAAGCCGCCGCGGACCCGGTGGTCCACCGCGACGCGGATGACGTACGTACCCGCATGACCGCACTCCAGCGGGGCTGGACGGCGGGCCGCAAGCAGCAGGCACAGCAGCAGTCCGGGACCGGGGCAGGCACCTCCGCCGCCACCGGTCCCGGATCCGAGAACGAGGGGGACGGTCGATGACCGCACCGCAGACCGGCAACGACACCCGGGGCCGCGGCTCCGGTCCGCTCAACTGGCTCCTCGACGAGCTCGTCGACCGGGTCGGCAGCATCCGCAAGGCGGTGGTCCTCTCCGGCGACGGCCTGCCCACCGGCAGCTCCAAGGACCTGACCCGCGAGGACAGCGAGCACCTGGCCGCCGTGGCCTCCGGCTTCCACAGCCTGGCCAAGGGCGTCGGCCGCCACTTCGAGTCCGGCAGCGTCCGCCAGACCGTCGTCGAGCTGGACGAGGCCTTCCTCTTCGTCATGGCCGCCGGCGACGGCAGCTGCCTGGCCGTGCTCTCCGACGCAGACTCCGACGTCGGGCAGGTCGCGTACGAGATGACCCTCATGGTCAAGCGGGTCGGCGACCACCTGGCGACCGCTCCCCGCTCCGGGCTGCCAGCCGGAGGGTGAGGCGGACGGTATGAGCGATCCAGGCCGGAACCGCCCGGAATACCGCCCGGACCACCCTGCGGGCGCCCCCGGCACGCCCGGGGCACCGCAGGAGCCCGCCCACCCGCACTGGTTCGACGACGAAGCGGGCCCCGTCGTCCGCCCGTACGCCATGACCCGCGGCCGGACCAGCCACGCCGGCCGGCACCGGCTCGACCTGATCGCGCTCGTCGTCGCCGAACCGGCGGCCGACGATCCGGTCTGGGACATGACCCTGTCCCCGGAACACGCCCACATCCTCGGGCTGTGCCGGGAGCGCCCGCAGTCGGTCGCCGAGCTCGCGGCCGAACTCGACCTCGCGGTCGGGGTCGTACGGGTCCTGATCGGGGACCTGGCCGACGAGGAACTGGTCCATGTGACCCGGCCGGTACCACCGGCCGAACTGCCCGATGAATCCATTCTGCGTGAGGTGATCGATGGCCTTCGGGCGCTCTAGCCGCACCGGTGCGATGCACGCCGTGTCGCCGGTCGAGCCGCTGACCCTGAAGATCCTGGTCGCGGGCGGCTTCGGGGTGGGCAAGACCACCCTGGTCAGTGCGGTGAGCGAGATCAGACCGCTGCGGACCGAGGAACTGCTGTCCGAGCCGGGTGTCGGCATCGACGACACCGGGGGAGTGGAGGGCAAGTCCACCACCACCGTGGCGATGGACTTCGGGCGCATCACGCTGCGCGAGGACCTGGTGCTGTACCTGTTCGGCACGCCCGGACAGGACCGCTTCTGGTTCCTGTGGGACGAGCTGGCCCAGGGCTCGCTCGGCGCCGTGGTCCTCGCCGACACCCGCCGCCTCGCCGACTGCTTCGCCGCCGTCGACTACTTCGAGCGGCGGGGGATCCCGTTCGTGGTCGCCGTCAACTGCTTCGACGGGGCCGACCGCCATCCGGTGGTGACCGTACGGGAGGCGCTGGACCTCGACCACGAGGTACCGGTGCTGCTGTGCGACGCGCGGGACCGGGAGTCCGTGAAGGACGTGCTGGTCGGGGTCGTGGAACACGCGATGTCGCTGGCGCGGGCCCGGCGCCGGAGCCTGACCGCGGGGACCTGAGCAGCGGTCCCCGGCCCCCGGGTGCCGGGCGCACAGGAGGCGGCCCGTACCCCCGCCGACTGGGGTACGGGCCGCAGCTCTCATGGGGGGACGGAGGGTCTCGCCCGCGGCGTCGTACGCGGCGCGAGACTGTGGAGCGAGTGTGAACCTGCCGCCGGGGGCCGTCAAGCGTTCGGACAACAGCCCCTGTTCAGGGTCCGCGCCCGGCCGCCGCCGTCACCCCGGCGTAGCCGTCGGCGTCACCTCCACCGGTGTCGTCACCGCACCGCGACGACGGCCGATCCGTGCCCGAACAGCCCCTGGTTCGCGGTGATCCCCGCACGGGCCCCCGGTACCTGCCGGTCCCCGGCCGTACCGCGCAACTGCCAGGTCAGCTCGCACACCTGGGCGATGGCCTGCGCCGGCACCGCCTCCCCGAAGGAGGCCAGCCCGCCGCTGGCGTTCACCGGCACCCGGCCGCCGAGCGCCGTCGCGCCCTCCCGTACGAGCTTGGCCCCCTCGCCCTCGGCGCACAGGCCGATGTCCTCGTACCACTCCAGCTCCAGGGCGGTGGACAGGTCGTACACCTCGGCGAGCGAGAGGTCCCCGGGCCCGAGCCCGGCCTCCTCGTACGCGGCCCGCGCGATCGACGCCCGGAACGAGCCCGGCGCCGGCCGTACGGCGGTCACCGAGTCGGTGGCGATGTCCGGGAGGTCGAGGACCGTACGGGGATACGTCGGCGTCACCGTCGACACCGCCCGGATGCGCACCGGATCGGCGACCCCGCGCGAGCGCGCGAAGTCCATGCTGCTCAGGACCAGCGCCGCGCCCCCGTCCGAGGTGGCGCAGATGTCGAGCAGCCGCAGCGGATCGGCGACGACCGCCGACTGCGCGACCTCGTCGGCCGTGACCGGCTTGCGGTAGCGGGCGAGCGGGTTGAGGGCGCCGGCCGCGGCGTTCTTGACCTTGACCTGCGCGAAGTCCTCGAGCGTGTCCCCGTACACGGCCATCCGGCGGCGCGCGTACAGGGCGAAGTACGCCGGGTTCGTGGCGCCGAGCACGCGGAACCGCAGCCAGTCAGGATCGTCCGGCCGGTCCCCGCCCGCCGGGGCGAAGAACCCCTTGGGCGCCGCGTCCGCGCCGACCACCAGGACGACGTCGGCCAGCCCGGCCAGGATCTGCGCCCGCGCCGCCCCGATGGCCTGGGCCCCGGAGGCGCAGGCCGCGTACACGCTGGTCACGCGTGCGCCCTGCCAGCCGAGGGCCTGCGCGAAGGTCGCACCGGCCACGTAGCCGGGGTAGCCGGAGCGCACGGTGTCGGCGCCGACGATCGACCGGACATCGGCCCATTCCAGCCCGGCGTCGGCGAGTGCGGTCCGGGCCGCGGCCCGTCCGTACTCGACGAAGCTGCGGCCCCACTTGCCCCAGGAGTGCATCCCGGCCCCGAGGACGGCGATGTCGGCGCTCACGCGGCGCCTCCCGTCGGCTTGAACTGCCAGGTGGTCCAGTCGGCTTCGGCGTCCTCGTTCAGCACACCGCCGACCACCTCGACCTCCATCCCGACCGCCAGATCGGCGACGGTGACCCCGGGAACCGCCTGCCCGAGCACGACCATCCCCTCGGCCTCGAGCTCCACCGCGACCAGGGTGTACGGCTCCCAGGGCGCGTCCGGGTCGGAGACGTACGGCGCGGGCGGCCGGTACCGCCCGTCGGTGAAGGACCACACCCGGCCCCGGGGGGACAGCGGGACCTCGGCGAGCTCGCCGCCGCCGGGGCAGTGCGGATTGCGGCAGTACGCGTCCTCGCGCGGGAAGAACACCGCGGTACAGGCGGAACACCGGGTGCCGAGCAGCCGGAAGCCGCCGCCGTCCGGTCCGTCCTCGGTGAACCACCCGCTCACCACGGGGGTGCGTGCGCGTCCCAAGGGAACCCCTCCCTAGCCAGTCACAGCAATCTGACGGATCGTCAGGAGTCTGTCACGGGCGGGCAGCCCTGGCACGGGTTCTCGGCAAGCCACTTCTGCGCGATCTCGGCCAGCTCCGCGTCCCGCCCGGCCAGCATCATCCGGATCATCTGCGCGTCCCCGCGCAGCGACCAGGCAGGATGCCCGAAGGTGGCCGGGTTGTTCTTCTCGATCAGGAAGTGCGCGGGCCAGGCGGTCCCGTACCCGACGAGGGGGAGCGCGGCGAGGTAGCGCCTGCGGCCGCGCGCCAGGCCGTAGGCGGTGAGGGCGAGCCCGGTGAGGGTGCCGGCGAGATGGACCCAGCGGGTGGCGGCGCGGGAGTGCATGGCGACGTAGTAGGGCCAGAACTCCTCGTACGAGCGGTACGAACGGATCGTCATGCGGGCACGGTACTCACGGCCGGACCGAGGCGACAGAGACCGGGAAGTCGAAGGAGGAATCGGGAAACGCCTCGGGCTTGAACGTGAAATGCCACCACTCCTCGGGCAGGTTCACGAAGCCCTGGGCGGCGAGCGTCCGACCCAGCAGCTTCCGGTTGGCGCGGGCGGCGCCCGTGATCCTCGGGTTGTCGGTGTGCGAGAGCGGATCGAACCGGTCGAACGGGGTCCCCATGTCGACCGGCAGCCGCAGCGGCAGCCGCACCAGCGTCACATCGACGGTACTCCCGCGGCTGTGCCCGGACTTCTCGGCGATGTACCCGTCGGGAATCAGCCGCGCCTTGTCGACGTCCGGATAGAACTCCGCCTTCGTGGACTGGTCCTGCGGATCCGCCGCCCACCGGACGAAGCGGTCCACCGCGCGCTGCGGCCGGTAGCAGTCGTAGACCGTCAGCGAGTACCCGCGCGGCAACAGCTCCCGCTGCGCGCGCCGCAACGCCTCGGCGGCCGGGCGGGCGAGCAGGCACACGGGCTCCTCGTACCCGTCCACGACCGCGCCGGTGAAATTGTCCGCGGTGGCGTACCTGATGTCCTGGCCGATGGTGGGATCGACCTCGGCCAGGGCCACGAACCCGGGCGGCGCCGAACTCCCGGTGCCGCCCCCGGCGAGCACCGCCGCACAGCCCATCACTCCCGCAACTGCAGTCATCCTCATACCCCTTGGCATATCATCGCGACATGCAGGCACAGCCGAGGGACTCGCACTGCTCCACCTGCGGTTCGCTGTTCGACACGACCGCCTGGCCCCGTACGTGCGCCTCGTGCGGCGCCGTCACGTACCGCAACCCGCTCCCGGTGGCCGTCACGCTGCTCCCGGTCGAGGACGAGGCGGGCACCGGCCTCGTGGTCATCACCCGCACCATCGAGCCGGCGCTCGGCGGCATCGCCCTGCCGGGCGGCTTCATGGACTTCGGCGAGGACTGGCGCGACGCGGTCGTCCGCGAGCTGCGCGAGGAGACGGGCATCCGCGCCCCGGCCTCCGACGTCGTCCTGGCCGACGCGATGAGCTCCCCGGCGGGCCACCTGCTGCTGTTCGGCCTGCTGCCGCTGCGCCCGACGGCATCCCTGCCGCCGTCGGCCCCGACGGACGAGACCACGGGCTGGCACGTCCTGCGCACGCCGACGCAGCTGGCGTTCCCGCTGCACACGCAGGCTGCCGCGGCGTGGTTCGCGGGACGCTACGACGGCTGACGGCGGGGCGGGGGCACGGGTCGGGCCCGGCGTGATGCCGACCGGCCGCCCGCCGCTCATACCCCCAGGTCCATCACGTAGCCCGCCATCGTCACCACCGCGACGGCGGCGGCCGTCACCGTCAGCCCCCGTCCCCACAACGCCCTCAACGGCACCGGCCGGACCCGGAGGCACGCCCCCGCGGCCATCGGGAGCACCGCGCTCGCCACCGTGCAGGCCCAGACCACCCCGAACCCGGGGGCCGACGCGACGTGGTCGCGCAGCCACCCGTGGGCCGGCAGGGCGGGCGCCGCCGAGACCGGCACCAGCAGGACCAGGACCGCGACCGGCTCCGGCCATGCCGTCAGACGGGCGGTCAGGCGCCCCAGGAGCGCCAACGGCTTGACGAGCAGCAGCCCGTGCAGGAAACCCACCGCCACCGCAGCGACCGACCCGACCCCGAACATCACCAGGAATCCGACCGGGGACGCCTCCTGCCTCGCGACCAGCAGCCCCCACGCCGGCAGCAGCTGGCAGGCGCCCACGACCTCGGCTCCCGGCGCGACGTCCCACGGCCGCGGTAGGCGCAGCGCCCGCAGCCCGGGCACGTAGGCCCGCGCAGGCCTCGTCGGGTTGGCCGGGCTCGCCAAAACCATCACAAACCCCCTGAACGAACGGCTCCGACGGCAGTACGATCGGTCGCCGCCGCACAGGGCAGGATCCCGCTGCGTCCTAGAGGGGGCCTGCATCCGCGCTGGAATGCGCCCCGGAAACGGCGCCGGATCCCGGTGCGGGAGCCGGGCCGGGAGCGGCCGCGGTCCCCGATGCGGAAGCCGCGGCGGGCACCGAGCCGGATCCCGCCCCGGACCCTGCCCCGGTTCCTGCCCCGGATCCCGCCCGGGTTCCTGCCCCGGTTCCTGCCCCGGACCCTGCCCGGGTTCCTGCCCCGGTTCCTGCCCCGGATCCCGCCCCGGCCGGTCCCGGCCCCTCGCGGTCGAGTCCCCGTACCTCCACCCCCTCCACGGGCTCCCCGGCCTCGTTCTCCACCACCACCGCGTCCCCCAGCCACCGCACCGTGTACCGCTCGACCTCGCCCGGCCCGAAGCCCGGCCCCGGGTCCCGGATCACCACCCCGCCGCCCGTGCGTCCCCGTGCCGGAGCCCACGCTTCCAGGGCCACCCCGCCCTCACCGGGCCGGCGGACCGGCACCACCGCCCCCGCCCGGGCCAGTACCGGGATCCGCCCCGGCGGGGCGTCCAGCAGGATCTGCCCGGGGCCCTCGTACGCCGCCCCGGTCGCGGTGTCGTACCACCGCCCCCGGGGCAGCCGGACCGCCCGCCGGTCCGCCCCGCACTCCAGCACCGGCGCCACCAGCAGCGCGTCGCCGAGCAGGAAGGCGTCCTCGCAGTCCCGCAGCGCCCGGTCCTCCGGCGCCCCCCACCACAGCGGCCGTACGTACGGTGCCCCCGTCCGCCGCGCCAGCTGGGCCAACGTCATGAAGTACGGCCGCAGCCGCTCCCGCTCCGCCAGGACGGCCCGCGCCCGCTCCTCCACCTCCGCCCCGAACTCCCACGGCTCCCGCCGCCCCGCCCAGATCGCCGAGTGGGTCCGGAACAGCGGCAGGTACGACCCCAGCTGGAGCCAGCGCAGATACAGCTCCGGCGAGGGCGCGCCCCCGAAACCGCCGACGTCCGGGCCCGAGTACGGCACCCCGCACAGGCCGAGCCCCAGCACCAGCGCGAGCGAGGCCCGCAGCCCCTCCCAGCCGGTCTCCACGTCCCCGGACCAGCTGCCCCCGTACCTCTGCATCCCCGCCCACCCCGACCGGGAGAACAGGAACGGCCGCTCGTCCGGCCGCAGCCGCACCAGCCCCTCCCAGCCCGCCCGCGCCATCCCGAGCGCGTACACGTTGTGCGCGGCCCGGTGGTCCCCGCCGACGCCGTCCATCGCGTGCCGCGCCGAACGGGGCAGCGTCATGTCCCCGAACGGCGCGAACGACACCGGTTCGTTCATGTCGTGCCACACCCCGGAGAAGCCCTGCTCCAACCGCTCCGCGTACAGCCCGCCCCACCAGGTGCGCACCGCCGGATCCGTGAAGTCCGGGTACGCGCACTCACCGGGCCAGACCTCGCCCCGCACCTCCTGCCCCTGCGCATCCCGTACGAACGCCCCGCCCGCCCCCACCGCGCGGCCGGACTCGTGGACCGCGTCACCCGCCTTCACCGCCGGGTCGACGATCGAGACGAGCCGTACGCCCTGCTCCGCCAGCTCCCGCGCCAGCCCCGGCAGATCGGGGAACCGCTCCTTGTCGACCGTGAAGACACGGTGCTCGTCGTAGTGGTCGATGTCCAGGTGCACGGCCGACAGCGGGAGCCCGCGCGCGGTGTAGCCCGACACCACCCGCCGCACCTCCTGGGCGCTCCCGAACCCCCACCGCGCGTGCTGGTACCCGAGCGCCCATTCGGGCGGTACGGCGGCCTGGCCGGTCAGCCCCGACCAGCCCTGCAGCACCCGCGCCGGCGTCCCCACCAGCACCCAGCACCGCAGTGGCCCGCCCTCCATGCGCAACTCGCTCGAGCCCGGCCGGTCCGCCCCCGAACCGGCGCCCTCCTCGCCCTCGCGCAGCGCCACCCGGCCGTCCCAGGAGTTGTCGTGGAACACCAGGTGGGTTCCCGCGTCCGCGACCACCATCTGCACCGGCATCGTGATGTACAGCGGATCGTCGCCCGGCCCGAAGCCGCCCTTGGGGTCCGTGTTCCACAGCCGGTACTCCCCGTCCCGCAGCCGCGGTCCGCCGGCCCGCCCGCCCAGCCCGAAGAACCGGGCGTCCGCCGGCACCTCGGACCGCTGCAGCCACCGCGATTCGAGCGGCTGCCCGGCGACCGGCTCCGCCGGCTCCCACCACCGCGGCGGGAGCTCCCGGCGCAGCACCGTCCCGCCGGGCGTGCGCACCTCGACCGCCCCGTGCCGGGACACCGCCACCGTGACCCGCTCGGACACCACCCGCCAGCCGCCGCCCGTGTCCGGTTCCAGCACGGCCCGCGGATCGGGCTCCGGCCCGCTGCCGACCAACGCGTACGAGGGCGTCGGCGCGGCCCCGTCCCAGCCCCAGAACACCGCGCCGCCCGCCGTGACCCGTACGAGCAGCTCCGACCGGGCGAACCGCAGCACCCCGCCGCCCGGACGCGGTTCCGTACCGGTCAGCAGACCCGGCACGCGGGCCCGCTCCGCGCCCCGGCGCGGGAGCCCCACCGCGTCCGCACGCCGGTGGCGCCACGCCGAGCGCCACGCGCGCCGTCCGCGCTCCGTACCGATCTCTTTCACCGCACGCACCAGATCGCGACCCTTCATGCTGCTCACCCTGCCACCGGCCGCCGGGCGAGCGGGCTGCGTTCAACTTCCGTTCACTCGTCCATGGCGCCTCTGGTGCGGATCTAGATCGCATGGCATGGTCCCTGTGAGCCGCCGCGCGCACACCCACCGCGCGACGGCACCGTACGCACACCACGCGCGAGCCGCAGACTTGACCGGGAGCCGACCCATGACCTCAGCCACCCCGCCGGAACCCCTCTGGTCCCCGAGCCCCGACCGCATCGCCGCAGCCCGCATCACCGCGTTCCAGGCCTGGGCCGCGGAGCGGTTCGGAGCCCCGGCGGACGGCGGCTACCCCGCGCTGCACAGCTGGTCCGTAGACGAGCTCGACACCTTCTGGCAGGCCGTCGCCGAATGGTTCGAGGTCCGGTTCACCACCCCGTACGACTCCGTCCTCGCGGACCGCTCCATGCCGGGCGCGCGCTGGTTCACGGGTGCCGAGCTCAACTACGCCGAGCACGCCCTGCGCGCCGCCGAGGACCCGGCGCGCGCGGACGAGCCCGCGCTGCTGTACGTGGACGAGACCCACGAAGCCACCCCCGTCACCTGGGCCGAGCTCCGCCGCCAGGTCGGCGCACTCGCCGCCGAGCTGCGCGCCCTCGGCGTACGCCCCGGCGACCGGGTGAGCGGCTACCTCCCCAACATCCCCGAGGCCGTCACCGCGCTCCTCGCCACCGCCGCCGTCGGCGCCGTGTGGACCTCCTGCGCCCCCGACTTCGGCGCCCGCAGCGTCCTCGACCGCTTCCAGCAGGTCGAGCCGGTCGTCCTGTTCGCCGTCGACGGCTACCGCTACGGCGGCAAGGAGCACGACCGCCGCGACACCGTCGCCGAACTGCGCGCCGAGCTCCCCTCGCTGCGCGCGGTCGTCCACATCCCGCTGCTCGGCACGGCCGCCCCCGAGGGCGCCCTCGCCTGGTCGGACCTGACCTCCGCCGCCGTCGAGCCGGTCTTCGAGGCCGTCCCCTTCGACCATCCGCTCTGGGTGCTCTACTCCTCCGGTACGACGGGCCTGCCCAAGGCGATCGTGCAGTCCCAGGGCGGCATCCTCCTGGAGCACCTGAAGCAGCTCGGCCTGCACTGCGACCTCGGCCCCGAGGACCGGTTCTTCTGGTACACCTCCACCGGCTGGATGATGTGGAACTTCCTCGTCTCCGGCCTGCTCACCGGTACGACGGTCGTCCTGTACGACGGCAGCCCGGGCTACCCCGACACCGGGGCCCAGTGGCGGATCGCCGAGCGGACCGGTGCCACGCTGTACGGGACCTCCGCCGCGTACGTCATGGCCTGCCGCAAGGCGGACGTGCACCCCGCGCGCGACTTCGACCTCTCCGCCGTGAAGTGCGTGGCGACCACCGGCTCGCCGCTGCCGCCCGACGGCTTCCGCTGGCTCCACGACGAGGTGGCGGAAGACCTCTGGATCGCCTCCGTCAGCGGCGGCACCGACGTCTGCAGCTGCTTCGCCGGCGCCGTCCCCACCCTCCCCGTTCACATCGGCGAACTGCAGGCAGCCTGCCTGGGCACCGACCTGCAGGCGTGGGACCCGTCCGGCAAGCCGCTGACCGGGGAGGTCGGCGAGCTGGTCGTCACCAACCCCATGCCCTCCATGCCGATCCACTTCTGGAACGACCCGGACGGCAGCCGCTACCGCGACAGCTACTTCGAGATGTTCCCCGGCGCCTGGCGCCACGGGGACTGGATCACGATCACCGACCACGGCTCGGTGATCATCCACGGCCGTTCCGACTCCACCCTCAACCGGCAGGGCGTCCGGATGGGCTCCGCCGACATCTACGAGGCCGTCGAACGGCTCCCCGAGATCAAGGAGTCCCTCGTGATCGGCCTGGAGGAGCCGAACGGGGGCTACTGGATGCCGCTGTTCGTCCACCTCGCGCCCGGCGCCACCCTCGACGACGACCTCCGCGGCCGCATCAAGGCGACGATCCGCGAGGAGCTCTCCCCGCGGCACGTCCCCGACGAGATCATCGAGGTCCCGGGCATCCCGCACACCCTCACGGGCAAGCGCATCGAGGTCCCGGTCAAGCGCCTCCTCCAGGGCACGCCCATGGCGAAGGCGGTCAACCCCGGCTCGGTCGACCAGCTGGACCTCCTGCCCTTCTACGAGGAGCTGGGCCGCACCCGGACCCGCGGCTGAGGTCACTGTCAGTGGTCGTGGTTACCGTGAGTGAGCAATCGAATGCGCCACTCAGGGGGAAGCCATGCCACGGACGCGCCACCACAACGGCCGCACCACCGGCGACACGACCGGTCCCACCACCCGGCGCCGCATGCTGCGCCGCGAAGTCCCCAGCACCGTCGGCCTCCTGGCCGACGCCGGGGACTTCGCGGCCATGCGCGGCTACCGCAGCTTCACCTTCGACCACCACGACGACTACAGCGACTACCTCCGGCACGTCGACGGCCTGCTCCGGTCCCTCGCGGCCCAAGGCATCCACACGACGGTCGCCCTCTTCGACCCCGACGAGTACGCCGAGTTCTGCACGGAACACGGCCTCGACCCGGACACCGCAGCCGCCCGCACCCGCTTCACCGCCGAACTGGCCGGCGCAGGCGCCGTACTGCCCTACACCGGCCAGCCCATCGACGAACTCGTCCCGCTCCTCGTCGACGAGGCCGTCCGCCAGGCCACCTGGGAGTACGCCACCAGCCTGCTCGCCGGCGTCGGAAACTGCGCCGACTGCGGGGAGGACATCGGCCACGCCTCCTTCACCCGGGCCGCAGACACGCTCACCCGCCTCGTCGACGGCGCCGGACCCGGCCACCACCACCTGGTGTGCAGCGTCCCGACCCAGGACGAACAGCTCGTCGCGGTCCTGCACGCCGAAATCGCCGAGAACCGGGAAGGACCACCGCGCATCGAGGGCCGCGCGAGCCTCGACTTCGTGACCGTCCTCGCCGCCGGCCTCGCCCTCGGCGGCCCCGGGGGACTGGTACTGCGCAGCACCACCGGGGGCTTCCGAGACCGGGTCCACGGCTGGCGCCTCGACCGCGGCCGCCTGGTCCCGCTCTCCGCGGCGGCCGTGTTCAACGCCTACTGCACGGACGCCGACACCGGGGACCCCGTGGCCCCCGAGCCCGGGGTCGAATACTGCCCCGGCTACGAGGTGGACGGCCCCACCCCGCACCACTAGCCGGCCGACCGGGAGACGACCGAGGGGCCCCCGCCACCGGCGAAGGCCCCTCGATCGACAACACCCTGCTCGGCTACTCGCCGGACAGCACCGCCTGAGCGGCCACGCGGGCCTCCTCGGCACTGTCCACCGCACGCGCCGCGGCAGCGGCTCGCTCGCACTGCGCCAGCGTGTACTTGGCGAGCGTCGCCCGCACGTAGGGAATCGAAGCGGCACCCATCGACAGAGAGGTGACACCCAGGCCCGTCAGCACACAGGCCAGCAGCGGGTCCGAAGCGGCCTCGCCACAGACACCGCAGCTCTTGCCCTCCGCCCTGGCGGCCTCGGCCGACATGGCGATCAGGTCGAGCAGCGCCGGCTGCCACGGGTCCTGCAGCCGCGACACCGCACCCACCTGACGGTCGGCGGCGAACGCGTACTGGGCCAGGTCGTTGGTGCCCAGCGACAGGAACTCGACCTCCTGCAGGATCGAGCGCGCCCGCAGCGCGGCGGAGGGGATCTCCACCATCGCGCCGAACTTCGCCTTCAGGCCGGCCTCGCGGCACGCGTCCGCGAACGCCTTCGCGTCGATCCGGTCGGCCACCATCGGCGCCATGACCTCGAGGTAGACCGGCAGGCCCTCGGCCGCCTTGGCCAGCGCGGCGAGCTGCGTGCGCAGCACGTCCGGGTGGTCCAGCAGCGACCGCAGACCGCGCACGCCCAGCGCCGGGTTCGGCTCGTCGGCCGGCGTCAGGAACTCCAGCGGCTTGTCGGCACCGGCGTCCAGGACGCGTACGACGACACGACCCTCGGGGAAGGCCTCGAGCACCTTGCGGTAGGACTCGATCTGCTTCTCCTCGGACGGCGCCTTCTTGCTGTCGTCCAGGAACAGGAACTCGGTACGGAACAGGCCCACACCCTCGGCCCCGGCCTCCACGGCCGCCGGCACGTCCGCCGGACCGCCGACGTTGGCCAGCAGCGGCACCTTGTGACCGTCGGAGGTGGCACCCGGGCCGGACGAGGCCGCGAGAGCGGCCTTGCGCTCGGCGGCCGCGGCCTCCAGCTCGGCCCGCTTCTCGGCGGTGGGCTCGACGAACAGGTCACCGGTGCTGCCGTCGACGGCGATGACCGTGCCCTCGGCGATCTCGCCGGCACCCGGCAGCGCCACGATCGCCGGCACGCCCAGCGCCCGCGCGAGGATCGCGCTGTGGCTGGTCGGGCCGCCCTCCTCGGTCACGAAGCCGAGGACGAGCGCCGGGTCGAGCAGAGCGGTGTCGGCGGGGGCCAGGTCCCGCGCGATCAGCACGTACGGCTCGTCGCTGTCCGGCACGCCCGGCATCGGCACGCCGAGCAGCCGCGCCACGATCCGGTTCCGTACGTCGTCCAGGTCGGCCACCCGGCCGGCCATGTACTCCCCGGCCCCCGCGAGCAGGTCGCGGTACGAGGCGAACGCGTCGTACACCCCGCGCTCGGCGGTGCTGCCGACAGCGATGCGCCGGTCCACGTCCGCCATCAGCTCGGGGTCCGTGGCGATCATCGCCTGGGCCTCGAGCACGTGCTGAGCCTCGCCACCGGCCAGCTGGCCGCGCGCGATCAGGTCGGCGGATACAGCCTCCACGGCTTTGCGGGCGCGCCCCTGTTCGCGCTCCGCCTCGTCCGCGGTGATCTGCTTGGCCGGCGGCTCGAGAACCGCCGTGCCCATGTGCCGCACCTCGCCGATCGCCACCCCGTGGCTCACGCCGACGCCTCGCAGCGTTGTCTCCATTTCACCCGTCTCCGATTGAGCGGCGGGCCCAGCCGCCGCGGTGGATGTCCGACCCGCCCGTGCGGGGCGGACGCGTCACTGCCAGCTGAAGAGAACGTCTCCGGCCTTGACGTCGCCGTCCTCGTTCACGTCGCCGAGGGATTCGGCGGTGGCCTCCAGCGCCACGACGGGGCAGATCGGCGACTTGCCGGCGTCCTCGACGGCCTGCGGGTTCCAGCGGATGACGGCCTGACCACGGGTCACGGTGTCGCCCTTGTTGACGAGCAGCTCGAAGCCCTCGCCGTTGAGCTGGACGGTGTCGATCCCGAGGTGGGTGAGTACGCCGTGTCCCTCGCCGTCGACGACGACGTACGCGTGCGGGTGCAGGGAGACGATCACACCGTCGACGGGGGACACCGCCTCCGAGGGCTCACGCACGGGGTCAATGGCAGTGCCCGGACCCACCATTGCGCCGGAGAACACCGGATCGGGCACTGCCGCGAGTCCGATGGCGCGCCCGGCGAGTGGGGACGTCACGCTGGTCATGGGGGGCCTCCCAGGGGTGGGGCTTCATCGTGTCGCCGTCACAGCCTGTGCTGCGACGACATACTTTTTGAAGGGTATGTCATGACACGTCCCGGTTCGCACGTAGTGAACCCCCTGCCAGGAGGCCACGACGCGCTGCCGCGACGACGTAGTGGACTAGACCATACGCCTGAATCGATTTGCTTGGGCACCACGGGGCCTGTACTGTCGTGACTCCCGCCAGGACGTGCCGCGTGAACATCTCGCGAACAACCGATGGACGGGAATCCTCCTCTTCAGTGTCGATCCAGATCCTTGCCTCCTCTCGTATGCCTATTCGGTAAATCGGGTGAGTGGTCAGGGAGCCGGAAAAGCACTGATAGAGTCGGAATCGCCGGAAAGGGAAAACGCGAAAGCGAAGACCCCGGAAAGCAAGCGGGACTGGCTCTGATAGAGTCGGAAACGCGAGAACGAAAGCCCGGAGGAAAGCCCGAGAGGGTGAGTACAAAGGAAGCGTCCGTTCCTTGAGAACTCAACAGCGTGCCAAAAATCAACGCCAGAA
>NZ_JBVIGX010000054.1:0-30626 GCF_055570595.1 Streptomyces sp. NPDC031132
TCCCCCCCCCCCCCCCCCCCCCCCCCCCCCCCCCCCCCCCCCCCCCCCCCCCCCCCCCCCCCCCCCCCCCCCCCCCCCCCCCCCCCCCCCCCCCGTCGCGGTGTCTCAGCCCTGCTGTGCCGGACCGAACCAGGTGGTGAGGGCGGTCCGCAGCGCGGAGGTGTCGGGCGCCCCGCCGTCGGACGCCCAGGCGACATGGCCGTCGGGGCGGATGAGGACGGCGGTGGGAGCGGGGACCTCGTCGATGGCCGGGACGGGCCACCGGTCGTCCTCGCTCCGCGCCTCGACGAAGTCGACGCGATCGGCCCAGCCCCCCGCGACCGCCGCCAGCGCGGCGCTGCCGCTCAGGTCGAGCAGTACGGGGCGGCCGGCGTGCAGCAGGTCGTAGACGCCGATGGTGCCCTCGGGCGTCTTGAGGTCGGCGTCGGGGACCCGGCGGCCCGCCAGCGGGTGGTCGACGTCGACCAGGTAGCGGATGTCCAGTGCGGTGAGCATCAGGCGCAGGTGCCGGTTGACGTCGTCGAACACCATGAGCGAGCCGAACACCTCGCGCAGCGCGTCCGTCTGTGCGCCCGGGCGGGCCAGGGCCGACTGCGCCCGGGTGTTCTGCAGCACGCGCTCCCCGACGGGGTGGCGCTCGGCGTGGTAGCTGTCCAGCAGGCTCTCGGGCGCCCGGCCCCTCACCACCGAGGCGAGCTTCCAGCCGAGGTTGACCGCGTCCTGCACGCCCATGTTCAGGCCCTGCCCGCCCGCCGGGAAGTGGATGTGCGCCGCGTCGCCCGCGAGCAGCACCCGGCCCTCGCGGTACTTGGCGGCCTGGCGCGCGGCGTCGTTGAACCGCGAGACCCACCGCGGGCTGTTCATGCCGAAGTCGGTGCCCGCGACCCTGATCAGGGACTCCCGGAGCTGCTCGAACGTCGGGGCCTCGTCGCGGTCCGCGACGCGGTCGTACTCGGACGTGATCACCCGGTACCAGCCCGGCTCGAAGGCGATCGCCGAGTAGTCGCCACCCGCACAGCGCCGCACCCACACGTAGTCCTCGGGCAGATCGGGGAGCTCGACGTCGCCGATCAGCGCGGTCATCGTCGCCTCGGTGCCGGGGAAGTCGATGCCCGCCAGCTTGCGCACCGTGCTGCGCCCGCCGTCGCAGCCCACGAGGTAACGGGCGCGCAGCGTCGCCGCTGCCGACTGCTCCGTGCCCAGTTCGACCGTCACGCCGTCCTCGTCCTGGCGGATCCCGCTCACCCCGGACGAGCGGCGGACCTGCACGCCGAGCTCGGCGGCCCACTCCTCCAGCAGCCGCTCGATGTCGGACTGCAGGATCATCAGCGGGTACGGGTGCCTCGACTCCGACTCGTCGAAGTCCAGATAAAGGCCGGAGAAATGGCCTACGGGCTGCAGTTCGCCGGCCGCGAGGAAGCGGTCCAGGATCCCGCGCTGGTCCAGCACCTCCAGGGTGCGGGAGTGGATCCCGCCGGCCCGCGACTCGCCCGTCCGCTCCGCGAGCCGCTCGACCACCACCACGTCGACGCCCGCCAGCCGCAGCTCGCAGGCGAGCATCAGGCCCGTCGGCCCGGCGCCCGCGATCACCACGTCCGTGTCGAAGCCGGTGTGTCCCACGTCGTTGCCCCCTCTGTTCCAGTGCGCCTCTAACGTCGTTAAATCTCGTCCACGTTCACTGAACGCGGATCAGCCGGTCAAGGAACGCCGGTGCCGGGGCGGCACGGGCCGCTGTCGAACTTGCCCTGTCCCGCCGGCGGGACGGGGACGTCGCGTGCAGGCACGCCGGTCCACGCTCAACCCCAGCGGCCGGCGAGCACCGGAGACCACCAACACGGTGTGAGCCGTCGCGCATTCACGCGACACTCGATTCGGCCATTCAAAGAATGTGTCTCGCCGGCGGGACAGCGCAAAGGGCCCCAGTGGTCGTGATGGCGGTGACGGTCCGCAGACCGGGCCGAAAAGGACGCGGGCGGGCACTCCCGGTCGGCGGAGGAAGGAAAGAGTGGCAATGGAATCGACGCTGGCTCAGGAGATCGCCGAGCTGTGGAGGGAACTCCTCGACTGCCCCGAGGTCGGGGTGGAAGACGATTTCTTCACGCTCGGCGGCAATTCGCTGACCGGAATCAAGATCATCGACCAGGTGTCGCAGACCTACGGCGTCCAGCTGTCCGTGCGCGACTTCTACCTGGCACAGACCCCGGTCCGCGTCGCCGAGCTGATCGAGCAGGGGAGGGCGGCGGCGTGAGGTTGACGCCTGGTCCCGGGCGCGACATCGACCTCGACAGCGTCGACCTGTTCGACCTGGACCTCTACACGTCGGGCGATCCGCACCCGATCTGGGACGTGATGCGGGCCGAGAAGCCCCTGCACCACCAGGTCCTGCCGGACGGCCGCGAGTTCTGGTCGGTGACCCGCTACGAGGACGTCCGGCGCGTGCTCAGCGACCACCGGGAGTTCACCTCCGAGCGCGGCACCGTGCCCACCCACCTCGGGACGGACGACGTCGCGGCCGGCGTGCTGATGACGTCCACCGACCCGCCGCGGCACACCGAGGTCCGCCGGCCGCTCGGCTCCAAGCTCACGGCGCGCGCGGTGAAGTCCTGGGAGGACTCGATCCGGCGCACGGTCGTGGGCTTCCTCGAGCCGGCGCTCGACGGCGAGACCTTCGACCTGGCCGAGAAGGCGCTGCTCCTCCCGGCGATGGTCACGGGACCGCTCCTGGGCATCCCGGAGAAGGACTGGGCCGAGCTCGTCCAGCTGACCGCGATGGTGACGGCTCCCTCGGACCCGCACTTCCAGCTGGGCAGCGAGGCCGCGACCCTGGCCATCTCCCACCACGAGCTCGTCACCTACGTCAAGGAGTGGGTCAAGACCCGCCGGGCGACCGGCGAGGAGGGCGAAAGCCTGCTCCACCACCTCATGAGCGTCACTCCGGGAGGCACGGCGCTCTCCGACGAGGAGATCGCCCTCGACGGCTACAGCATCCTCCTGGGCGCCAACGTCACGACGCCGCACACCGTCTCGGGCACCGTGCAGGCGCTCATCGAGCGGCCCGTGCAGTACGACAAGGCGGCCGCCGACCTGTCGCTCGTCCCGAACCTCGTCGAGGAAGGGCTGCGCTGGACCTCGGCCGCGTGCAACTTCATGCGGTACGCGGTGGACGACGTCGAGATCGGCGGGGGCGTGATCCCGGCCGGCGGCGCGGTCATCGCGTGGATCGGCTCGGCCAACCGGGACGAGTCCCTGTTCCCCGACCCGCACACCTTCGACATCACGCGCGAAGGCGCCAAGCGCCAGGCCGCGTTCGGGTTCGGGACGCACTTCTGCATCGGGGCGCCGCTGGCCCGGATGACGCTGCGCATCTTCTTCGAGGAGCTGCTCCAGCGCTTCGAATCGATCGAGCTCGCCGGCGAACCGCAGCACCTGCGGTCGTACTTCATCGCCGGGATGACCCACCTCCCCATCGTCGGCAAGAAACGGCAGACGCCATGACCACCGGCTCCACCACCGCCGCCTCGCCGTGGTTCGTCCGGCCGCCGTCCGCCGACCACCCCGCCCGGATCTTCTGCTTCCCCTTCTCCGGGTCCGGGGCTTCGGCGTTCAGCGCCTGGCCGGCCGCGATCGGCGACGCCGAGATCTGCCCGGTGCAGTTCCCCGGCCGCGAGAACCGGCTGGGCCACCCGCACTTCGGCACGTACGAGGACCTGGCCGCGAGCCTGGTCGAACCGCTGGAGCCGCTGCTCGACCGCCCGTACGCGTTCTTCGCGCACTGCGCGGGTGCGATGCCGGCGTACGAGACCGTCCTGCGCCTCGCCGAACTCGGCCTGCGCGGCCCCGACTGCCTCGTCGTGTCCGGCCAGCCGGCCCCGCACGACGCCTCGCGCGACCGGATGCTCACCATGACCGAGCCGGAGCTGCGCGCCGAGCTGGAGTCGTTCGTCCGCAGCCGCGGGATCGAGCCGCGGCCGGACATGATCGACATGGGCATGTTCGTGCTGCTCCGCGACCACGCCGCCGCGGGCGCGTACCGGCGGCCCGAGCCGGCCAAGGTGGACTGCCCCATCGTCGTCCTGCACTGGCAGGACGACCCCGACGTGAGCCTCGACGAGCTCCAGGGCTGGCGCCAGTACTCGGATTCGGTCGAATTCCGGGTCGTCGAGGGCGGCCACTACGACTTCATGGACGCGCCGGACGGGCTGCAGAAGTTGTTGACCTCTTGGCGGTGAAAGCAGTGCAGCCCGTAAGAGCCGTATGCCGAGGGAACCGGAAGGAATTCGTATGAGTGGCGCAGCCGCCGGTATTGCCGTCATCGGGATGTCGTGCCGCTTTCCCGGTGTGAACAACCCGGATGAGTTCTGGCGCCTGCTGCTCGACGGGGAATCGACCGTAGGAAAGTTCCCCGAGCACCGGGCGGCCGACTCGAACCACATGTCCCACCCGGACGCCGACACCCTGAACTCGGGTTCGTTCCTCGGCTCCATCGACGGGTTCGACGCGGAGTTCTTCGGAACGGGCGCCGCGGAAGCGGCCGCGATGGACCCCGTGCAGCGGCTGGGGCTCGAGCTCGCCTGGGAGGCCGTCGAAGACGCCCGGATCCCGGCGGCCGCGCTCGCGGGCCGCGAGATCGACGTCGTGGTCGGCAGTGGGCCCTCCGGGTACGAGCAGCTGCGCAAGCGCTCCGGCAGCGACCAGGACGACCACTACGCCGCGCTCGGCTCGAGCGGCGCGCTGATCGCGAACCGGATCTCGAGCCTGTTCGACGTCCGCGGCATGAGTTTCTGCGCGGACTCCGGCCAGTCGTCCTCCCTCGTGTCGCTGGCGCTGACGTGCGACCGGATCCGCAGCGGCGCCGTCGACATGGCGCTCGCGGGCGGCGTGCACCTGATCGTCGATCCGGAAGCGGGACTCGGCCTGGCGAACCTGGGCGCCCTGTCGCCCGACGGCCGCTGCTTCACCTTCGACGAGCGGGCCAGCGGTTTCGCCCGCGGGGAGGGCGGGGCGTTCGTCCTGCTCAAGCGGCTCGACCTCGCCGTCGCCGACGGCGACCACATCTACGCCGTGGTGCGCGGCTGGGGCGTCGCCAGCGGCGGAGCGTCCACCCGCATGCCCGATCCCAGCCCCGGCGGGCAGGCGGCGGCGGTGCTGTCCGCGCTCGGACGCGCGGGTGTTCCCTTCGACGCCGTCGATTACGTCGAGGCCCACGGCACCGGTACGCGCATGGGCGACCCGGCCGAGACGTCCGGTCTGCGCGAGGTGATGCGGGAATCCGGCCGCAGCCGCCCGCTGGCGATCGGCTCGGTGAAGACGAACGTGGGGCACCTGGAACCGGCCGCCGGAATCGTCGGCTTCGTGAAGGCGGCGCTCTGCATCGACCGCGCCCACCTGGTGCCGAGCCTGAACTTCCGCTCTCCGAACCCCGCCATCCCGGACTTCCACGAGGACTTCGAGGTCCTGCGGGCCGCGCGGCCCTGGCCGGGCGAGCCCGGCCGGCCGCGCCGGGCAGGCGTGTCGGCGTTCGGCATGGGCGGCACCAACGCGCACGTGATCCTCGAACAGGCCCCCGAGGCGCGGACGGAACCCCGCGCCACGGAGGAGGACCCGGCCTCCGCGGGCGCTTCCGGGGTGCTGCCCTGGGTGCTGTCGGCGCGGTCGGAGGCGGCACTGCGCGAGCAGGCGGCGCGGCTGCGGGAGCTCGTGGCCGCGGACGCGTCGCTGTCGGCGGCCGACGTGGGGCACTCACTGGTCTCGACGCGCTCGTCGTTCGACCACCGGGCGGTGGTGCTCGGCGCCGACCGCGAAGAGTCGCTGGCCGGTCTGGACCTGGTCGCGGCGGGCGGTGACTCGGCGCGGGCGGTGCGCGGGGTGGCCGCGGGGCCGCTGGGTCCGGTCGTCTTCGTGTTCCCCGGCCAGGGATCGCAGTGGCTGGGCATGGGCAAGCAGCTGTACGCGGAGTCGGAGGTCTTCGCGCGCTCGGTCGACGCGTGCGCGCAGGCCCTGGCCCCGTACGTGGACTGGTCCCTGGTGGACGTGTTGACCGGAGCCGAGTCGGCCGCCTCGCTGGAGCGGGTGGACGTGGTCCAGCCGGCGCTGTTCGCCATGATGGTGTCGCTGGCGCAGGTGTGGCGCTCCCTCGGCGTGGTCCCCGACGCCGTCGTCGGCCACTCGCAGGGCGAGATCGCCGCGGCATGCGTGTCGGGCGCCCTGACGCTCGAGGACGCGGCCCGGATCGTCGCCCTGCGCAGCCGGGCACTGATCGACCTGGCCGGCCTGGGCGGCGGGATGAGCGCGGTCGCCGCGCCCTCCGCATGGGTCCACGACCGGCTGGAGCAGTGGTCCGGAAGGCTCTCCGTGGCCGCCGTCAACGGGCCGGCCTCGGTGGTGATCGCCGGAGACGGCGCGGCACTCGACGAGTTCGCCGCCATGGCGGCCGGCGAGGACGTCCGGGTGCGCCGGGTCAGAGTGGACTACGCCTCGCACTCCCACCACGTCGAAGCCATCCGCGACCGTCTGCTCGAGGACACCGCCGGACTTTCGCCGCGGGAATCTGCGGTGAAGTTCCACTCCACCGTCACCGGCGGACTGCTCGACACCCGCGTGCTCGACGGCTCGTACTGGTACGACAACCTGCGCTCGAAGGTGCGCTTCGGTGAGGTCGTCGAAGGCCTGATGCAGGACCACGGCGGTGTCTTCGTGGAGGTCAGCCCGCACCCCGTGCTCCAGGTGGCGATGGAGGAGGCCGCCGACGCGCTGGCGGCCCCGCCGGTCGTGGTGAGCACCCTGCACAAGCGCGACGGGGGCGCGGGCCAGGTCCTGGCGTCACTGGCCGAACTGCACGTACGCGGTGTTCCGGTGAACTGGAAGGCGGTGTTCGCCGCGGCCCGGCCGCGCCGGATCGGCCTGCCGGCCTACGCGTTCCAGCGGCAGCGGTACTGGCTGACGGCGTCCGATGACGCCGGCACCACGAACAGCCCCGCAGCGCGGGCGAGCGGACCGGACGCGAGCACCAGGGCGGCGTACCTGGGCTCGGAGTCCTCGGTCCTCACCCTCGTGTGCGCCGAAACGGCGGCGCTGCTGAGTGCGAGTGACGCGGACCGGACGTTCGCCTATCTCGAGGCGAGGGCGGCCGAGACCTTCAAGGTCCTGGGTTTCGACTCCTCGATGGCCGTGGCGCTCCGCAACCGGCTCACCGCGGTGGCCGGAGTACGGCTCCCGGCCACGGTCGCGTTCACGTACCCCACTCCGGAAAAACTCGCCCGCCACGTGTTCTCCCTCCTCGAGCCGCAGGCTCCCGAGGTCCCGGAAACGGGGGAGGCTGCGCAGCTGGACAGCCCGAGTCTGGAAAGCCGCAGTGATGACGATTTGTACGAAATGATCGAACGCGGATACGCGTAGCCACACCTGTTCTTCTGAGTCACTGGTTGGGGGAGGCCCTGGTGGAGGATGTCGACAAGCTCCGGTCCTACTTGCGACGCGCCGTCGGCGATGCGCAGGACCTGCGCGAGCGGGTGCGCGAGCTGGAGGAGTCCGCTCGCGAGCCCATCGCGGTCGTGGGTATGGGGTGTCGCTTCCCGGGTGGGGTGACGTCCCCCGAAGGGCTGTGGGGGGTCGTGTCCGAGGGTGTGGACGCGATCACCGAGTTCCCGGCGGACCGCGGATGGGACGTGGAGGCGCTGTACTCCACGGATCCCGAGGCGCCCGGGACGACGAACACGCGCTCCGGTGGATTCCTGCACGACCTCGCGGAGTTCGACGCGCCGTTCTTCGGCATCAGCCCGCGCGAGGCCCTCGCGATGGACCCGCAGCAGCGGCTGATGCTGGAGACGTCGTGGGAGGCGCTGGAGCGGGCGGGCATCGACCCGGCCGCGCTGCGCGGCTCGGCGACCGGCGTGTTCACCGGCGTCTACACCACCGACTACGGCCCGCGGATGGGCGGTGCGGCAGCCGGCGAGGTCGAGGGCTTCCAGCTCACCGGCACGCTCCCCAGCGTCGCCTCGGGCCGCGTGTCCTACACGCTGGGCCTGGAGGGTCCGGCGGTGTCCACCGACACCGCCTGCTCCTCGTCGCTCGTCGCCGTCCACCAGGCCGTCCGCTCCCTGCGGTCCGGGGAGTGCACCCTGGCGCTGGCCGGCGGGGTGTCGGCCATGCCGACCCCGGGCCTGCTCGTGGAGATGGGCCGCCAGCGCGGCCTGTCGGACGACGCGCGCTGCAAGGCGTTCGCCGACGCGGCCGACGGCACCGGCTTCTCCGAAGGCGCGGGCGTGCTCGTCCTCGAGCGCCTCTCGGACGCACGGCGCAACGGGCGCCGCATCCTGGCCGTGATCCGCGGCTCGGCGACCAACCAGGACGGGGCCTCCAACGGCCTCACCGCACCGAACGAACTGGCCCAGCGCCGGGTCATCCGGGCAGCCCTGGCCGATGCCGGGCTGCAGGCGAGCGACGTGGACGCGGTGGAGGCGCACGGCACCGGCACGAGGCTGGGCGACCCCATGGAGGCGGAAGCGCTGCTCGCCACCTACGGGCAGGACCGGGAGCAGGACAGACCGCTGTGGCTGGGCTCGCTGAAGTCCAACATCGGCCACACGCAGGCCGCCGCGGGCGTCGGCGCCGTCATCAAGATGACCATGGCGCTGCGCCACGGCGTGCTGCCCAAGACGCTCCACGTGGACCGTCCGTCGACGCACGTGGACTGGACGTCCGGTGCGGTCGAGCTGCTGACCGAGGCCCGGGAGTGGACCAGCGCACCGGGACGCCCCCGGCGGGCCGGCGTCTCCGCCTTCGGCATCAGCGGCACCAACGCGCACCTGATCCTCGAGCAGGCACCCGAGGCCGTCGAGCAGGCTCCCGAGGAGCAGGCCACGGCCGCTCCGGCCCCCGCCGCGGTGCCGTGGGTGCTGTCGGCGCGCTCCGCGGAGGCGCTGCGCGAGCAGGCGCTGCGGCTGCGCGACAGCGTGGCGGCGGACGCCGACCTGCCGCTCGCGGGCGTGGGACGTTCGCTGGTGACGACGCGATCGCTGTTCGAGTACCGCCAGGTGGTCATCGGCTCCGACCGCGACGAACTGCTCGCCGCCCTGACCGCCGCCGCCGCGGGTGACGAGAGCGGCGCCCCCGGCGTGGTCTCCGGAGTCGCGAAGCCGGTGGGCAAGACGGTCTTCGTCTTCCCCGGCCAGGGGTCGCAGTGGGTCGACATGGGACGCGAGCTGTGGGAGTCCTCCCCGGCGTTCGCGGCCCGCATGCAGGAGTGCGCGGACGCGCTGTCGCCGCACGTCGACTGGTCCCTGCACGAGGTGCTCGGCGACGCCGACGCGCTGGAGCGCGTGGACGTCGTCCAGCCCGTGCTGTGGGCCGTGATGGTGTCGCTGGCCGAGGTGTGGCGCTCGTACGGAGTGCAGCCCGCGGCCGTCGTGGGCCACTCCCAGGGCGAGATCGCCGCCGCGTGCGTCGCCGGCGCCCTGTCGATCGAGGACGCCGCGAAGGTGGTGGCGCTCCGCTCGAAGGCGATCCTGGCCCTGTCCGGGCGCGGCGGCATGGTGTCGGTCGCGCTCCCGGTCCAGGACGTGCGCGCACGTCTGACGGACGGGCTGTCCGTCGCGGCCGTCAACGGGCCCTCGTCCGTGGTGGTGTCGGGCGACGTGGCCGAGCTCGATGCACTGCTGGCCGCCTGCGAGGCGGACGAGGTGCGGGCCCGCCGGGTCCCGGTGGACTACGCCTCGCACTCCCGGCACGTGGAGGCCATCGACGGCGAACTGCGCCGGGTGCTGGCGGGGCTCCGGCCGCGTACCGCCGAGGTGCCGTTCTTCTCGACGGTCACGGCCGACTGGCTGGACACGACCTGCATGGACGCCGAGTACTGGTACACCAACCTGCGGCAGACGGTCCGCTTCGAGGAGGCGACCCGGGCCCTGGCCGAACAGGGCTTCCGCTTCTTCGTCGAGGCGTCCGCCCACCCCGTACTGACGATCGGTGTCGAACAGACCCTGGACGGCGCGGGCGTCGAGGCCGCCGTCGTGGGCACCCTGCGCCGCGGCGAGGGCGGCCTCGCACGCTTCTACCGGTCGGCGGCCGAAGCCTTCGTGGCCGGCGCCGAGGTGCCGTGGGAGAAGGCGTTCCGGGGCTGGGACGGCCCGTGGGTCGAGCTGCCCACGTACGCCTTCCAGCGGCAGCGCTACTGGCTGAACGCACCCGACGAGACCACCAACGCCGGGAGCACGTCGGACCACCCGCTGCTCGACGCCGTGATCGACCTGCCCGCCGACGCAGAGAACGGCGGCGTGGTCGGCAGCGGGCGCCTCTCCCTGGAGCGCCACCCCTGGCTCGCCGACCACGTGGTCCACGGCGCCGTCCTGGTGCCGGCCACCGCACTGCTGGAGATGGCGGTCTGGGCCGCGCACAAGGCGGGGGCCGACGTCGTCGACGAACTCACCCTGGAAACGCCGCTGGTGCTCTCCCGGACGGCCGAGCGCGAGATCCGCGTCGTGGTCGACGGCAAGAGCGTGATCAGCGTGTACTCCCGCGGCGAGGGCGAGACCGAGTGGACGCGCAACGCCGTCGGCGTCGTCGGGTCCGGCAGCGGACGCACCCCCGCGGAGGAAAGCCTCCTTGCGTGGCCTCCCGCGGGCGCGATCGCCGTGCCCTTCGAGGACGAGTACGCCCGGCTGTCGGCCCTCGGGTTCGGCTACGGGCCCCTCTTCCGCGGCCTGCAGAAGGTCTGGCGCCAGGGCGACGCCCTCTTCGCCGAGGTGGAGCTGCCCGCCGCCGAAGGCGCGGACCGGAGCCGGTACCGGATCCACCCGGCGCTGCTCCACGCCGCGCTGCTCCCCGTCGGCCTGGGGCAGTTCGTCGACAACTCCCGGCCCGAGGGCTGGCTGCCGCTGCGCTGCACGGGCATCCGCGTGAACGGCGCCGCACCGGCCGTGCTGCGCGTCCGTATGGCGCCCGCGGGGGAGAACGCACTGTCCGTGACCCTGGCGGACCGGAACGGAGCCCCCGTCGGCGGCATCGCATCGCTGACCCTGCGGCCCGCGGACGTCCAGAAGCTGACCGCGCTGAGCTTCGACCACCAGGACGCGCTGTTCCGGGTGGACTGGGCCCCCCTCGCGGTGCCCTCCGGCCACGCCGCGTACCGGTACGCGGTACTGGGCGCACCCGGCGCGCCCCTGGGAGAGGGCGCAGAGGTCTTCGCCGACCTCGGGGAACTCGCCGCCTCCGGCGGCGGGACACCCCCGATCGTCATCGCCGCCGTCGACCGGACGGGCGCGGACGGCGAGGACACACCCGCCGCCGTCGAGCGGAACCTCCACCGTGTGCTGCGGTGGACGCAGGACTGGCTCGCCGACGACCGGTTCGCCGACTCCCGCCTGGTCGTCGTGACGCAGGACGCGATCCACGACGAGCAGGTGCTCCGCCCCGACCCCGCGGCGACCGCGGTCTGGGGGTTCGTCCGTACCGCGCAGACCGAGAACCCGGGCCGGTTCACCCTCGTGGACACCGACGGCCGGCCCGCCTCGTGGGCCTGCGTCCCGGCAGCCGCCGAAACCGGAGAACTCCAGCTCAAGATCCGGGCCGGCGAGGTGACCACGCCGGAACTGGCCCGCGCCCACGGTGCTTCCGCCGGTCACGGACCCCTCGGCGGAGCGGCGGACGTACCCGCCCTCGGGTCCGGAACGGTGCTGATCACCGGTGGCACCAGCGGCCTGGGCGCGATGCTGGCCCGGCACCTCGTCCAGCGTCACGGCGTGCGCCGGCTGGTGCTGACCAGCAGGCGGGGCCTGGCGGCCCCGGCGGCGGCAGGGCTGCAGGAGGAGCTGACCGGGGCGGGAGCCCAGGTCGAGATCGTGGCCTGCGACGTCGCGAGCCGTGACGCCGTCGCCGAGCTCCTCGCCGCGGTGCCGTCCGAGCACCCGCTGACCGCGGTGATCCACTGCGCGGGCGTGCTGGCCGACGGAGTCGTCGAGGCGCTGACCGAGGACCGCGTGAACACGGTCCTGGCGCCCAAGGTGCGCGGTGCCTGGCACCTGCACGAGCTGACCCGCCATCTGGACCTGTCCGCCTTCGTGCTGTTCTCCTCGATCGCGAGCGTGCTCGGGACGGCAGGACAGGCCAACTACGCGGCGGCCAACGCCTTCCTCAACGGCCTCGCGGAGACCCGCCGGGCCGAGGGCCTGCCGGCCACCTCGCTGTGCTGGGGCTTCTGGGCCGAACGCAGCGAGATGGTCGCCGACATCGGCGACACGGACGTCGTACGCCTCCAGCGCCAAGGCGTGCTGCCGATGGCCTCGCAGGAGGGCCTCGCGCTCTTCGACGCGGCGGTCTCGCTGGCCGAGCCGGTCCTGGTGCCGGCGCGGCTGAACCTCGCGGCGCCGGGCGCGGCTTCACCGCTCCTGCGTGCGCTGGCCGGGACGCCTGTCGGCTCCGGCGGGCCGGGGAACCAGGAGTCCACCGGCAGCGCACTCGCGCAGCAGCTGGCCTCGCTGGCGCCGGCCGACGCGGAGGCGGTGCTGCTCGATGCCGTCCGGGCGCAGACCGCGATCGTCCTCGGCCACCCGGACGTCCGGCGGATCACTCCCGCCGCGACGTTCAGGAAACTGGGGATCGACTCGCTCACCGCGCTGGAGCTGCGCAACAAGCTGTCGGCCGTGACCGGCCTGAAGCTGCCCTCCACGCTGGTGTTCGACCACCCGAACCCCACCGCCCTCGCGCAGTTCCTGAACGCGCGCATCACCCCCGACTCCGCTGCCGCCCCGCAGTCTCCGGCCGATCGCCTGGCCGGCGAGATCAACGGACTGGGCGTCCGGCTGGAGGAGGCGTTCCTCGAGCTCGCGGACGAGGACAAGAACACGATTTCCACTCTGCTCGGCGAGCTGCAGGGCCGAGTCCGTTCGCTGGTGAGCGCCGGAGCACCGGTCGGCATCGTCGATCAGATCAGTTCGGCCTCGGCGGGAGACCTTCTCGCGCTACTGGACAAAGAGCTCGGCTAGGGGAGAACGATGACAAACGACAACAACGCCGAAGTTCTCGAGTACCTCAAGCGGACGTCGATCGAGCTGATCGAAACGCGCAAGCGCCTGAAGGAGCTGACCGAAGCCGCCGCCGAGCCCATCGCCGTGGTGGGTGTGGCCTGCCGCTTCCCGGGTGGGGCGGCGTCCCCCGAAGCACTGTGGGACCTGGTGCAGGCGGGCGCCGACGTCGTGTCGGAGTTCCCCGAGGACCGCTACTGGGACCTGGAGGACCTCTACGACCCGCAGCGCGAGCGGCCGGGCACCTGCTACACGCGGGAAGGCGGCTTCCTCCACGACGCGGGCGACTTCGACGCCGACTTCTTCGAGATCAACCCGCGCGAGGCGCTGGCCTCCGACCCCCAGCAGCGGCTCCTGCTGGAGACCTCGTGGGAGTCCCTGGAGCGGGCCGGAATCGACCCGCACTCCCTGCGCGGCACCAGCACCGGAGTCTTCGCCGGCATCGCCTACTTCGGGTACGGCAACCACTACTTCACCCCCGAGAACATCTCGGGCTACGCGCAGATCGGCTCCCTGCTGAGCGTCGCGTCCGGCCGCGTGTCGTACGCGCTGGGCCTGGAGGGCCCGGCGGTGTCGACCGACACCGCGTGCTCCTCCTCGCTGGTGACGGTGCACCAGGCGGTGCAGTCGCTGCGCCAGGGCGAGTGCGGCCTGGCGCTGGCCGGCGGTGTCACCGTCATGGCGATGCCGCAGGTGCTCCGCGAGTTCGCGCGCCAGGGCGGCCTGGCGGCCGACGGCCGGTGCAAGGCGTTCGCCGACGCGGCGGACGGCACCGGCTTCTCCGAGGGCGTCGGCATGCTCGTCCTGGAGCGGCTCTCCGACGCGCAGCGTAACGGCCGCAAGATCTGGGCGGTCATCCGCGGCTCCGCCGTCAACCAGGACGGCGCCTCCAACGGCCTGACCGCACCGAGCGGCCCGGCGCAGCAGCGCGTCATCCGCGCCGCACTGGCCAACGCCCGGGTGCAGGCGGGCGACGTCGACGTGGTCGAGGCGCACGGCACCGGCACCACGCTCGGCGACCCCATCGAGGCGCAGGCGCTGCTGGCCACCTACGGGCAGGAGCGCGAGCCGGGCAACCCGCTGTGGCTGGGCTCCCTGAAGTCGAACATCGGCCACACCCAGGCGGCGGGCGGCGTCGGCGGCATCATCAAGATGATCATGGCGATGCAGCGCGGCGTCATGCCCAAGACCCTGCACGTGGACCAGCCCTCGACGCACGTCGACTGGACGGCCGGCGCCGTCGAGCTGCTGACCGAGGCCCGCGAGTGGACCACCGCCCCGGGCCGGCCGCGCCGGGCCGGCGTGTCCAGCTTCGGCGCCAGCGGCACCAACGCCCACCTCATCCTCGAGGAGGCCCCCGAGCCGCAGCCGGCCCCCGACGAGGCCGACCGCGTGCCGGCCGGCGCCGCGGGCCTCGTGCCGTGGGCCCTGTCGGCGCGGTCCGAGCAGGCGCTGCGGGCGCAGGCCGAGAAGCTGCGCGCGTTCGTCGCCGCCGACCCGGCGGCGGACCTCGCCGCCGTCGGCGCCTCGCTGGTCTCCGGCCGGGCGCAGTTCGAGCACCGCGCCGTGGTGCTGGGCAGCGGCCGCGACGACCTCCTGGACGCCCTCGCGAAGCTGGCCGAGGGCGCCGAGTCCCCCGCCGTGGTGCGCGGCGCGGCCGGCGAGCCGGGCGGCTCCGTCTTCATGTTCCCGGGCCAGGGCTCGAAGTGGACCGGCGTGGCCCGCGAGCTGTACGACACCTTCCCCGTCTTCGCCGAGGCCCTCGACGAGGTCTGCGCGCGCTTCGACGCACACCTCCCCTTCGAGCTGAAGCCCCTGCTCCTCGCCGACGAGCCCGAGGGCCGCGAGCGCACGGACGTCATGCAGCCCGCGCTGTTCGCCCTGCAGGTCGCCCTCTACCGGCTCCTTCGCCGGTACGGCCCGCAGCCGACCCACCTGATCGGCCACTCCGTCGGCGAGATCGCCGCCGCCCACGTGTCCGGAGCCTTCGACCTGGACACCGCGACCCGCATCGTGGCCGCCCGCGGCCGCACCATGCAGGCCGTCACCGAGCCCGGCGCCATGCTGGCGGTCCGCGCCTGCGAAGCCGAAGTCGCCGCGCTGCTGGGCCCGTACACCCGTACCGGCATCGCCGCCGTCAACGGCCCGGAGTCGGTGGTGGTCTCGGGCCTGCGCGACGAGGTCCACGACCTGCGCGACCGGCTCGTCGCCGACGGCCGGTCGGCGAAGCTGCTCCCCGTCGACCACGCCTTCCACTCCCCGCTGATGGGTCCGGTCCTGGAGGAGTTCGAACGCGCGCTGCGCGCGCTGCCCATGGGCGGCGAGCTGTCGGTCCCGATCGTCTCGACGCTGCTGGGCCGCGAGGCCACCCTCCAGGAGCTGACGTCCGTCACCCACTGGGTCGACCACGTCCGCGAGCCCGTGCGCTTCCACGACGCCGTGGAGCGCGCCCGCGCGGCCGGCGCGAACGTCTTCGTCGAGGTCGGCCCGGGCTCCACGCTCGCCGGCCTCACCAAGGACGCGTTCGCCGCGGAAGGCGTGCACGACGCCGCCGTCGTGGCCTCGGCGCGCCGCGACCGCGGGGTGGCGCAGGGCCTGGTCGGCGCGCTCGCCGACCTGCACGTCCTGGGCGCCGCCGTGGACTGGGCCGCCCTGTTCGGCACGCAGCAGCGCGTCGACCTCCCGACGTACGCGTTCCAGCACCAGCGCTACTGGATGGACTTCCTGTCGGGCCTCGCGTCCGCGGACGTGACCTCCGCCGGCCTGTCCGCCGCGGGGCACCCGCTGCTGGGCGCCGTGGTGGAGCACCCCGGCACCGACGAGGTGGTCTTCACCGACCTGTGGTCCCTGCGGACCCACGAGTGGATCGCCGACCACGCCGTGTTCGACTCGGTCGTCGTCCCGGCGACCGCCTACCTGGACCTGGCGCTGTCGGTGGGCGAGCACGTCGGCTGCGCCTCGCTCGAGGAACTGTCCCTCGAAGTCCCGCTGATCCTCCCCGACACGGGCGACGTGCAGGTGCGCGTCGTCGTCGGCGCCGCGGACGAGAGCGGCCGCCGCTCCCTGGACGTGTACTCGCGTCCCGCCGAGGACGCCGCCGCAGCCGGCGGCTGGACCCGGCACGCCATGGGCACCCTGGCGCCCGGCGCAGCGCAGGACGCCGACCGGGCCGACGACGCCCGCGCGCTCGCCGCGTGGCCGCCGGCCGGTGCCGAGCAGATCGGCTTCGACGGCCTCTACGACTCCCTCGCGGACGGCGGCTTCGACTACGGCCCGCTGTTCCGAGGCCTGCGCGAGGTCTGGCGCAAGGGCGACGACCTGTTCGCCCTCGCCACCCTGCCGGAAGGCGCCGACGGCGGGTTCGCCCTGCACCCGGCGCTGATCGACACCGTGCTGCACGCCGTCGTCGCCGGCGGCGTCATCACCGTGACGGGCGACCAGGGCTGGATGCCCTTCGCCTGGTCCGGCGTGCACCTCGCCGGGGACTGCGGTCCGACCGTGCGCGTCAAGCTCACCCCGGCCGCCGAAGGCGTCGTCTCCCTCGTGATCGCCGACGAGCACGGCCGCGAGATCGCCCACGTCGACGCGCTGACGTTCCGCCCGGCGAGCGCCGAGCAGGTCCGCTCGGCGCGCGGCGGCCGCGAGCAGTCCCTGTACGCACTGGACTGGCGCCCGGCCCCCGAGGCCGCGCCGGACACCGCCCGCGCGCAGTGGGGCGTCATCGGCGCGGAGACCGGCGGGGCCGCCCGGCTCGTCGCCGCGGGCGACGGCAGCGTCTCGCTGTACGCGTCCCTCGGCGAGGTCCTCGCCGCCGACGCCCCCCGCCACCTCGTCCTGTGCCTCGACGACGCCGTCGCCCCCGGCGACGACCTGCTCACCACGGTCGCCGACGCCGGCAAGCACGTGCTGGAGACCGTCCAGAAGTTCCTCGCCGAGGACCGGCTCGCCGCGTCCACGCTGGTCGTGCTCACCCGCCTGGCGCAGGCCGCCGGCGCGGGGGACGACGTCGAAAGCCTCCCCGGCGCGTCCGTGTGGGGCCTGGTCCGCTCCGCCCAGACCGAGCACCCCGGCCGGTTCCGGCTCGTCGACATCGACGACGAGGAGACCTCGTGGGCGGCCTTCGCGGACGCCCTCGCCCTCGGTGAGGACCAGCTGGCGCTGCGCGGCGGTACGTCCCTCGTGCCGCGGATGGTGCAGGCCGCGCCCGCCGACCAGCAGCTCGACGCCCCTTCGGACGGCGCGTACCGGCTGGGCATCACGAAGGCGGGCACGCTGGAGAACCTGACGTGGGTCGCGTGCCCCGAGGTGGCGGCGCCCCTGGAGGCCGGGCAGGTCCGCATCGCCGTCCAGGCCGCCGGCCTCAACTTCCGCGACGTCACGATCGCCCTGGGCCTCATCGACCGGACGGACTTCGACTCCGGGCTCGGCAGCGAGGGCGCGGGCGTCGTGCTGGAGGTCGCGGACGCCGTGACCGGCCTCGCCCCGGGCGACCGGGTGACCGGCATCTTCAACGGCTCCTTCGGCCGCGTGGCCGTGGCCGACCACCGCCTGCTGGCCCCCGTCCCCGACGGCTGGAGCCACGCCGAGGCGGCCTCCATGCCGAGCACCTTCCTCACCGCGTACTACGCGCTCTTCCACGTGATGAAGCTGCAGAAGGGGCAGCGCATCCTCATCCACGCCGCGGCCGGCGGCGTCGGAACGGCCGCCGTCCAGCTCGCCCGGCACGTGGGCGCCGAGGTCTACGCCACGGCCAGCCCGGCCAAGTGGCCCGCGCTGCGCGGCATGGGCCTCGACGACGCCCACCTGGCGTCCTCGCGCGACCTGGGGTTCGTGGAGAAGTTCCTCGACGCCACGGACGGCCGCGGTGTCGACGTCGTACTCAACTCCCTCGCGCACACCTTCGTCGACGCCTCGCTGAAGCTGCTGCCGGGCGGCGGCAACTTCATCGAGATGGGCAAGACGGACATCCGCGAGCCCCGGCAGGTCGCGGCCGACCACCCCGGCGTCGACTACCAGGCCTTCGACCTCTACGGCACGGCGGGCCCGGACACCATCCACGAGATGTTCCGCGACGTCATGGAGCTGTTCGCCGACGAACGGGTGCAGCTCAGCCCCCTCTCCGTCCGCAGCATCCGCGACGCCCGCAAGACGTTCCGCGAGATGAGCCAGGGCCGTCACGTCGGCAAGCTGGTCTTCGACCTGAGCGGCGGCTTCGGCGGCGGCACCGTGCTCGTCACCGGCGGCACCGGCGGCGTCGGCTCGCTGGTGGCGCGGCACCTCGTCGCCGAACACGGCGTACGGAGCCTGGTGCTGGCGAGCCGTCGGGGAACGGCGGCCGACGGGGTTCCCGAGCTGGTCTGCGACCTCGAGGCGGCGGGCGCCGCCGTCCGGGTCGTGGCCTGCGACATCGCGGACCGGGCCGCCGTGGCGGACCTGCTCGCGGACATGCCCCCGCGGTACCCGCTCACGGCCGTCGTGCACGCCGCGGGCGTCCTCGCGGACGGCACCGTCGAGTCGCTGACCGCGGAGAGCATCGACCACGTGCTGCGCGCCAAGGTCGGCGGTGCGGTCAACCTGCACGAGCTGACCCGGGAGCACGGCCTCTCGGCGTTCGTCCAGTTCTCCGCCCTCGCCGGCACGCTCGGCACCGGAGGACAGGCGAACTACGCCGCGGCGAACGGCTTCCTGGACGGTCTGGCCGCGCAGCGCAGCGCGTCCGGCCTGGTCGGCACCTCGCTGTGCTGGGGCTGGTGGGAGCAGAGCAGCGGCATGACCGGGGACCTGGACCAGGCCGATCTCTCCCGCCTCCGGCGAATGGGGATCGCCCCGATGCCGACGCCCGAGGCACTGGCCCTGTTCGACTCGGCGTGCGCGAGCGGCAAGCCGGTCCTCGTCCCGGCCCGGGTGGACGTCGCCGGGCTGCGGAGCAAGGCCGCCGACGAGCTTCCGCTGCTGCTGCGCGGCCTCGTCGAGGGCGGCCGTCCCCGCCGTAACAGGGCGGGCACGCCCAAGGACGGCGGCTCCGTGGACCTGGCCGCCAAGCTGGTCACCCTGCCGGCGGACGAGGCGGAGGCAGCGGCCCTGGACTGGATCCGCGACCAGGTCGCCGTCGTGCTCGGACACCCGTCCGGCGCGGCCGTCGACGCCGACCAGGCGTTCACCCAGCTCGGATTCGACTCGCTGACCGCGGTCGAACTGTGCAACCGCCTGGCCGCCGCGACCGGACTGCGCCTGGCGTCCACCCTCGTCTTCAGCTACCCCACACCGCGCGAGCTGGGCCTGCACCTGCTGGGCCTGCTGCGTCCCGAGGCGGACGCGAGCCGGGACGAGGACGCTGTGATCCGCGAGGTGCTGCGGAACGTCCCGATCGACAGCCTGCGCAGCGCAGGCCTCCTGGAGCTGGTCCTGGCGTGCGCCGACCCGGCTCCGGCGAACGGCGACGCCACCGCGGCGGACGCGGACACCGGTGCGGACGAACTGTCGGACATGGACCTGGACGCGCTGCTCGACCTGGCTCTGGATGAGAAGAGGTAAGTGACATGACCAACTCCGCGGATCAGACGGCGGAGGGCGGGGACCGGGTCCAGCGGGCGCTCCGTACGCTGCTGGAGGAGCGCGACCGCCTGCGCCAGGAGAACGACGCCCTGAAGGCCGGCCGTGGCGAGCCGATCGCCGTGGTCTCCATGGCCTGCCGCTACCCGGGAGGCGTCTCGTCGCCCGAGGAGCTGTGGGAGGTGATCCGCAGCGGCCGGGACGTCGTGGACGCGTTCCCGACGGACCGCGGGTGGCGGGACGTGTACGACCCGGACCCCGACGCCGTCGGCAGCGCGTACGTGCGCCAGGGAGGGTTCCTGGCGGACGTCGCCGGCTTCGACGCGGACTTCTTCGGCATCAGCCCGCGCGAGGCGCTGGCGACCGACCCGCAGCAGCGCATGCTGCTGGAGACCTCGTGGGAGGCCTTCGAACGGGCCGGCATCGTCCCCGCCGACGTACGCGGGTCGGAGGTCGGCGTCTTCTCCGGCGTCAGCTCGACCGAGTACGGCTGGCGTTTCCTCGAGTCGGGCCAGAGCGAGCTCGAGGGCTACCTGCTGTACGGCAGCTCGCTGAGCGTCGCGTCCGGCCGGGTGGCGTACGAGCTGGGGCTGACCGGCCCGGCGGTGTCCCTGGACACGGCGTGCTCCTCGTCGCTGGTGGCCCTGCACATGGCGGTGCAGTCGCTGCGTGCGGGGGAGTGCTCCCTCGCGCTGGCCGGCGGGGCGCTGGTGATGTCGACGCCCGCGGCCTTCGTGGAGTTCGCCCGGCAGGGCGCCCTGTCGGCCGACGGCCGCTGCAAGGCCTTCGCGGACGGCGCCGACGGGACCGGCTGGGCCGAGGGCGTGGGCGTACTCCTCCTGGAGCGGCTGTCCGACGCCCGGCGCAACGGGCACCCGGTGCTCGCCGTCGTCCGCGGTTCCGCGGTGAACCAGGACGGGGCCAGCAACGGGCTGACCGCTCCCAACGGCCGCGCCCAGGAGAAGGTGATCCGGCGGGCCCTGGCGAACGCGGGGGTCAAGGCCTCCGAGGTGGACCTGGTCGAAGCCCACGGCACCGGCACCAAGCTGGGCGATCCCATCGAGGCGGAGGCCCTGCTGGCGACCTACGGGAAGGATCGGGCCGAGGGCAGGCCGCTCTTCCTGGGATCCCTGAAGTCGAACATGGGCCACGCCCAGGCCGCCGCCGGGGTCGGCGGGGTCATCAAGGCCGTCATGGCCATGCGCCACGGGTACCTGCCGAAGACCCTGCACGTGGACGCGCCCTCGCGGCACGTCGACTGGTCCTGCGGCGGGGTCGAACTGCTGGCGGAGGGCCGTGAGTGGACGCGGGCGGACGGTCCGCGCCGGGCCGGCGTCTCCTCGTTCGGCGTCAGCGGCACCAACGCGCACGTGATCCTGGAAGAGGCCCCGCAGCAGGAGCAGGAGCAGGAGCAGGCGGAAGCGCGCGTTCCGGGCCCGGACGTCGTCGGCGGGCTCGTGCCGTGGGTGGTCTCTGCCAAGAGCGCGGCTGCCGTGCAGGGCCAGGCGGGCAAGCTGCGCGACTTCCTCGCCGCCGACCCGCAGGCGGACGTCGCCGGCATCGGCGCCTCGCTGCTGTCGAGCCGGTCGCGGTTCGAGCACCGCGCGGTCGTGCTGGGCCGCGGCCGCGACGAGCTCCTGGGCGCTCTGGCGGCGCTGGGCGACGGCGCGGAGTCCCCCGCGGTGGTGCGCGGCTCGGCCGGGAAACTCGGCGGTGTCGCCTTCGTGTTCCCCGGGCAGGGCTCGCAGTGGGTCGGCATGGGCCGGCAGCTGTACGACACCTTCCCGGTCTTCGCGCAGAGCCTCGACGCGTGCGCGGCCGCCCTGTCCGAGTGGGTCGACTGGTCCCTGCTCGACGTGGTGCGCGGCGCGGAGGGGGCGCCGTCCCTGGACCGGGTGGACGTGGTCCAGCCGGCCCTGTTCTCGGTGATGGTGTCCATGGCGAGCCTGTGGCGCTCCTGGGGCGTGGAACCGGCCGCGGTGGTCGGACACAGCCAGGGCGAGATCGCCGCCGCCTACGTCTGCGGCGCGTTGTCGCTGAGGGACGCCACCAAGGTCGTGGCGCTGCGCAGCCTGGCACTGCTGGACCTGATCGGTCACGGCGGGATGGCATCGGTCGCGGAGTCCGCGGACGTCGTAGCGGAACGTCTCGCTCCGTGGGGCGACCAGCTGAGCATCGCCGTCGTCAACGGGCCCCGCTCGGTGGTGGTGTCCGGGGAGCCGGACGCCCTCGACGAGTTCGTCGAGAAGATGAAGGCCGACGGCGCCCAGGCCCGGCGGATCTCGGTCGACTACGCCTCGCACTCCCACCACGTGACCCGGGTCCGCGAGCAGGTGCTCGGCCCGCTGACCGACGTCAGCCCGAAGACGTCGGCGCTGCCCTTCTACTCGACCCTGCACGGCAAGGTCATCGACACGGCAGGGCTCAACGGCGACTACTGGTACGACAACCTCCGCGAGAAGGTCCTCTTCGAAACCTCCGTGCAGCGGCTGGCCGAGGACGGCTTCCGGGTGTTCGTCGAAATGAGCCCGCACCCCGTGCTCACCGTCCCCGTGCAGGAGATCCTCGAAGACGTGGACGACGCGCTGGTCCTGTCCTCCTCGCGGCGGGACCGGGACGAGGTGGAGGCCGTGGTCGGCTCGCTGGCCCAGCTCCACGTCCGGGGCGGCTCGGTGGACTGGGACGCCCTCTTCGGGACCCGCGAGCGGGTGGACCTGCCGACGTACGCGTTCCAGCGGCAGCGGTACTGGCTGAACTCCTCGCAGGCGGCGGTGGCGGCCGAGGTGCCCTCGACCGAGCCGCCGGCGGGTGACGACCACCTCGTCCCCCTGCCGGAACGGGTCTCCGCCCTCTCCGGCGACGACGCGAAGGCACTCGTGCTGGAGCACGTCCTCGAGAAGGTCGCCGTCGTGCTCGGACACCCCTCCAGTGCGTCCGTCGACCCCGACCAGGAGTTCAAGGAGATCGGATTCGACTCGCTGCTCTCCGTGGAGCTGAGCAAGCGCCTGACCGCATCGACCGGACTCAAGCTGAGGGCGAACCTGGTCCTGAAGTTCCCGTCGCCGAGGCGGATCGCCGAGCACGTCACGTCCTCGATGGCCGCGTAGGAATTGTCCCGCCGGCGGGACACCGCAAGCTCCGCAGCGGCTTGTCCCGCCCGGCACCGAGTTGTCTTGAACGGCCGACCCACTTCCCTGAAGGTGGGGTGATCTGTGAAGTTCTCCGATTCCCGGGCCTGTTTGCTGAGGGGTTGATCTGTGTGCGTTCGTTCGGTGCGTCGTCTGCGCATAAAGGCATGTGGCGGGCGCAGGAAATGGCTCCCGACACGCCGAACCATGCGCTGACCATGTGGGATGTGGACGGTGAGCTGGACACGGCCGTCATCGAATCCGCATTCCTCCACGTCATGGGCGAGGCGGAGGTGCTGCGCGTCAACTTCGTCGACGACGGCAGCGGGCTGCGCCTCGTACCCCGGGAACTGGGGGACTGGCGGCCCTTCTTCCTGGACCTCAGTGCCGAGGCCGATCCCGAGCAGGCGGCGCGCGAAGCGCTGGCCGACATGGTGCGGCAGCCGTTCGACCTGTCGAAGGACCTGCTGTTCCGACTGGGCGTGGTCAAGCTCGCCGGGGCCCGCTCCCTCCTGGTGATCGCCTACCACCACCTCATCTCGGACGGCTTCGGCGCGGGCGGCCTGCTCTCGAAGCGCCTCGCCGAGGTCTACACGGCGCTGGTGCGGGGCGAGGACGTACCGGAGATGCCGCACCCGTGGGACGCCGAGTCCTTCGCGGCGGAGGCCACGGACTACCTCGCGTCCCCGAAGTTCACCGAGGACATGGACTTCTGGCGCGACTACCTGAAGGATGCGCCGGCGCCCGCGCAGGTCCCGCGCGTCGCCCTGTCCGACTCGATGCGGGCCGCGCTCTCCGAGCCGATGAGCAGCGCCGACCGCTGGTCGGAGGTGGCCGAGACCATCGGCATGGTGAGCCGGACGCTGACCGTCCCGCGCGCCGAGGCCGACGTGTGGACCGAGACCGCGACGACCATGGGCGTGTGGATGTCGCAGATGCTGACCGCGGCCGCGGCGGTGTTCTTCCGGCACCGCTGCGACCGTCCGGAGTTCCTCCTCTCCCTGGCCGTGGGCAACCGCGTCGGCGTGGCGAGCAGGACGCCCGGCCTGGCCGTGAACGTGGTGCCGGTGCGGGTGTCGGTCCCGCTCGGCGCGAGCTTCGCCGAGATCGCCGACGCCATGGTCGACGAGACGTACGAGCTCTTCGGCCACACCGCCTGCCACTACTCGGACATCCAGCGCGCGAGCGGAACCGTCCTGAGCGGCCGCGGCAGTTTCGGCGCCGTCATGAACGTCGTCGAGTTCGTGGAGCAGCTCCACTTCGCCGACAGCCCGGCGCGCTACTCCGGCGCCACGACCGGCACCTTCGAGGAGCTGTCGATCGGCGTCTACACCGACGGGAGCGCCGACAGCGACCTCTACATCCGGCTCGACGCCCCTGCGAGCCTGTACCACCGCGCGGAGCTGCGCTTCCTCGGCGAGGAGCTGATCGCGCACATCCGCGCCGTGGTGGCCGCCGGTACGCAGCCGATCGGTGCGCTGGACGTGGTCGGCGGTGTCGAGCGCGACGGCGTCCTGACGGCACCGAACGACACGGACGCGCCGCTGCCGGGCCTGACGGTTCCCGAGCTGTTCGCCCGGCAGGTGGAGCGGGACCCCTACGCCATCGCCATGGTGTCCGGCGACTCGGAGGTCTCGTACCGGGAGCTGGACGAGCGCTCGAGCCGTCTCGCCGAGGCGCTGCGACGGCAGCACGTCGGACCCGAGACGGTCGTCGCTGTGGCGATGCCCCGGTCGGTGGACCTCGCCGTCGCCCTGCTGGGCGTGGTGAAGGCGGGCGGGGCCTACCTGCCGATCGACCCGACGCTCCCGGCGGAGCAGATCAAGACGCAGATCGGCGACGCCTCGGCGGCCGCACTGCTCGCCGATGCGGCGACGGCCGGCGCACTGTCCTCCGGCCTGGACGTGCCGGCGATCGTGTTCGACGACATCCGCGCGGACACCGCCGACGACGCCGCCAACGGCGCGCCGGAGACTGCGGTCGCCTCGCACCAGGACAGCCTGCTGGCCGTGATGCACGGCTCCGCAACGACCGGTGCGGCCACGGGAGTCGCCGTGACGCACCGGAACATGGAGCGGTTCGTCAAGGACCGCCACTGCAAGGAGGCCGGCAACGGCACGGTGCTGTGGCACGCGCCGCACACCGCCGACGTGCTCGCCCTCGAACTGTGGGTGCCGCTGCTGAACGGCGGCCGCGTGGTCGTGGCTCCTGCGGGGGAGCTCGACATCGACGCGCTGACCGCCGTGCGAGCGGCGCACGAGATCTCCACGGTGTGGCTGCCCGCGGGCCGGTTCTCCGCGATCGCGGCAGAACGCCCCGACTGCCTCGCCGGGCTGCGCGAGGTGTGGACCGGTGGTGACCGCGTGTCCACGGCCGCGCTGCGCCGGGTCCGCGAGGCCTGCCCCGAGCTGACGATCGTCACCGGCCACGGCCTGACGGAAACGACCGTCTTCGCCGCGTGCCAGCGCCTGGCCGCGGACGAACCCGTGCGCCTCGCGTCCGCGGTCGGCCGCCCGATGGACAACACCGCCCTCTACGTGCTGGGTCCGGGGCTCGCGCCGGTCCCCGTCGGCGTGACCGGAGAGCTGTACGTGGCCGGGCCCGGCGTGGCCCGTGGATACGCCGGGCGGCCCGGGCCGACCGCGGAGCGGTTCGTACCCTGCCCGTTCGGTCCGGCCGGCACCCTCATGTACCGGACCGGAGACCGGGTGCGCTGGGGTACCGGCGGTCGGCTCGAGTACGTGGCCCGGGCCGACGCCCAGGTCGATGTACGTGGCGTTCGAGTCGAATTGGCCGAGGTCGAAGAGGTGCTGTCCGAGCACAGCGGCCTTGCACAGTCGGTCGTGGTCGTCAAGGCGGACGGTTCCGGGCAGCAGCGGCTGGTGGCCTATGTGGTCCCGGTCCGCGGCCAGGCCGTCTCGGGCGAAGAGCTGCGCCGGTTCGCCGCGGGGTGGCTGCCGGAGTCGATGGTGCCGTCGGTGTTCACGGTGCTGGAACGCCTGCCGGTGACGGTCAACGGGACGGTGGACCGGGCGGCGCTGCCGGAGCCCGAGTTCGACGCCGGCAAGTACCGGGCGCCGCGCAACGAGACCGAGCGGGTGCTGGCCGCGGCGTTCGCCGACGTGCTCGAGCTGGACCGGGTCGGCATCGACGAGGACTTCTTCGACCTCGGAGGCAACTCGCTGCGGGCGATCAGGCTGGTCGGCCTGATCCGGGCGGAGCTGAACCAGGAGGTGTCGATCCGCAGGCTGTTCGCGGCCCGCACCATCACCGGTCTCTCGGACATGTGGAAGGACCTCGCCCAGTCCAGCAGGCCGACCCTGCGCAGGAGGACGAGGGAAGGCGCCGTTCTCTGACCGCGCCGTCACACCGAACGCCCGCGGCCCCTGAGCAAGGGGCCGCGGGCGTTCGTGTTGCACGCCGGCTTGCCCGGCCGCCGGCTTCGAGCAGGGCTCAAGTGGGCCACCAGCGGCCTCCGGTGAACTTCCGACGGGGTTCAGCCCGCGCTGGATCGAACCGTATGCGCGGTCGCGTACGGCGTTCGTGGTTGAAGCCGGTGTGGTGGCGCGAATGCATCGCCGTCAAGAAAACCGCATGAGCGGTTTGTTATTGTCCTCGAGTCCTGCCTCTTCTTGCTCTGCCGATCCGATGGGAGTCCACTCGCCGTGGCCACCTTCCTTTACAAACTCGGCCGCCTGGCGTTCCGGCGCCGATGGCTGCTGGTCGTCCTGTGGGTGCTGATCTTCGGCGGCGTCGGAGTCGCGGCGTCCTCCGCACCCCCGCCCCCCGCCGACACCTTCTCCATGCCGGGCACCGAGTCGCAGAAGGCGTTCGACCTGCTCAAGGAGAAGTTCCCCACGGCCAGCGCCACCGGCGCCAGCGCCCGCGTCGTCGTCCGCGCCCCCCAGGGCGCCAAGATCTCCGACGAGGGCCCGAAGGCCGGCGTCACCGAGCTGCTCGGGAACCTGTCCAAGGCCCCCGAGGTCATCGGCGCGACCGACCCCTACCAGGCCAACACCATCAGCAAGGACGGCACCACCGCCTACGCGGTGGTCACCTACAAGGTTCCCGGCCCCGAGGTGAGCGACGAGGCCCACGACGCCTTCGACGAGATCACCGAGAAGGCGCGGGCCGGCGGACTGACCGTCGAGGCCGGCGGTGACGCCGTCAAGATCAAGGCCGAGATGGGCGGTTCGGGCGAAGGCATCGGCATCCTGGTCTCCGCCATAGTCCTGCTGCTGACCTTCGGCTCGATGATCGCGGCCGGCATGCCGCTCCTGACCGCCACCATCGGCGTCTCCATCGGCATCTCCGGCATCACCGCGCTCGGCAGCACGTTCGGGCTCTCCGCCACCACCTCGACGCTGGCGATGATGCTCGGCCTCGCCGTCGGCATCGACTACGCGCTGTTCATCGTCTCCCGCTACCGCTCGGAGATGGCGGAGGGCCGCGACCGCGAGGAGGCCGCAGGACGCGCCGTCGGCACGGCCGGCTCGGCCGTCGTCTTCGCCGGCCTCACGGTCATCATCGCGCTGGCCGGCCTGTCCGTCGTGAACGTCCCGCTGCTCACCAAGATGGGCCTGGCCGCCTCCGGCACGGTCGCCGTCGCCGTCCTCATCGCGCTGACGCTGGTTCCCGCGCTGCTCGGCTTCGCCCCGTTCAAGGTGCTGCCCCGCCGCGAGCGCCACCTGTTCTGGAGCGGACCGCTGTCGGCCCGCAAGCAGCGCGTGTCCGCCAAGCGCGCCGCCAAGGCCGCCGCGCGCGCCGCGAAGAAGGACCCGAACAAGCCGAACCTCGGCTCCCGCTGGGCCGGCTACGTGCTCCGCAACCCGATCGCCGTCCTGCTCGTCGGCGTCGTGAGCCTGGGTACGCTCGCGGTGCCCGCCGCCAGCCTGGAGCTCGGCCTGCCGGGCGAGGGCACCATGTCGACGGAGATGACCCAGCGCAAGGCGTACGACATGCTGTCCGAGTCCTTCGGCGCCGGCTTCAACGGCCCGCTGATGGTCACGGTCAGCGCCAAGGACGCCAAGGCCGCCGGCGACACCGTCGGCCAGGCCCTCGCCAAGGTGGACGGGGTGGCCTCGGTCTCCCCGGCCGTCGCCAACGAGGCCGGCGACACCGCCATCCTCAACGTCGTCCCGAACACCGGTCCGGCCGACAAGAAGACCGAGGACCTCGTCCACCACCTCCGCGCCCTCGCGGGCGGCCTGGAGGAGCAGACCTCCGGCGAGGTGCTGATCACCGGCCAGACCGCGATGCTCATCGACTTCTCGAAGACGCTGGACGACGCGTTCGTGCCCTACCTCGGCCTGGTCGTCGGCCTGGCCTTCGTCCTGCTGGTCCTGGTCTTCCGCTCGCTGCTCGTGCCGCTGAAGGCGGCCCTCGGCTTCCTCCTGTCGGTCAGCGCGGCCCTCGGCGCCGTCGTCGCGGTCTTCCAGTGGGGCTGGCTGAAGGACGTCTTCGGCATCGACCAGACCGGTCCGATCATGAGCACCATGCCGATCTTCATGATCGGCATCGTCTTCGGCCTGGCCATGGACTACGAGGTCTTCCTGGTCTCCCGGATGCGCGAGGCCTACGTCCACGGCGCAGGCCCGGACGAGGCCGTGGCCACCGGCTTCCGCTACAGCGGCCGCGTCGTCACCGCCGCGGCGGCCATCATGATCAGCGTGTTCTCCGGCTTCATCCTGGACGCGAACGACATGATCCAGATGATCGGCTTCGGGCTGGCGACGGCCATTCTCTTCGACGCCTTCGTCGTCCGCATGGCCATCGTGCCCGCCCTGTTCGCCCTGCTCGGCAAGGCCGCCTGGTGGCTGCCCCGCTGGCTCGACGCGCTCCTGCCGAACGTCGACGTGGAGGGCGAGAAGCTCAACCGCATCGTGGCCCGCTCGGTCCCGGTCCCCGAGCGAGAGCTCGCGGACCGCGTCTCCTAGCGGATCCCCGCAAGGGGACACACACCGCGGACTCCCGCGGCGGACCGGCCCCCGTCCGGACCGTCAGGGAGCCGCACACCTGGCCGGCCCGGTGGCATCAGCCACCGGGCCGGCCGTCGTCTCCGGCACGGCCCGCGGCCCTCACTGATCCGGGATGTCGACGCCCGCCGCGCGGAGGTTCGCCTCGAGCAGCTCGGTCAGCCGGGCAGCCGCCGGCGCCTGGTCCTCCCGGTGGTGGTTGATGAGCCCGTAGCGGGTGGCGGCGTCGGGCCTGGCCTGGAACTCGGCCGGCATCGACAGCAGTTCGCGGTTGGCCAGCACCTTGGCGGCCAGGGCGGACGCGAGCTCGTCCAGCCGCGGGTCGTCCGGATCCCACGACTCGGCCTCCTGGCAGAGCTTCATCAGCTCGACGTACTGGGGGTCGCCGAGCTGGCGCTCGAGCTGGCTCAGGAAGCTGTCGAAGACCTCCGGCACCAGGGCGCGGGCCAGAATCAGGGCCTCCTGCTGGATGGCCACGTACTCGGCACCGAAGCCGAGCTCCGCGAACCGGTCCAAGGCCACGCACGCGCGCTCGGGCAGCAGCAACCGGTCGCCGGCGGCGAGCCGGTGCAGCACCGCGCGCCGCGCGATCAGCTCCTCGATCCGATCGGTGAGCCGCCGCTCGACGTCGTCCAGGGCGGAGACGAACTGCTCGGGATCGGCGTCGAGCAGATCTCCGACCTCGGCCAGCGGCACGCCCGCGTCGGCGAGCGTCCGGGCCTGGACCAGCCGCAGCATGTCGGACGATCCGTACCGGCGATATCCGGAGCTGTCGCGCTCCGGTTCGTCGACCAGGCCGAGCCGGTGGTAGTGGCGCACGGTCTTCACCGTGACGCCGGCGAACGCGGCCGCCTGACCGATCGTGAGTCCGTACACCATGGGCTCAGCGGGCCCTCTGGTCGTGCGCGGCCGCGGTCTCGCGCACGGCCGCGGCGATGGCTCGGAAGTCTTTGGCCAGGATCTTGGAGTGGTTGCTCGCGACCTTCGCGCTCACCTTGACGTTCGGGTTCCGGGCGAGGACGGGATCGAGGGCGGTCCGCATCTTCTCCATCTCCTCCTGGCCCCCGCCGAGGCTGGCACCCGTGGCGAGGACGTACCGCACCGGGCAGGTCAGGCGGTCGAGGACGGGCTCGATGGCGGCGTTGATCTCGTTGGCCTCGATGTTGATGTCGGCATGCTGGTCCGCGGTCATCCGCGCGGCCAGGCCCAGCGGACGCACCAGCGGCAGCAGCCACCGCATCCGGCGGAACAGGCGCCGGATCCGCTCACGGCCCTCCTCGCCGGTCAGACCGTACGGAATGCCGCCGTCCACCGGCACGATCCCCACGACGCGGCCCGGATTCCGGTCGGCCCAGTGCGCCGCGAGCGCCGCACCGTACGACCAGCCGACGAGCAGCGGCCGCTCCACCCCGGTCGCCTCGAGGACGGCGTCGAGGTCGCGGACGCACGCCTCGAAGGAGTAGTCCGCCGACCGCTTCGAACGGCCGCGGGCCCGCTCGTCGTACGTGATGTGCCGCCAGCCGGAGTCGAGTTCGGCGATCACGGGCCGCCAGGGCCGGGAGTCGGCATAGGAGCCGTTCAGATAGACGACGGGACGGCCGGGGCCGCGCGTGTCGGTGACGGCCAGGGCCGTGTCGTCGACAGGGACCATGCCGGTCCAGGGCGAGGAAGTGGAATTGGTCATGCCATCAGCGTCCACCCTGCCCCAGGGTCAAGGTCAACCCACCATATTGAGCCGCACTCCGGGCATCGCGGCGGAACACGAAGACCCCCGGTGGGGGGGGGGGGGGGGGGGGAGGGGGGAGGGGGGGGGGGGGGAGGAGGGGGGGAGGGGGGGGGGGGGGGGGGGAGGGGGGGGAGGGGAGGGGGGGGGGGGGGGGGGGGGGTGGGGGGGGGGGGTTGTCGATCAGCGGGGGGATCGCCCGGCTGCTGGGCGGGGAGATCCACGCGGCGAG
>NZ_JBVIGX010000055.1:0-11484 GCF_055570595.1 Streptomyces sp. NPDC031132
ACAGATCAAACGCAAGGCATAAGAGCCAGTCGTAGCGCGAGTCAGGCCACCGCCCAGAGCGGCACCCGAACATCCTCACAGTCGTAGCGGGTGGCGACTGCCCGGTGCTGTTTGAGGCGGTTGATGGCCCGTTCGATGGTGTTGCGCTTCTTGTAGCGCCCTTCATCGAAGCCCGGCGGTCGTCCGCCGTGTGAGCCTTGGCGTAGGCGGGCGGCCTGGCTGTCCGTCTTCTCGGGGATGGTGTGCCGGATGCCGCGACTGCGCAGGTACTGGCGGCAGGGCCCGTTGCTGTAAGCCTTGTCGGCCGTGACGCTGTCGGGCTTCTTGCGGTGCCTGCCCGGGCCGGATTTCGGGACGCGGATCTTCTCCAGGACCGGCTTGAACTGGGTGCAGTCCGCCCGCTGACCTGGTGTGACGACCAGAGACAGCGGGCGGCAGCGTCCGTCCGCGCTCAGGTGGAGTTTGGTGGTGAACCCGCCGCGCGAGCGGCCCAGTCCCTCACCTCCCGCACCACCTCCACCAGTCGGGCGTTCAGGCTCTGCCAGGCGGTTTCGCCCTGATGTTCTGCCAGCTCGGCCCCCTTTGAGGCGGGGGCCGGCGGCGGATCAGTGCGGGCACCGGCCGCGTGCTGATGAGCTCGCACGATGGTGGAGTCGACCGAGATCTCCCAGTCGATTTCACCTGCCGCGTCGGCGGCGGACTGGACCTGCTGGAGCAGTCGCTCCCACGTTCCGTCACCCGACCACAGCCGGTGGCGTTCGTAGACGGTCTTCCAGGGGCCGAACCGTTCGGGCAGGTCACGCCACTGCACGCCGGTCCGAACCCGGTGCAGAATCCCGTCGATTACCTGCCGGTGGTCCCGCCACCTGCCGCAACGCCTGTTGCTGACCGGCAGGAACGGCCGCAGCCGTTCCCACTCGGCATCGCTTAGATCACCCCGCCCCATGCCCACATCAACGACCCGGGCGTGGAGTAGTCACATGATCGGCCGGACAGGTCCTAGTGACCTGAGTCGGAAGTTCTCTTCTAGATAGAACGTTCGAACCAAGCGAACCTTGCATGCTGGCAAGGAGGCCCGCCGCGACCGGAGGGCCCGGCGATCTACCAGAAAATCTCTGACTCACGTCACTAGGGGGTGTCCGCGAAGTCGTGCCGGGCGCCCGAAGGGCGCCGCGGGCCAGGCAGGACCTTGCGGACACCCACCAGGGCGGCCGGGAACTCCCGGGGCCGCGGGCCGGCCCCGGGACTTCTCCTGCCTAGGCGTCGTACACGTCCGCCTTGCGCGGCGCCGGCTCCTGGATGAGGCCGCTCATGATCGAGGAGCGGTTCGTGAAGCGGTCGGTGTCGACGCCGTTCTCCTCCAGGACCCTGAACGTGGCGGCGTGGACCGAGCGCAGGACGGGCGCCACCGTGCGCAGGGCGTCATCGGCCATGAAGCGGTGGCGCCACATCGAGCCCGCCCACACGTGGCGGATGCCGAAGGGCTCCGGCAGGACCAGCTTGCCTCCGAAGAAGTCGAGGAGCGGCGGGTACCAGGTCAGCGGGGCGCGGACGGCGAGGCGGACCACTTCCTGGGCGTCGACCAGTGGCAGCGGGCGCTCCACGGTCTCCCAGAACCGGACGGACTTCGGCACTTCGACCTTGGGGGCCGCGGACTTGGTGGTGAACAGGCCGTGCACCGGTCCGAGCGCGTGTGCGGTGACGTCGACGCGCAGCGTCTTGTAGAGCACCGTGACCGTGATCAGCATCGTGATGACGAGCTGGCCGTCCCAGAGCGGGTACTGGATGCCGAGGTAGTGCCGGTTGCCCGCACTGAACTGCTGCTCGTTGCAGATCCGGGTGATCTCGTGCGGCTTGACGAGGAACGTGTCGACGTCCGCGCCGGTGGGGCGGGAGACCTCTGCGGCGCCCTCGCCGATCGGGGTGACGATCCAGTGCTGGATCGAGGCCGGGGGGAAGCCGCCGGTGTGCAGGGGGCCGCGCTCCAGCTTGCGCAGCTCGGTGTCGATCGCCCGTATGACGTCCCAGCTGCGGAACGGGTGGATCTCCATGCCCTCGGTCTTGGGGGCGAGCTCCTCGGCCATCTGCCAGCTGCCCCAGCGGGTGCCCATGCCGAGGATGCCTTTGGGACCGGCGTAGAAGACGGAGTTGCTGCGGTCCTCGGCCGTGACCTTGGCGAGTGAGTGGCGAAGGTCCTCGCGGGCCTTCTCGTCCGGGTTTCCGGGCACGGCCTCCGGGATCTTCGCACCGATCCCGTTGCCCGCGATGAGTCCGTCCCAGCGGGAGCGCAGGTCGGCGGCGGTGGACTCGCAGATCCGGCGGGCGAGCAGCCAGCCCAGGGCCGGGGCGATGATCATGCCCCGCAGGTAGAGGCCGAGGAAGCCGGTGAACGGCAGCCGGAACATGAATACGGCCACCACGAGGGCGACGCCCACGAGCAGCAGGGTGCCCAGCCAGGACGAGCGTTTGTTGTCACCCTTGGCCAGCGTTTTGCGGAGCTGGAACAGGCCCAGCCACAGCAGCAGACCGGGCAGGAAGATCACGCCTGCGACGAGCATGATCAGGCGCAGTTTGCGGTCGCGCTCCTTGCGGATGCGCGAGGCGGCCAGACAGTGCTCGACGACGGTCTGCGGGTCGGCGCCGAAGGACTGGATGAGCGGTTTGCGGCCGGCGCCCAGGGTGCGGGCCTCGACGGCCCGGCAGAAGGCCTCTCCGAGGTTGGGCTCGAAGAGCGAGATCTTGGGGGGCTTGATCGTCGACTTGTGGTGCTCGCTGTCGGCTTTGAGTATGTCGGACAGCTTGGTGTCCTTGCCTCCGTCCCGGTACGCGGCCGAGGCGAGGGCGTTGGTCGCCGCGGTCTGGCCGCCGGCCCCCTGCAAGGGGATCTGCGCCCCGGGCCTGAAGTCGAATCCGTCGTCCGCCACCGTTGCCCCCATCGCTGTGCGTTGTGCTCTTTTGCCGCGCAGATGAGCCTATCGGCGTATCTCTTCCCATGGTCATGGGACAGGGAAATGCCGCCCACCGCAAGCGGGTTGGGTGGGCGGCTTCGACGGGCTGTCCGGGCGCTATGACAATCAGGTTCCCTTCTCGGCCTGTTCACGCACCTTGTCGGCGATCTGGGGCGGCATCGGCTCGTGCCGGGCGTAGGCGCGGGTGAAGCGGCCCGTGCCGTGCGAGACCGAGCGCAGTTCGACGGCGTACCGGCCGATCTCGATCTCGGGGATCTCGGCGCGGACGCACGTGCGGCCGGGGTCGGCCTGTTCGGTGCCGACGACGCGGCCGCGGCGCCCGGCGAGGTCGCTCATGACGGGGCCGACGTACTCGTCGGGGACGAGGACGGCGAGCTCGGCGACCGGTTCGAGGAGGTGGATGCGGGCCTCGGCGGCGGCTTCGCGCAGGGCGAGGGCGCCCGCGGTCTGGAAGGCGGCGTCGGAGGAGTCCACCGAGTGCGCCTTGCCGTCGAGGAGGGTGATGCGTACGTCGACCAGCGGGTAGCCGGCCGCGACCCCGCGGGCGGCCTGGGTGCGTACGCCCTTCTCGACGGACGGGATGAACTGGCGGGGCACGGCGCCGCCGACGACCTTGTCGACGAACTCGATGCCGCTGCCGGGCGGGAGCGGTTCGACCTCGATCTCGCAGATGGCGAACTGGCCGTGTCCGCCGGACTGTTTGACGTGGCGGCCGCGGCCGGCGGCCTTGGCGCCGAACGTCTCGCGCAGGCTCACCTTGTGCGGGACGGGGTCGACCTGGACCCCGTAGCGGGTGCGCAGCCGTTCGAGGGCGACGTCCTGGTGGGCCTCGCCGAGGCACCACAGGACGACCTGGTGGGTGTCCGGGTTCTGCTCCAGCCGCATCGTGGGGTCCTCGGCGACGAGCCGGGCCAGGCCCTGGGAGAGCTTGTCCTCGTCGGCCTTGCTGTGGGCCGCGATGGCGAGGGGGAGCAGCGGGTCGGGCATCGGCCAGGGCTCCATGAGCAGGGGCCGGTCCTTGGCCGAGAGGGTGTCGCCGGTCTCGGCGCGGGTGAGTTTGGCCACGCAGGCCAGGTCGCCGGCGATGACCTGGGTGAGACTGCGCTGCTGTTTGCCGAAGGGGGAGGTGAGGGTCCCGATCCGTTCGTCGACGTCGTGGTCCTCGTGCCCGCGGTCGGTGAGGCCGTGGCCGCTGACGTGGACGGTCTCCTCGGGGTGCAGGGTGCCGGAGAAGACGCGGACGAGGGAGACGCGGCCGACGTAGGGGTCGGAGGAGGTCTTCACGACCTCGGCCACGAGGGGCCCGTCGGGATCGCAGGTGACGGCAGGGCGCTCGGCGCCGTCCGGGGCGGTGACGGCGACGGCGGCGCGCTCCAGGGGGGTGGGGAAGCCGCCGGTGACCAGTTCCAGGAGCTCGACGGTGCCGAGGCCCTGGCGAGCGCCGTCGGTGGCGGGGGCGGCCATCAGGACGGGGTGGAAGGTGCCGCGGGCCACGGCGCGCTCGAGGTCGTCGACGAGTGTCTTGATGTCGATGTCCTCGCCGCCGAGGTAGCGGTCCATGAGGCCCTCGTCCTCGCTCTCCGCGATGATCCCCTCGATGAGGCGGGAGCGGGCGTCGGCGATGCGGGCGAGCTCTTCGGGCGCGGGGTCGCGCTCCACGCGCTCCCCGGAGCTGTAGTCGTACACGCGCTGGGAGAGCAGGCCGAGGAGGCCGGCGACCGGCGCGTGCCCGTCGGGGCCGGGAGGCCCGTACAGGGGCAGATAGAGCGGGATGACGGCGTCGGGGTCCTCGGCTCCGAAGATCTCGCCGCAGACGGTGGTCATCTGCGCGTAGTCGGCCCGGGCTGCCTCCAGATGGGTGACGACGATGGCGCGGGGCATGCCGACGGCCTCGCACTCGTCCCAGACCATGCGGGTGGCCCCGTCGATGCCGTCGGAGGAGGAGACGACGAAGAGGGCCGCGTCGGCGGCGCGCAGACCGGCCCTGAGCTCGCCGACGAAGTCGGCGTATCCGGGGGTGTCCAGGATGTTGATCTTGATTCCGTCCCATTCGACGGGGACGAGGGACAGCTGTACGGACCGCTGCTGCCGGTGTTCGATCTCGTCGTAGTCGGAGACGGCGGTGCCGTCCTCGACCCGGCCGGCCCGGTTGACGGCGCCTGCCGTCAGGGCGAGGGCTTCGACCAGCGTGGTCTTGCCGGCTCCGCTGTGGCCGACCAGCACGACGTTCCGTACGGACGACGGCCGGTCGGCCGTCGGTGCCCTGCCGGCGGCTCCGGCTTGGTGTGATGTGGCTCCCATGGTGCTCGTGCCTCCCGGTGTGACGGTGAGGAGGTTGATCGGGGTCCTTCGAGCTTTGCACTGGCGTCACACTGCGTCCATACGTAGTACCCGGCGCTGTCCGGAGCGCGTCGCGGGCACGGCCCGGCGATTGTCTGGCGCGAACCGGTGGGTGCGCGGCAGTGGGTGCCCGGGGCGCTGGCTACGATGGGCCAGCCGGTGGCCGATGGGGCCGTGCGGCCCAGCGACCCTCCGGGAAGGCCATGCTGAACAAGTACGCGCGTGCATTCTTCACGCGTGTTCTCACGCCATTCGCCGCTTTTCTCCTGCGGCGGGGGGTGAGCCCGGACGCGGTCACCCTGATCGGCACGGCCGGAGTGGTGGCGGGAGCGCTGGTCTTCTTCCCCCGGGGAGAGTTCTTCTGGGGCACGATCACCATCACCCTGTTCGTGTTCTCCGACCTGGTGGACGGGAACATGGCCCGCCAGGCGGGCGTCTCCAGCCGCTGGGGCGCCTTCCTCGACTCGACGCTCGACCGAGTGGCCGACGCGGCGATCTTCGGCGGCCTCGCGCTCTGGTACGCCGGCAACGGGAACGACAACGTGCTGTGCGCGGTGGCGATCTTCTGCCTGGCCAGCGGCCAGGTGGTCTCGTACACCAAGGCCCGCGGCGAGTCGATCGGCCTGCCGGTCGCCGTCAACGGGCTCATCGAGCGCGCCGAGCGCCTGGTGATCTCCCTGGTCGCGGCCGGTCTGTCCGGGCTGGAGACCTTCGGGGTGCCGTCCTGGATCGGGGTGCTGCTGCCGATCGCCCTGTGGGTCGTGGCCGTGGGCTCGCTGGTCACGCTGGTCCAGCGGGTGGTCACCGTACGCCGTGAGGCGGCGGAGGCCGACGCGGCGGCCGCCGTGGCCGAAGGCGGCGCGGCCTGATGGGCGCAGGTGTCATGGGCCGGGTGCAGGACAAGCTGGTCGACGGCCTGTACGGGCTCGGCTGGGCCGGGGTGAAGAAGCTGCCGGAGCCGGCCGCGGTGGCCCTCGGCCGCCGGATCGCCGACTACGCGTGGAAGAAGCGCGGCAAGAGCGTGCTGCGGCTGGAGTCGAACCTGGCTCGAGTCGTACCGGACGCCGGGCCGGAGCGGCTGCGGGAGCTCTCGCAGGCCGGGATGCGCTCGTACATGCGCTACTGGATGGAATCCTTCCGGCTGCCCGCCATGGACCCGGAGCGCTTCGGCACGGACGTCGAGATCAAGGACGACCACATTCTGCTCGAGGCCATGGCCTCCGGGCGCGGCGTGATCGTCGCGCTGCCGCACCTGGCCAACTGGGACCTCGCCGGCGCCTGGGTCACCGGGCACCTGGGACTGCCGTTCACCACCGTCGCGGAGCGGCTCAAGCCCGAATCCCTGTACGACCGCTTCGTCGCCTACCGGGAGAGCCTGGGCATGGAGGTGCTGCCGCACAACGGCCCCTCCTCCTTCGGGACCCTCGCCCGCCGGCTCCGCTCCGGCGGGCTGATCTGCCTGGTCGCCGACCGGGACCTGTCGGCCTCGGGCGTCCAGGTGGACTTCTTCGGCTCGGCGGCGCGGATGCCGGCCGGGCCGGCGCTGCTGGCGCAGCAGACGGGCGCGGCGCTGCTGCCCGTCACGCTGTACTACGGCGAGACACCGCGCCTGTGCGGCCGGATCCACCCCGAGGTGCCGGTGCCGAAGACCGGCACCCGGACCGAGAAGACGGCCGCGATGACCCAGGCCGTGGCCGACGCCTTCGCGCTCGGCATCGCCGAGCACCCGGAGGACTGGCACATGCTGCAGCGGCTGTGGCTGGACGACCTGGAGGAGCGCTCCGCGTGAAGATCGGCATCGTCTGCCCGTACTCGTGGGACGTGCCCGGCGGCGTCCAGTTCCACATCCGGGACCTCGCCGAGCACCTGATCCGCCTCGGCCACGAGGTCTCGGTGCTGGCCCCGGCGGACGACGAGACGCCGCTGCCGCCGTACGTGGTCTCGGCGGGGCGGGCGGTGCCGGTGCCGTACAACGGGTCGGTGGCCCGGCTGAACTTCGGCTTCCTGTCGGCGGCCCGGGTGCGGCGCTGGCTCCACGACGGCGTCTTCGACGTGATCCACATCCACGAGCCGACCTCGCCGTCGCTGGGACTGCTGTCCTGCTGGGCGGCGCAGGGCCCGATCGTGGCCACGTTCCACACCTCGAACCCGCGCTCGCGGGCCATGATCGCGGCGTACCCGATCCTCCAGCCGGCGCTGGAGAAGATCAGCGCGCGGATCGCGGTGAGCGAGTACGCGCGCCGCACGCTGGTCGAACACCTGGGCGGGGACGCCGTCGTGATCCCCAACGGCGTCGACGTGGACTTCTTCGCCAAGGCCGAGCCGAATCCCGCCTGGTCCGGGCAGACCCTCGGGTTCATCGGCCGGATCGACGAGCCCCGCAAGGGCCTGCCGGTACTGATGGCGGCCTTCCCGCGCATCGTGGAGCAGTGCCCGGACGTACGGCTCCTCGTGGCCGGCCGCGGCGACGAGGAGGAGGCGGTCGCCTCCCTGCCCGCCGACCTGCGGGCGCGGGTCGAGTTCCTCGGCATGGTCTCCGACGAGGACAAGGCGCGGCTGCTGCGCAGCGTCGACGTCTACGTGGCCCCGAACACCGGCGGCGAGAGCTTCGGCATCATCCTCGTCGAGGCGCTGTCGGCGGGGGCCGCGGTGCTCGCCTCCGACCTGGACGCGTTCGCGCAGGTCCTGGACCAGGGGGCGGCGGGGGAGCTGTTCACCAACGAGGACGCGGACGCGCTGGCCGCCGGCGCCGTGGCCCTGCTGCGCGACCCGGCCCGCCGCGCGGAGCTCAGCGCCCGCGGGTCGGCGCACGTACGCCGCTTCGACTGGTCGACGGTCGGCGCGGACATCCTCGCGGTCTACGAGACGGTGACGGACGGCGCGGCGGCGGTGGCCACGGACGAGCGCGTCCCCCTGCGCACCCGCCTCGGCCTCACCCGGGACCCCTCGGCCTGACGCACCCCTCCCCGGGGAGGCCCGCACGGGCCGACCCGGGCGAGGGGCGCGTGCGGGAGGAGGGGGTATTGTCGCGGGCCGTGATCGAAACCCTTGTCTGGACTGCCCTGGCGCTCGGCGTCATCGGGGTCTACCTCAGCTGGACCGCCGGACGGCTGGACCGGCTGCACTCGCGGATGGACGCCGCCCGCGCCGCCCTCGACGCGCAGCTCGTGCGGCGCGCCTCGGTGGTGATCGAGGTGGCCGCCTCCGGGGCACTGGACCCCGCCTCCTCGATCGTCCTGTACGAGGCCGCCCACGCCGCCCGCCAGGCCGAGGAGGAGCACCGCGAGGTCGCCGAGAGCGAGCTCAGCCAGGCGCTGCGCGCCGTGTTCTCCGACGCCGCCCAGGTCGAGGTGCTCAAGGCCGCCCCCGGCGGCGAGGCGGCCGCCGAGGAGCTGGCCGCGGCCGTCCGCCGGGTGCCCATGGCACGGCGGTTCCACAACGACGCCGTACGGGCCGCCCGGGCGCTGCGCCGCCACCGCAAGGTCCGCTGGTTCCGGCTGGCCGGCCACGCCCCGTTCCCGCTCGCGTTCGAAATGGACGACGAGCCTCCGGTGGATCTTGCCGACCGGCCCTAGTGGCCTCCGCCGGCCCCAGTTGTACCGAAAGGCCAATTTGAAAGAGGCCACCGGCTCCTCATTGGCCCTTGCGGTGGACTGGTCGGGGGCGGTTTGCTCGGCGGAGTACGAGCGCAGCACTTGCGCGCCGTACCACTGCAGCGCCCGTCTTCCCTTCGAGTGAGGTCAATCCGTGAGCACGCTTCCCTCCACCCCGCAGTCCGCTGAGTCCGCGATCGGCACCTCCCGCGTCAAGCGCGGCATGGCCGAGCAGCTCAAGGGCGGCGTGATCATGGACGTGGTCAACGCCGAGCAGGCGAAGATCGCCGAGGACGCCGGCGCCGTGGCCGTCATGGCCCTCGAGCGGGTCCCCGCCGACATCCGCAAGGACGGCGGCGTCGCGCGCATGTCGGACCCGAACATGATCGAAGAGATCATCGAGGCCGTCTCCATCCCGGTCATGGCCAAGTCCCGCATCGGCCACTTCGTCGAGGCCCAGGTCCTGCAGTCCCTCGGCGTCGACTACATCGACGAGTCCGAGGTCCTGACCCCGGCCGACGAGGTCAACCACTCCGACAAGTGGGCGTTCACCACCCCCTTCGTCTGCGGTGCCACCAACCTGGGCGAGGCCCTGCGCCGCATCGCCGAGGGCGCGGCCATGATCCGCTCCAAGGGCGAGGCCGGCACCGGCAACGTCGTCGAGGCCGTCCGCCACCTGCGCCAGATCAAGAACGAGATCGCCCGCCTGCGCGGCTACGACAACAACGAGCTGTTCGCCGCCGCCAAGGAGCTGCGCGCCCCGTACGAGCTCGTCAAGGAAGTTGCCGAGCTCGGCAAGCTCCCGGTCGTGCTGTTCTCCGCCGGTGGCGTCGCCACCCCGGCCGACGCCGCCCTGATGCGCCAGCTCGGTGCCGAGGGCGTCTTCGTCGGCTCCGGCATCTTCAAGTCGGGCGACCCGGCCAAGCGCGCCGCCGCCATCGTGAAGGCCACCACCTTCTACGACGACCCGAAGATCATCGCGGACGCCTCCCGCAACCTGGGCGAGGCCATGGTCGGCATCAACTGCGACACCCTCCCCGAGTCCGAGCGCTACGCCAACCGCGGCTGGTAATCACCATGACCAACCCCGTCATCGGTGTCCTGGCCCTCCAGGGCGACGTACGGGAGCACCTGATCGCCCTGGCCGCGGCGGACGCCGTGGCCAGGCCGGTCCGGCGTCCCGAGGAGCTCGCCGAGGTCGACGCCCTGGTGATCCCCGGCGGCGAGTCCACGACGATGTCGAAGCTCGCCGTCCTGTTCGGCATGCTCGAGCCGCTGCGCGAGCGCGTGCGGGCCGGCATGCCGGTCTACGGCACCTGCGCCGGCATGATCATGCTCGCCGACAAGCTGCTCGACGGCCGTGAGGACCAGGAGACGCTGGGCGGCATCGACATGATCGTCCGCCGCAACGCCTTCGGCCGCCAGAACGAATCCTTCGAAGCGAAGATCGATTTCTCCGGCATAGCCGGAGGCCCGGTCGAGGGCGTCTTCATCCGCGCCCCGTGGGTCGAATCGGTCGGAGCCTCCGCCGAGGTGCTCGCCTCGTACGAAGGCCACACGGTCGCCGTGCGCCAGGGCAACGTCCTCGCCACCTCGTTCCACCCCGAGCTGACCGGCGACGACCGGGTCCACGCGTACTTCGTCGACATGGTGCGCGCGGGGCTGTAACGGCGTCCCGGTAGGATCTGAGGCGAACATTGTTGGTGACGCGAAGGAGACAGGCAGATGTCCGGCCACTCTAAATGGGCTACGACGAAGCACAAGAAGGCCGTGGTTGACGCCAAGCGCGGCAAGCTCTTCGCGAAGCTGATCAAGAACATCGAGGTCGCGGCCCGTATGGGCGGTGCCGACGTCGACGGCAACCCGACCCTCTTCGACGCCATCCAGAAGGCCAAGAAGAGCTCGGTCCCGAACAAGAACATCGACTCCGCGGTCAAGCGCGGCGGCGGCCTCGAGGCCGGCGGCGCCGACTACGAGACGATCATGTACGAAGGCTACGGCCCCAACGGTGTCGCGGTGCTCATCGAGTGCCTCACCGACAACCGCAACCGTGCCGCGTCCGACGTGCGCGTCGCCATGACCCGCAACGGCGGCTCGATGGCCGACCCGGGCTCGGTCTCGTACCTGTTCAACCGCAAGGGTGTCGTCCTGCTGCCCAAGGGCGAGCTCTCCGAGGACGACGTCCTGGAGACCGTGCTCGAGGCCGGTGCCGAAGAGGTCAACGACCTCGGCGACAGCTTCGAAATCATCAGCGAGGCCACCGACATGGTCGCGGTCCGCACCGCGCTCCAGCAGGCGGGCATCGACTACGACTCGGCCGACTCCAACTTCCTGCCGACCATGCAGGTCGAGCTGGACGAGGAGGGCGCGCGCAAGATCTTCAAGCTGATCGACGCGCTCGAGGACAGCGACGACGTGCAGAACGTCTTCGCCAACTTCGACGTCTCGGACGAGGTCATGGAGAAGGTCGACGCCTGATCGGGCATCAGCGGCGGGGGGGGGGGGGGGGGGGGGGGGGGGGGGGGGGGGGGGGGGGGGGGGGGGGGGGGGGGGGGGTGGGGGGGGGTGGGGTGTTGGGGGGT
>NZ_JBVIGX010000055.1:11494-29290 GCF_055570595.1 Streptomyces sp. NPDC031132
TCCACCCACTCACCTCCCCCACCCCCCCCCCCCCCCTCCCCCCGCCCCCCCCCCCCCCCCCCCCCCCCCCCCCCCCCCCCCCCCCCCCGCTTTGTCAGTGCCACCGGTTAGCCTGCACGCACTGGCTGTCGAAGGAGGGTGGGGGGCGTGCGCGTACTCGGCGTGGACCCGGGGCTGACCCGGTGCGGTGTCGGCGTGGTCGAGGGCGTCGCCGGCCGCCCGCTGACGATGCTCGCGGTGGGGGTCGTACGGACGCCCGCGGACGCGGAGTTGGGACACCGGCTCGTCGCGATCGAGGCGGGCATCGAGCAGTGGCTCGACGAGCACCGGCCCGAAGTCGTCGCCGTGGAGCGGGTGTTCAGCCAGCACAACGTCAGCACGGTGATGGGGACCGCCCAGGCGAGCGCCGTCGCCATGCTCTGCGCCGCGCGCCGCGGGATACCGGTCGCCCTGCACACCCCGAGCGAGGTCAAGGCCGCCGTCACCGGCTCCGGCCGGGCCGACAAGGCGCAGGTCGGGGCGATGGTGACCCGGCTGCTGCGGCTCTCCGCCCCGCCCAAGCCGGCCGACGCCGCGGACGCCCTCGCACTCGCCATCTGCCACATCTGGCGGGCCCCCGCCCAGAACCGCCTCCAGCAGGCGGTCGCCCTGCACGCCTCGAAAGGCCGCCCCTCATGATCGCCTTCGTCAGCGGCCCGGTCGCCGCACTCGCCCCCACCCTGGCCGTGATCGAGGTCGGGGGAGTGGGCATGGCCGTGCAGTGCACGCCGAACACCATCGCCGGCCTGCGGATGGGGGAGACGGCGCGGCTGGCCACGTCGCTGGTCGTGCGGGAGGACTCGCTGACGCTGTACGGCTTCGCCGACGACGACGAGCGTCAGGTCTTCGAACTGCTGCAGACGGCGAGCGGGGTGGGGCCGAGGCTCGCGCAGGCGATGCTGGGGGTACACAGCCCGGACGCCCTTCGGCTGGCCGTCGGGACGGGGGACGAGAAGGCCCTGACGGCCGTCCCCGGGATCGGCAAGAAGGGCGCGCAGAAGCTGCTGCTGGAGCTGAAGGACAAGCTGGGCGCGCCGCTGGTGGGCGCGCAGCGCGCCCCCGTGAGTTCCGGGCCGGCTCCCTGGACCGAGCAGCTCGCCGCGGCCCTGATCGGTCTGGGTTACGCCTCCCGGGAGGCGGAGGAGGCGGTCTCGGCGGTGACCCCGCAGGCGGAGGCGGCCATCGCCGCCGGTGGCTCCGCCCCCGTTCCCCAGCTCCTGCGAGCGGCCCTCCAGACCTTGAACCGAGCCCGCTGAGCAGGCTGCCGGGGCCCGTGGCCGCCGCGACCACCCCCGCAGGGCACCGGCGGCCCGGCAGGACCACCGTACGAACCGAGAAGGCAGACTGACAGCGTGAACTGGGATGACGAGAGCGACGACCGGATCGTGGCGGCGGCAGCAGACGGCGAGGACACCGCCGTCGAGGCGGCCCTGCGGCCCAAGGACCTCGGCGAGTTCGTCGGCCAGGAGAAGGTCCGCCAGCAGCTCGACCTGGTGCTGAAGGCGGCTCGCCAGCGCGGCGCCACCGCCGATCACGTACTGCTCTCCGGCGCCCCGGGACTGGGCAAGACCACCCTCTCCATGATCATCGCTGCCGAGATGGGCGCGCCCATCCGGATCACCTCCGGCCCCGCCATCCAGCACGCCGGCGACCTCGCCGCGATCCTGTCCTCCCTCCAGGAGGGCGAGGTCCTCTTCCTCGACGAGATCCACCGCATGTCCCGGCCCGCCGAGGAGATGCTGTACATGGCCATGGAGGACTTCCGCGTCGACGTCATCGTCGGCAAGGGGCCCGGGGCCACCGCGATCCCCCTCGAGCTGCCGCCCTTCACCCTCGTCGGGGCGACGACCCGCGCCGGCCTGCTCCCGCCCCCCCTGCGCGACCGCTTCGGCTTCACCGGGCACATGGAGTTCTACGCCCCCGAGGAGCTGGAACGCGTCATTCACCGCTCCGCCCGCCTCCTCGACGTGGAGATCGACACCGCCGGCGCCGCCGAGATCGCCGGCCGCTCCCGCGGCACCCCGCGCATCGCCAACCGCCTGCTGCGCCGGGTCCGGGACTACGCGCAGGTCAGGGCCGACGGGGTGATCACCCGCGAGGTGGCCGGCACCGCCCTGCAGGTGTACGAGGTGGACGCCCGCGGGCTCGACCGGCTGGACCGGGCCGTGCTCGAAGCCCTGCTCAAGCTGTTCGGCGGCGGTCCCGTCGGGCTGTCCACCCTCGCCGTCGCCGTCGGCGAGGAGCGCGAGACCGTGGAGGAGGTCGCCGAGCCGTTCCTGGTGCGGGAGGGGCTGCTCGCCCGTACGCCCAGGGGCCGGGTCGCGACCCCTGCCGCATGGGCTCACCTGGGACTCGTCCCGCCGCAGCACGGCGGGAGTGGATCAAGCGGACAACAGGGCTTGTTCGGGGCCTGACGGCGCGGAGGTTCGCCCCCTCAGGAACTGCGGTGCCATGCTGGGCGTTGTTCCATCGGTGCGGACTCGCCTAGACTCCGCCGATGCCGACCCTTCAGGTCGGTATGCCCACCCCCGTAGAAAAAGGCCGTCTCCCGTGCGGTCGTGCGAAGGATCTCCGTCCCGTGAATCTCGTGACACTCCTCCCGTTCATCGTGCTCATCGGGGCGATGTTCCTGATGACCCGCTCCGCGAAGAAGAAGCAGCAGGCGGCCGCGCAGATGCGCGACCACATGGCGCCGGGCGCCGGCGTCCGCACCATCGGCGGCATGTACGCCACGGTGAAGGAGGTCGGCGAGGACACCGTCACCCTCGAGGTGGCCCCCGGTGTTCACGCGATCTACGCGAAGAACGCCATCGGCGCCGTCCTGGAGGACGCGGAGTACAACCGCATCGTCCACGGTGCCGGTGATGATCTGACGATCGACACGCCGGTCGTCCCGGACGACGCCTCCTCGCTGACTCTGGACAAGGACGCGGACAAGGACGCGGACAAGCCCGAGGACGAGGCCCCGAAGCTCGACCTGGGCAAGAAGGACGAGCCCGAGGCGGACGAGCCCAAGGCCGACGAGCCGAAGGACGAGCCCAAGGACGGCAAGGCCGACGGCGAGGCCGGCACGAAGTAGCGCGCGGCCGGGGACCGTGAAGGCGCCTGACCGGCGGCCTGCGCGGTCCCCGTCAGTCACACTTCTGCGGGGGGCAGGGGTCCCCACCACACATTTTTCGTGGCCGTCCGCGCGCTGACCCGGCGCGGGGCGGTTGGACAGGGAGATACGACAAGGTGGCAGCACCGAAGAAGGGCCGGCGGCCCACGGGGGCTCAGGGGAGGCCGGGGCGCGCCCTGGCCATCATCCTGATCGCGATGGTGGCGCTCACCGCGGGGATGTTCCTCACGAAGCAGACGACCCCCCGGCTCGGCATCGACCTCGCGGGCGGTACGAGCATCACGCTCAAGGCCAAGAGCGAGCCCGGCAAGCCGGACGCGATCAACCAGACCAACATGGAGACGGCGGTCGGCATCATCGAGCGCCGTGTCAACGGTCTCGGCGTGTCGGAGTCCGAGGTCCAGACGCAGGGCCGCGACCACATCATCGTGAACATCCCCAAGGGGACGAACGAGAAGCAGGCCCGCGAGCAGGTCGGTACCACCGCCCAGCTGTACTTCCGCCCGGTCCTGGCCTTCGCCGACGGTGCCCCGGCAGCCCCCGAGGCCACGCCGAGTCCCTCCGCGAGCACCTCCGGTGCCCCGAAGGCCGAGAGCAGCGGCAAGCCCGGTGCCCCGGCCACCCCGTCGTCCAGCGCCACTTCCCAGGGCCGTGCGCTCAGCGAGGCCCTCAAGGCCCCGGGCGCCACCGCCACTCCCTCGCCCTCGGCGAGCGAGTCGAAGAAGGCAGACGACAACAAGGCTCCGTCCCCGACCCCGACCCCGTCGGGCATCGAGGCGGCCGCCGCCGACCTGCAGGCGAGGTTCGCCGCGCTGGACTGCACCAACGAGGCGCAGCGCGCCGCCGCCGGCAAGGGCGCCAAGCCCGAGGACGCGACGCTGGCCTGTGGCAAGCGCGGCGACACCTGGGGCAAGTGGATCCTCGGCCCCGCCGGCGTCGCCGGTACGGACGTCAAGGAAGCCAAGGGCGTCATCGACCCGCAGCGCGGCCAGTGGATCGTCACGATGCAGTTCACCGACAAGGGCGCCGACAAGTTCGCCAAGATCACCGGTGAGCTGGCCACCAAGCAGATGCCGCAGAACCAGTTCGCGATCGTGCTCGACGGCGAGGTCGTCTCCGACCCGTCCGTGAGCCAGGCGCTGACCGGCGGCAACGCCGAGATCTCCGGCGGCTTCAACCAGCAGTCCGCGCAGGACCTGGGCAACATGCTCTCGTACGGCGCCCTGCCGCTCTCCTTCAGCGAGGACAGCGTCACCACCGTCACCGCCGCGCTCGGCGGCGACCAGCTGAAGGCCGGCCTGATCGCCGGTGCCATCGGCCTCATCCTCGTGGTGATCTACCTGCTGGTGTACTACCGGGGCCTGGCCTTCATCGCCATCGTCAGCCTCCTGGTGTCCGCGATCCTCACGTACTCGATCATGGCGCTGCTCGGAAAGGGCATCGGCTTCGCGCTGAACCTGCCCGCCGTCTGCGGTGCGATCGTCGCGATCGGCATCACGGCGGACTCGTTCATCGTGTACTTCGAGCGCATCCGCGACGAGATCCGCGAGGGCCGCACCCTGCGCCCGGCCGTGGAGCGGGCCTGGCCGCGCGCCCGGCGCACCATCCTGGTGTCCGACTTCGTGTCGTTCCTGGCCGCCGCGGTGCTGTTCATCGTCACCGTCGGCAAGGTGCAGGGCTTCGCCTTCACCCTCGGGCTGACCACCCTGCTCGACGTGGTCGTGGTGTTCCTCTTCACCAAGCCGATCATGACGCTGATGGCCCGTACGAAGTTCTTCTCCAGCGGTCACCCCTGGTCCGGACTGGACCCGAAGCGGCTCGGCGCCAAGCCGCCGCTGCGCCGGTCCCGCCGTACCGGCACCGGCTCCGTCACCGCTCCCGTCGACGCAAAGGAGGCGTGAGAGATGTCGAAGCTGGGAGATCTCGGCGCCAAGCTGTACCGCGGTGAGGTCGGCTACGACTTCGTCGGCAAGCGCTTCATCTGGTACGGCGTTTCCATCCTGATCACCATCACGGCGATCGTGGCCCTTGCCGTTCAGGGCCTGAACATGGGCATCGAGTTCAAGGGCGGTGCCGTCTTCACCACCCCGAAGACGGCCGTCTCCGTCGCCACGGCGACCGAGGTCGCGGAGAAGGCCTCGGGCCACGACGCGATCGTCCAGGAGCTCGGTACGGGCGGCATGCGCATCCAGATCTCGGGTCTGGACACGAACGACGCGGCGGGCGTCAAGAAGCAGCTCGCCACCGACCTCAAGGTCACCGAGGCCGACATCAACGCGGACCTGGTCGGCCCCAGCTGGGGCGACCAGATCGCGAACAAGGCCTGGACCGGCCTCGCCGTCTTCATGGTCCTCGTGGTGATCTACCTCGCCATCGCCTTCGAGTGGCGCATGGCGGTCGCCGCGCTGATCGCCCTGATCCACGACCTCACCATCACCGTCGGCGTGTACGCGCTGGTCGGCTTCGAGGTCACGCCGGGCACCGTGATCGGTCTGCTGACCATCCTCGGTTACTCCCTCTACGACACCGTCGTCGTCTTCGACGGTCTGAAGGAGGGCTCGAAGGACATCACCAAGCAGACCCGCTACACGTTCAGCGAGATCGCCAACCGCAGCATCAACGGCACCCTGGTCCGCTCGATCAACACCACGGTCGTGGCGCTGCTCCCGGTCGGGGCGCTGCTCTTCATCGGCGGCGGCTTCCTGGGCGCCGGCATGCTGAACGACATCTCGCTGTCGCTGTTCGTCGGCCTCGCGGCCGGTGCGTACTCCTCGATCTTCATCGCGACCCCGCTGGTCGTGGACCTCAAGGAGCGCGAGCCGGCGATGAAGGCCCTGAAGAAGCGGGTGCTCGCCAAGCGGGCGGCCGCGGCGGCGAAGGGCGAGTCCGCGGACGACGAGGGCCAGGACGCGGGCGACGCCCCGCAGGTCGTGGCCCAGGGCCGGCCGGGACGGCGCCGGTGAGCGCGCTGTCCCCCGAGGCGCGCGAGCTGCTGCTCAGCCGGATCAAGGACGTCGCGGACTACCCGAAGCCGGGCGTGATGTTCAAGGACATCACCCCGCTGCTGGCGGACCCGAAGGCCTTCGCGGCCCTGACGGACGCGCTGGTGGAGCTGGCCGGGCAGTACGGCGCGACGAAGATCGTCGGGCTGGAGGCGCGCGGGTTCATCCTCGCGGCGCCGGTGGCGGTCCAGGCGGGCATCGGCTTCGTGCCGGTGCGCAAGGCCGGGAAGCTGCCGGGCGCGACGCTCGCGCAGTCGTACGAGCTGGAGTACGGCACGGCGGAGATCGAGGTCCACGCCGAGGACCTGGCGGCCGGCGACCGGGTCATGGTCATCGACGACGTGTTGGCCACCGGCGGTACCGCCGAAGCCTCGCTGACGCTGATCCGGCGGGCCGGGGCGGAGGTCGCCGGTGTGGCGGTCCTGATGGAGCTGTCGTTCCTGCCGGGCCGGGCCAAGCTGGGCGCTGCTCTGGGCGGTGCCCCGCTGGACGCCCTGATCGTCGTCTGATCCCTTTCGCTGCCGAGCGGCGGGTATCCGGGTCCACCCCGGGTGCCCGCCGCTTTTGCGTGCGGCGCCGCGGCTGCCGGGGGCCGGCCCCCGCACCCCGAGGCGCGGGGTGCGGGGGCGGAGCCCCGGCGGTCGACCTGCACTGACGGGAGGCTCGGCGAACGGGGGGCCGGAACCATCGCTACCATGGGTTGTCCGGACCGGACACGGGCACCGGATCCGCTGAGGAGCGCTCTTGCCAGACGAGGTCCAGCCACTCTCCGCCGCGCAGCCCGACCCGCAGGCCGAGCAGGCCGCGGCGAACCCCGCCACGCCCCCGCCGGCCCCGCCCGTGAAGCCCGCGCCGGCGAAGTCGGCCGGGTCCTCCAACCGCGTGCGCGCCCGGCTCGCCCGCCTCGGCGTCCAGCGTTCCAACCCGTACAACCCGGTCCTGGAACCGCTGCTCCGCATAGTCCGCAGCAACGACCCGAAGATCGAGACGGCCACGCTGCGCCAGATCGAGCAGGCGTACCAGGTCGCCGAGCGCTGGCACCGCGGTCAGAAGCGCAAGAGCGGCGACCCGTACATCACGCACCCGCTCGCGGTGACGACCATCCTCGCCGAGCTGGGCATGGATCCGGCCACCCTGATGGCCGGCCTGCTGCACGACACCGTCGAGGACACCGAGTACGGGCTGGAGGACCTGCGCCGCGACTTCGGCGACGCCGTGGCCCTGCTCGTCGACGGCGTCACCAAGCTCGACCGGGTCAAGTTCGGCGAGGCCGCCCAGGCCGAGACCGTCCGCAAGATGGTCGTCGCCATGGCCAAGGACCCGCGCGTGCTGGTCATCAAGCTCGCCGACCGCCTGCACAACATGCGCACCATGCGCTACCTCAAGCGGGAGAAGCAGGAGAAGAAGGCCCGCGAGACCCTCGAGATCTACGCCCCGCTGGCACACCGGCTGGGCATGAACACGATCAAGTGGGAGCTCGAGGACCTCGCCTTCGCGATCCTCTACCCCAAGATGTACGACGAGATCGTCCGCCTCGTCGCCGAGCGGGCGCCCAAGCGCGACGAGTACCTCACCGTCGTCACCGACGAGGTGCAGACCGACCTGCGGGCCGCCCGCATCAAGGCCACCGTCACCGGCCGGCCCAAGCACTACTACAGCGTCTACCAGAAGATGATCGTCCGCGGCCGCGACTTCGCGGAGATCTACGACCTGGTCGGCATCCGCGTCCTCGTCGACACCGTACGGGACTGCTACGCCGCCCTCGGCACCGTCCACGCGCGATGGAACCCGGTCCCCGGCCGGTTCAAGGACTACATCGCGATGCCCAAGTTCAACATGTACCAGTCGCTCCACACGACGGTCATCGGTCCCAGCGGCAAGCCCGTCGAGCTCCAGATCCGCACGTTCGACATGCACCGCCGCGCCGAGTACGGCATCGCCGCGCACTGGAAGTACAAGCAGCAGACCGTCGCCGGCACCTCCAAGGTCCGCACCGACGTCCCGCAGGCCGCCAAGGGCAGCGCCGGGCAGGACACCGTCAACGACATGGCCTGGCTGCGCCAGCTGCTGGACTGGCAGAAGGAGACCGAGGACCCGGGCGAGTTCCTCGACTCCCTGCGCTTCGACCTCTCCCGCAACGAGGTCTTCGTCTTCACGCCGAAGGGCGACGTCATCGCGCTGCCCGCCGGCGCCACCCCCGTGGACTTCGCGTACGCCGTCCACACCGAGGTCGGCCACCGGACCATAGGCGCCCGCGTCAACGGCCGCCTCGTCCCGCTCGAGTCGACCCTCGACAACGGCGACCTCGTCGAGGTCTTCACCTCCAAGGCCGAGGGCGCGGGCCCGTCCCGCGACTGGCTCGGCTTCGTCAAGTCCCCGCGGGCCCGCAACAAGATCCGCGGCTGGTTCTCCAAGGAGCGCCGCGACGAGGCCATCGAGCACGGCAAGGACGCCATCGCGCGGGCCATGCGCAAGCAGAACCTGCCGATCCAGCGGATCCTCACCGGCGACTCGCTCGTCACCCTCGCGCACGAGATGCGCTACCCCGACATCTCCTCCCTGTACGCGGCGATCGGCGAGGGCCACGTGGCCGCGCAGGGCGTCGTACAGAAGCTGGTGCAGGCCCTCGGCGGCGAGGAGGCCGCGAACGAGGACATCGAGGAGAGCGTCCCGCCGTCCCGCGCCCGCGGGAAGCGGCGCGGCAACGCCGACCCCGGCGTGGTCGTCAAGGGAGTCGACGACGTCTGGGTCAAGCTGGCCCGCTGCTGCACCCCGGTGCCCGGCGACCCGATCATCGGGTTCGTCACCCGTGGCAGCGGCGTATCGGTTCACCGCGCCGACTGCGTCAACGTGGACTCCCTCTCCCAGCAGCCCGAGCGGATGCTGGAAGTCGAATGGGCGCCGACCCAGTCCTCGGTCTTCCTGGTCGCCATCCAGGTCGAGGCGCTGGACCGGTCCCGGCTGCTGTCGGACGTCACCCGGGTCCTGTCGGACCAGCACGTGAACATCCTCTCCGCGGCCGTCCAGACCTCCCGCGACCGGGTGGCCACCTCCCGGTTCACCTTCGAGATGGGCGACCCGAAGCACCTGGGACACGTCCTGAAGGCCGTACGGGGCGTGGAGGGCGTCTACGACGTCTACCGCGTCACCTCGGCCCGCAGGCCGTAGCCGAAGCGCGCGGGAGCACGCGGAGCACGGAGCGCACGTACGAGGGCCCCGGTGCGGAATTCCGCACCGGGGCCCTCGTACAGCCGTGACTAGCCGCCGAACTCCTCCAGGCCCTTCAGCGCCTGGTCCAGCAGGGCCTGGCGGCCCTCGAGCTCGCGGGCCAGCTTGTCGGCCTTCGCGTTGTTGCCCGCGGCACGGGCCGCGTCGATCTGCTCACGCAGCTTGTCGACCGCCGCCTGCAGCTGACCCGTCAGACCGGCCGCACGGGCCCGCGCCTCCGGGTTCGTACGACGCCACTCGCCCTCCTCGGCCTCCTGGATCGCACGCTCCACCGCATGCATCCGGCCCTCGACCTTCGGGCGGGCGTCGCGCGGCACGTGGCCGATGCCCTCCCAACGCTCGTTGAGGGAGCGGAACGCGGCCCGGGCCGCCTTCAGGTCCGTGATCGGGACGAGCTTCTCGGCCTCGTCGGCCAGCTCCTCCTTCAGCTTCAGGTTCTCCACCTGCTCGGCGTCGCGCTCCGCGAAGACCTCGCCGCGCGCCGCGAAGAACACGTCCTGCGCACCGCGGAAGCGGTTCCACAGGTCGTCCTCGGCCTCGCGCTGCGCCCGGCCCGCTGCCTTCCAGTCCGCCATCAGCTCGCGGTAGCGGGCGGCCGTGGGACCCCAGTCGGTCGACTTCGACAGCGACTCGGCCTCCGCGACCAGCTTCTCCTTGACCTTGCGGGCGTCCTCGCGCTGCGCGTCGAGCGAGGCGAAGTGCGCCTTGCGGCGCTTGGAGAAGGCGGAGCGGGCGTGCGAGAAGCGGTGCCACAGCTCGTCGTCCGACTTGCGGTCGAGGCGCGGCAGACCCTTCCAGGTGTCCACCAGGGCACGCAGCCGCTCGCCCGCACTGCGCCACTGGTCGCTCTGCGCCAGCTGCTCGGCCTCGGCCACCAGCGCGTCCTTGGCCGCACGGGCCTCGTCCGTCTGCTTGGCCTTCTGGACCTTGCGCTCCTCGCGCCGCGAGTCCACGGTCGCGACCAGCTTGTCCAGCCGGACGCGCAGGGCGTCGAGGTCGCCCACGGCGTGGTGCTCCTCCACCTGCGTGCGCAGGTGGTCGATGGCCGTCTGCGCGTCCTTGGCGGACAGATCGGTGGTCCGCACCCGCCGTTCGAGGAGGCCGATCTCGACCACCAGGCCCTCGTACTTGCGCTCGAAGTAGGCCAGGGCCTCCTCAGGGGTGCCCGCCTGCCAAGAGCCGACGACCTTCTCGCCCTCGGCAGTACGCACGTACACGGTGCCCGTCTCGTCGACGCGGCCCCACGGGTCGCTGCTCACAGCGCCTCCTCCACCTGATGCCTGCGAGGGGTTCACCCCCTGGGCATCGTCCACAGTTTCCTGGGGCGGGCAGCGCCCGCCCTGCACAACGCCAACATAGGCGACCGCCGGGCCGGCTGTCCGCATCCCGCACGACGGAATATCGCCGTAGGGGCCGGACAGCAGCCGGTCCCGAGGCCGCCGGAACCCGTCAGTTCTGGGTGACGGCGCCCTTCTCGACGGTCACCGGGGTCTTGGGGGCCCCGTCCTGGCCGCCGTCCGCGGTACCGGCCTTGGCCACCGCTTCGAGCGCCTTCAGGCCCGCCGCGTCGATCTTGCCGAACGGCGTGTACGACGGCGGCAGCGGGCTGTCCTTGTAGACCAGGAAGAACTGGCTGCCGCCGCTGTGCGGCTGGCCGGTGTTGGCCATCGCCACCGTGCCCGCCGGGTAGGTCACCTGGCCCTGCTCGTTCGGCTTGCCCAGGGAGTCGAGGTTCTCGTCCGCGATGGTGTAGCCGGGGCCGCCCATGCCCGTGCCCTCCGGGTCGCCGCACTGGAGTACGTAGATCCCGGACGTGGTCAGGCGGTGGCACTTGGTGTTGTCGAAGAAGCCCTTGTCCGCGAGCGACTTGAACGAGTTGACGGTCTCCGGCGTCTTCGCCGCGTCCATCTCGAACTTGATCTCGCCCGCGCTGGTCTTCAGGTCGAACGTGTACTTGGCGTTCTTGTCGATCGCCATCGCCGGCGAGGGCGACTGCTTCGGCGAGGGCGAGGCCGACGGGTTCGCCGCAGGATCCGCCGCCTGGTCCTTCTTGTCCTTGTCGAAGACGCCGCCCAGGACGAGGCCGACCAGCGTCGCGACCACCACGGCCACCGCCGCGCCGATCACGGCCGCACGCTGGCGCGACTTCCGCCGGGCCTCGGCCCGGCGCTTCTGCTGGCGCTCGTACTTCTCCCTGGCGAGCTGTCGCCGCCGCTGATCGCTCGTGACCACCGGGTCGTCTCCTTGTACGTGTATGGCACCGCTGTCCGGGCTCGGTTAGGCCGTACCGTATATGGGTTCGCTGTGTAACGAGCGGCGCCGGTAGGCTCTGAGCAGCAGCATTCCAATCTCGGCCGCTGCTGAAGCTCCCGCCGGACGACGATTGAGGACGAACGTGCTGATTGCCGGATTCCCCGCCGGGGCCTGGGGGACCAACTGTTACGTGGTCGCCCCCGCCGCCGGTGAGGAGTGCGTCATCATCGACCCGGGCCACCAGGCCACTCAGGGTGTCGAGGAGACGCTGAAGAAGCATCGGCTCAGGCCCGTCGCGGTCGTCCTCACCCACGGCCACATCGACCATGTGGCCTCGGTGGTCCCGGTGTGCGGAGCGCACGACGTACCGGCCTGGATCCACCCCGAGGACCGCTACATGATGAGCGACCCGGAGAAGGCGCTGGGGCGTTCCATCGGAGCGCAGCTGATGGGCGAGCTCACCGTGGGAGAACCCTCCGACGTGAAGGAACTGACGGACGGTGCGAAGCTCGCCCTCGCGGGCATGGAGCTCACCGTGTCGCACGCGCCCGGGCATACCAGGGGGTCGGTGACCTTCGGGACGCCCGAGGCGGGGGACGTCCCGCCGCTGCTGTTCTCGGGCGACCTGCTGTTCGCCGGCTCCATCGGACGTACCGACCTGCCCGGCGGCTCCCACGCCGAGATGCTCGAGTCGCTGGCCCGCGTGTGCCTGCCGCTCGACGACTCGACCGTGGTGCTGCCCGGTCACAACGAGCACACGACCATGGGCCGTGAGCGCGCCACCAACCCGTACCTGCGGCAGGTGGCCGCCGGCCTGGGAGACGGCTTCACGTCTCCACGACGAGGAATGTGACGAGAGTTTCGTGAGCACCTTCAAGGCCCCCAAGGGCACGTACGACCTGATCCCGCCGTACTCGGCGAAGTACCTGGCCGTCCGCGACGCCATTTCCGGCCCCCTGCGGCTGTCCGGCTACGGGTACGTCGAGACGCCGGGCTTCGAGGACGTCGACCTCTTCGCGCGCGGTGTCGGCGAGTCCACCGACATCGTGACCAAGGAGATGTACACCCTCACGACGAAGGGCGGGGCCAACCTCGCGCTGCGTCCCGAGGGCACCGCGTCCGTGCTGCGCGCGGCGCTGGAGGCGAACCTGCACAAGGCCGGCGGCCTTCCGGTGAAGCTCTGGTACTCGGGCTCGTACTACCGCTACGAGCGCCCGCAGAAGGGCCGCTACCGCCACTTCTCGCAGGTCGGCGCGGAGGCGATCGGCGCCGAGGACCCGGCGCTGGACGCCGAGCTGATCATCCTGGCCGACCAGGCGTACCGCGCGCTGGGGCTGCGGAACTTCCGGATCCTGCTGAACTCGCTGGGCGACAAGGAGTGCCGCCCGGTGTACCGGGAGGCGCTCCAGGGCTTCCTGCGGGGGCTGGACCTGGACGCGGAGACCGTGCGCCGGGCCGAGATCAACCCGCTGCGCGTCCTCGACGACAAGCGGGCCGAGGTGCAGAAGCAGCTGGTCGGCGCGCCGATGCTGCGCGACTACCTGTGCGACGCGTGCAAGGCGTACCACGAGGAGGTCCGGGCGCTGATCACGGCGGCGGGCGTGTCCTTCGAGGACGACGAGAAGCTGGTGCGGGGCCTGGACTACTACACCCGCACCACCTTCGAGTTCGTGCACGACGGTCTGGGCTCGCAGTCGGCGGTGGGCGGCGGCGGCCGCTACGACGGCCTGTCCGAGATGATCGGCGGGCCGGCGCTGCCGTCGGTGGGCTGGGCGCTGGGCGTGGACCGTACGGTGCTGGCGCTCGAGGCGGAGGGTGTCGAGCTGGACATCCCGCCGACGACGTCGGTGTTCGCGGTGGCGCTGGGCGAGGCGAAGCCGGTGCTGTTCGGTCTGGTGACGGAGCTGCGCAAGGCCGGTGTCGCGGCGGACATCTCGTACGGGGGCAAGGGCCTCAAGGGTGCGATGAAGGACGCGAACCGGTCGGGGGCGCGGTTCGCGGTGGTCGCGGGTGACCGTGACCTCGCGGAGGGCGTGGTCCAGCTGAAGGACATGGAGTCCGGGGAACAGTCCCCGGTCGCCGTGGCGGACGTGGTCGAGGTCCTCCGGACCCGGCTGGCCTGACCGCTGCCGCTGCCGCTCTTCGGGCGGGGCCGGGGCTGTTCCGCTGCGCGGAGCTTCTCCCCGCCCCGCCCCTTCCCCATTTCCCGCACCGGTGCGGCGCCGTAGGAGGCCGAAGACCTCGCCCTGCCGGATCGTCAGATCGAGTCCGTCCACTGCGGTGACTTCGCCGTACTGCTTGCGAAGCCCCCGTACTTCCACCGCGTTCCGTGTCATGTCCCACATGGTGTGGCGGAACCCGCTCCACCGGTCCCCCCGTGCGTACGTCCTTATGTCCACCGAACGGTGGACACCGGCTCAGTACGGCACAATGGCCGGTGCTTGTTGACCTTGCAGATGTGGAGCGGGCGGTATGACGACACGAGGTACGGACGCAGACCCCGCCCCGCGGACGGTCGGCGCCAGCCGGGCACTCGCCCTGCTGCTGGTGATCACGGGCGCCGCGGGACTGCTCGCGGCCTGGGTGATCACGATCGACAAGTTCAAGCTGCTCGAGGACCCGAACTTCACGCCGGGCTGCAGCCTGAACCCGATCGTCTCCTGCGGCAACATCATGAAGAGCGACCAGGCGTCCGCCTTCGGCTTCCCGAACCCGATGCTCGGGCTGGTCGCGTACGGGATCGTGGTCTGCGTCGGCATGAGCGTGCTGGCAGGGGCCCGGTTCCGCCCCTGGTACTGGCTGACCTTCAACGCGGGCATGCTGTTCGGCGTCGTGTTCTGCGCCTGGCTGACGTACCAGTCGCTGTACAACATCAACTCGCTGTGCCTGTGGTGCTCGCTGGCTTGGGTCGCCACGATCTTCATGTTCTGGTACGTGACCGCGCACAACGTGCGGGAGGGCCTGCTGCCCGCGCCGGGCTGGCTGCGCTCCTTTCTCGACGAGTTCACCTGGGTGCTGCCGGTCCTGCACGTCGGGATCATCGGCATGCTGATCCTGACCCGCTGGTGGGACTTCTGGACCTCATGAGCCCGGGGCCCGCTGTCGGTGGGCTCGCATAGGCTTCCTGTGTGGAACCAGACCTGTTCACCGCCGCTGCCGAAGACCGCCGGGAGAAGGATCCGGCGAGCTCCCCGCTCGCCGTCCGGATGCGCCCGCGCACCCTGGACGAGGTCGTCGGCCAGCAGCACCTGCTGAAGCCCGGATCACCACTGCGGCGGCTGGTCGGGGACGGGGCGGGCGGTCCGGCCGGCGCGTCGTCGGTGATCCTGTGGGGCCCGCCGGGCATCGGCAAGACCACCCTCGCGTACGTGGTGAGCCAGGCGACGCAGAAGCGGTTCGTGGAGCTGTCGGCGATCACCGCGGGCGTGAAAGAGGTACGTGCCGTCATCGAGGGCGCCAAGCGGGCGGCCGGCGGGTACGGCAAGGACACGGTCCTCTTCCTCGACGAGATCCACCGCTTCAGCAAGGCCCAGCAGGACTCGCTGCTCCCGGCCGTGGAGAACCGCTGGGTGACGCTGATCGCCGCGACCACGGAGAACCCGTACTTCTCGATCATCTCCCCGCTGCTGTCGCGGTCGCTGCTGCTCACGCTGGAGCCGCTGACGGACGAGGACCTGAGCGCGCTGATGCGGCGGGCGCTGACGGAGGAGCGGGGGCTGGGCGGGGCCGTGACCCTGCCGGCGGACGCGGAGGCGCACCTGCTGCGGATCGCCGGCGGCGATGCCAGGCGGGCGCTGACGGCGCTGGAGGCCGGTGCCGGTTCGGCGATCGCCAAGGGGGAGCCCGAGATCAGCCTTCAGACGGTGGAGGAGGCGGTCGACCGGGCGGCCGTGAAGTACGACCGGGACGGGGACCAGCACTACGACGTGGCGAGCGCGCTGATCAAGTCGATCCGCGGCTCGGACGTGGACGCGGCGCTGCACTATCTGGCGCGGATGATCGAGGCGGGGGAGGACCCGCGGTTCATCGCGCGCCGCCTGATGATCTCGGCGAGCGAGGACATCGGGCTGGCGGACCCGACGGCCCTGCCGCTCGCGGTGGCCGCGGCGCAGGCGGTGGCGATGATCGGCTTCCCCGAGGCCGCGCTGACCCTCTCCCACGCGACGATCGCGCTGGCGTTGGCGCCGAAGTCGAACACCGCGACGACCGCGATCGGCGCGGCACTGGCGGATGTCCGCGCGGGGCTGGCGGGCCCGGTGCCGACGCATCTGCGGGACGGGCACTACAAGGGCGCGGCCAAGCTGGGCCACGCGGTGGGGTACGTGTACCCGCACGACGTGCCGGGCGCGATCGCTGCTCAGCAGTACGCGCCTGATGCCGTGCACGAGAAGCAGTACTACGAGCCGACGCGGTACGGCGCGGAGGCGCGGTACGCGGACGTGGTGGAAAGGGTCCGCGAACGCCTCCGCGGCGGCTCCTGAGTCCGCCCGCCCCCGAGGTGTGTGGTCCGGGGATGTGCCCTCCGCGCGCGGCCGCCGTCGCCCCGGTCCCCTCCTCCGCCCGGCCCCGCTCGCCGCGCCGGTTCGTGACCGCCGCCCTACGCTCGGGGCATGCGACGCCGCCCGATGCACATGTCTGCCGAGGCCCAGGACGCTCTGCGCACCGCGCTGGAGGAACTCCGCGCGGAGCTGAAGGTCCCCCTGAGCTTCCCCAAGCGCGTACTCAAAGCGGCCGACAAGGCCGCGCGTGAGGCGCGCATGCCCGACAAGGACGCCACAAACCTGCCGTTCTTCACGATCGATCCGCCGACCTCGAGGGACCTCGACCAGGCCATGCACCTGGAACGGCGGCCCGGTGGCGGCTACCGGGTGCACTACGCCATCGCGGACGTGGCGACCTTCGTCAGGGCGGGCAGCCCTGTGGACGTCGAGGCGCACGACAGGGTCGAGACGCTGTACTTCCCCGACCTCAAGGTGCCCCTGCATCCGCCCGTCCTCTCCGAGGGTGGGGCCAGCCTGCTGCCGAACGAGGACCGCCCCGCCCTGTTGTGGCAGCACGACCTCGACGCCCACGGCAATCTGACCGACTCGTCCGTGAGCCGGGCCCTGATCCGCAGTCAGGCCCGGTTCGACTACACCGGCGCCCAGCAGGCCATCGAGAACGGCACGGCGCCGGAGTCCCTCGCCCTGCTGCGCGAGATCGGCGAACTGCGGGAGGCCGTCGAAATCGCGCGCGGCGGCATCTCGGTGAATCTGCCGGACCAGGAGGTCACCCTCAAGGACGGATCGTTCCAGCTGCGCTATGTGGCGACGCTGCCGGTCGAGGGCTGGAACGAGCAGATCTCCCTCATGACAGGGATGTCCGCGGCCCAGATCATGCTCGACACGGGTACCGGCATCCTGCGGACCCAGAAGGAGCAGGCCGATCAGAACGTGATCAAGCGCTTGCACGACCTCGCGAAGGCCCTGGGCATCGCCTGGCGGCCCGGCATCTCGTACGCCACGCTGGTCCGGGGGCTCGATCCCCAGAACCAGCAGCACATGGCCTTCCTCACCGAGGCCACGAGCACGATGCTCAAGGCGGAGTACACCGTCTTCCGCGACAACCAGAAGCCGGCGTACACGATGCACGCGGCGATCGCGGCCCCGTACGCCCATTGCACGGCTCCGCTGCGGCGCCTGGTCGACCGGTACACCGGTGAGCTGTGCGTGGCGGCGTGCGCGGACAAGGCCCCGCCGAACTGGGTGCTCGACGCCCTGTCCTGCATCCCGTGCGACGCGGCTCGGGGGAAGGGCGGCCTGGCGGACCGGCAGACCGTGGACCTGGCCGAGGCCGCGGTGCTCAAGGACCGCGTGGGCGAGGTGTTCGACGCCGCGGTCATCGACACCGACGCAGAGCGGGGCAGGCCGCGCGAGGGCAAGGTGTTCCTGGCCGACCCGGCCGTGCTGGCCAAGGTCGTCTCGACCAACGGCCTTGATCTCCAGCTCGGATCCAGCGTCAGGGCCAGGCTCAAGCAGGCGAACCCCGCCGCGGACGAGGACAAGGTCCTCTTCACCGTGCCCTAGGGGGTGTCGTCTAAGTAGCGTCGTCCGCCCGTGAGGGCGGGGCCGGTGGGGTCTGGTGCGTGTGATCGCAAGGCGGAGGAGGGAGGCGACG
>NZ_JBVIGX010000056.1:0-4060 GCF_055570595.1 Streptomyces sp. NPDC031132
GCGTCGCCTCCCTCCTCCGCCTTGCGATCACACGCACCAGACCCCACCGGCCCCGCCCTCACGGGCGGACGACGCTACTTTGACGACACCCCCTAACGACCGGTCCGGCCCGCCGCGTCGGCGAGAACCGCCTCGAGGCGTGCCCGGCATTCGGTGACGAAGGCGGGGTAGGTGTGCCAGTAGTACGAGATGCCGCTCACGGCGACCGCGATCGCCCAGGCGCGGGCGCGGGCCCAGGTCGGTTCGTCGAGGCCCAGGGTGTTCCAGTAGGCCCGGCGCGCTTCGGGCGGCAGGTCCCAGACCGTGGCGTGTTCGGCGTCGGGAAGGCCGACCGACAGGGCTCCGAAGTCGATGACCGCGTGGAGCCTGCCCTCCCGGACCAGGAGGTTGGTGGGCTTGAGGTCCCCGTGCAGCCACACGTGAGGCCCGGAAGGCTCGGGCAGCTCGAGCGCGGTTCGCCACAGCCGTTCCAACGCGTCGAGGTCGAGCTCCGGACCCACGGTGGTGCGGCAGTCGTCGAGGCATCTGCCGAACCACTCGTCGCAGGCCTGCAGGCTGCCTCCGCGGTACCAGCTGAGGTCGTCCGCGCGGGTCGCTCCCATGAGGTCGACGCCGTGGAGCTCCCGCACGACGGCCGCCAGGTCGGCTCCGAAGGCGGCCCAGTCCCGGACGGTGTCCGGGCCTGCTTCGTCGCCGTCGAACCAGCGGTAGACCGACCAGACGAGCGGGAAGGCGTCGGTGGGCGTGCCGGCGTGGACGGGCTCGGGGACGGGGCTCGCGAGGCGGGGTGCCAGGCGGGGGAGCCACTCCTGCTCCTTGTGTACGGAGCGGGCGGTCTCGGCGGTGCGCGGAAGTCGTACGACCAGGTCGTCGCCGAGCCGGTACATGACGTTGTCCGTCCCCGCACCGGCGGGCGACAACGGCAGGCCGGCCCACTCCGGGCGCTGCGCCTTCAGCAGCGACCTGACGAGCGCCTGGTCGATCGGGACCTCATCGTGGTGAAGCGTCACGTCCGCAGCATCTCTGCCGGCGGGGACGGATGGCCATTCATTTTCGTTCCAGGGTGCGTCCGGGCCTGACTAGGTGCAGGACGGGCACAGGCCGCGGTAGGTGACCTCGGCCTTGGACACCGTGAAGCCGAAGCGTTCCTCCGGCGGGAGGCCGGCCAGCGGATCGCCCGTCGGGCGGACGTCGCGGATGGTGCCGCAGCGGGAGCACACCAGGTGGTGGTGCGGGTGGTGGGCGTTGGGGTCGTACCGCTTCGCGCGGCCGTCCGTGGACAGCTCGACCACCTCACCGAGGGCGACCAGCTCGCCCAGGGCGTTGTAGACGGTGGCCCGCGAGATCTCCGGCAGCCGCTCCACCGCCCGCGCATGCACCTCGTCGGCCGTCAAGTGCACGTGTTCCCCGTCGAGTACCTCCGCAACGACACGCCGCTGGGAAGTCATCCGCCAGCCACGCCCACGCAGTCGTTCCAGCAGGTCACTCATGTCGGTTCACCCATTCAGGTTCGGTGGGACGCTCGGAGTTCGATGACGGGTCCGGATCCCTATTGGTTATGGGTTTGGTGTGCTTCTTGACTTGGATTGTGTCCATCGTAGGATCGGTTCGGTCGGCAGCCAACCCTCACGACAGCCGCGCCCGTACGCCGCTTCCGCCACCGCACTTCCTTAGCAGCGTGATCCGCCCGGTTTGGAAGGATTCCCATGTCTGAGAACCATGATGCAATCGTTGTAGACGCGAAGACGGAGGGCGGAGGCGGGTGCCCGGTCGCGCACGAGCGCGCCGCGCACCCGACGCAAGGCGGCGGAAACCGCCAGTGGTGGCCCGAGCGGCTCAACCTCAAGATCCTCGCCAAGAACCCCGCCGTGGCCAACCCCCTCGGCGAGGAGTTCGACTACGCAGCGGCGTTCGAGACCCTCGACCTCGCTGCGGTGAAGCAGGACATAGCGGAGGTCCTGACCACCTCGCAGGACTGGTGGCCCGCCGACTTCGGCCACTACGGCCCCTTCATGATCCGGATGGCGTGGCACAGCGCCGGCACGTACCGGATCAGCGACGGCCGCGGCGGCGCCGGGGCGGGACAGCAGCGCTTCGCCCCGCTCAACAGCTGGCCGGACAACGGCAACCTCGACAAGGCCCGCCGCCTGCTGTGGCCCGTCAAGAAGAAGTACGGCCAGAGCCTCTCCTGGGCCGACCTCATGATCCTCACCGGCAACGTGGCCCTGGAGCAGATGGGATTCGAGACCTTCGGGTTCGGCGGCGGCCGTGCGGACGTCTGGGAGCCCGACGAGGACGTGTACTGGGGTCCCGAGACCACCTGGCTCGGCGACGAGCGCTACACCGGCGACCGTGAGCTGGAGAGTCCCCTCGGCGCGGTCCAGATGGGCCTCATCTACGTCAACCCGGAGGGGCCGAACGGCAACCCCGACCCGCTCGCCGCGGCCCGCGACATCCGCGAGACGTTCCGCCGGATGGCGATGAACGACGAGGAGACGGTCGCCCTGATCGCGGGCGGCCACACCTTCGGCAAGACCCACGGCGCGGGCCCCGCGGACAACGTCGGCGCCGACCCCGAGGGCGCCCCGATCGAGGCGCAGGGCCTGGGCTGGAGCAACAGCTTCGGCACCGGCAAGGGTGGCGACGCGATCACCAGCGGTCTCGAGGGCATCTGGACGAACACCCCGATCACCTGGGACAACAGCTTCTTCGAGATCCTCTTCGGCTACGAGTGGGAGCTGTTCCAGAGCCCCGCCGGTGCGAACCAGTGGCGGCCGAAGGACGGCGCCGGCTCGGGTACCGTCCCCGATGCCCACGACGCGTCGAAGAGCCACGCGCCGACGATGCTGACGACGGACCTCGCGCTCCGCCTCGACCCGGCGTACGAGCCGATCTCGCGGCGCTTCCTGGAGAACCCCGCGGAGTTCGCGGACGCCTTCGCCCGCGCGTGGTTCAAGCTGACCCACCGCGACATGGGCCCGATCGTGCGCTACCTCGGCCCGGAGGTCCCGTCCGAGACGCTGCTGTGGCAGGACCCCCTGCCGGCCGTGACGCACGCGCTCGTCGACGCCGAGGACATCGCCTCCCTCAAGGACAGGATCCTCGCCTCGGACCTGTCGGTGTCCCAGCTCGTCTCCACTGCGTGGGCTTCGGCCTCGTCCTTCCGCGGCAGCGACAAGCGCGGCGGCGCCAACGGCGCACGCATCCGCCTCCAGCCGCAGAGCGGGTGGGAGGTCAACGAGCCCGACCAGCTGACGACGGTGCTGCGCACCCTGGAGGGCGTCCGGCAGTCCTTCAACTCGGCCCAGACCGGCGGCAAGCAGGTCTCGCTCGCCGACCTGATCGTGCTCGCCGGTGGTGCGGGCGTCGAGCAGGCCGCGAAGAACGCCGGTTTCGACGTGGAGGTCCCCTTCACCCCGGGCCGTGCCGACGCCTCGCAGGAGCAGACCGACGTGGAGTCGTTCGCGGCGCTCGAGCCGGTCGCCGACGGCTTCCGCAACTACCTGGGGAAGGGCAACCGGCTGCCGGCCGAGTACCTGCTGATCGACCGGGCGAACCTGCTGACGCTGAGCGCCCCCGAAATGACGGTCCTCGTCGGTGGGCTCCGCGTGCTGGGCGCCAACCACCAGCAGTCGCCGCTCGGCGTTCTCACCACGACCCCCGAGTCGCTGACGAACGACTTCTTCGCCAACCTGCTCGACCTGGGCACCACGTGGACGGCGACGGCCGAGGACGCGAACACGTTCGAGGGCCGCGATGCCACCACGGGCGAGGTCAAGTGGACCGGAACCCGCGCCGACCTCGTCTTCGGCTCGAACTCCGAACTGCGTGCGCTCGCAGAGGTCTACGCGAGCGATGACGCGAAGGAGAAGTTCGTGAAGGACTTCGTCGCCGCGTGGGACAAGGTGATGAACCTCGACCGGTTCGACCTGGTCTGATCGTGACGTCCGGGTCGGGGGGGGGGGGGGGGGTGGACAGACGAGGGGTGCTTTTTTTTTTTTTCCCCTCCTTCCCCTCCTCCCCGTCGTCCACACCCGGCTCTATCCTCGGCGCGCGCACA
>NZ_JBVIGX010000056.1:4070-28477 GCF_055570595.1 Streptomyces sp. NPDC031132
GGTTTTGTGGGCAGGGGGAAAGAGGGGGAGAAACCGGGGTGGTTTGATCTGTTGTGGGTTTCCCTTTCGTCCCCCTCCCCCCCCCCCCCCCCCCCCGACCCGGGCTTCCTCTTCTGTTTCACCCCTGCCGGCCTCCGTCCCCGGTCGCCGCACCCGTGCGCCGCTCGTGGCGCGCACGCGCCAGGTGGTGCGCGTGGCGCAGCAGTTCACGGAGAGCCGTATCCGTGCGCCGGCCCGGATTCACCACGGCGAGCCAGCCGAGAGAGCCGTAAAAGGGGTGCGCCACCACGGTGTCGACGGCCCCGGGGTCGGAGTCGGTGGCCGGATCGCGCGGCGCACGGCCCGTCCGGCGGATGAACTCCTCCCTCCCGGCGGCCACGTTGACGCGGAACGTGTCCGGCCGGTCCAGGCGCCACGACGCCTCGCCCGGGTGGTCCTTCGTCACGATCGTCGCAAAGGGCTGGGCCGCTGTCGGGACGACGCCGTCGGGCGCGTGGTAGAAGAACGCGTCGCCCCAGCTGATCTCGGGCGATCCGTCACCGGGTCCGGGCCTGACGGCCAGGACTCCCTCGAGGGCGCCCACGAAGTCGATGATCTCGTCGATGGTCATGTCCGCAAGCGTTTCATTGAAGTGCTTGTGGAGACTTCGGCCGCAGTACGCGGGAGAAAACGGTGCCAACCCTCAAATCGCCGGTCATGCGAACGGTCGACGTCGCACGGCGGGCCGGCTACTCGGTCCAGCAGATCCGCAACCTCGAGCGCGACGGCGTGCTGCCGCCCGCGGCGCGCACCGCTGCGGGCTACCGGGTCTACGGCGAGGTCCACCTGAACTCCGCGCTGGCCTACCGGGCCCTCGCGGCCGGTACGGGCCCGGTGGAGGCCAAGAGGATCGTGCGCGCCGCCCACGAGGGTCCGGCCGCCCGGCTGCTCGCCCTCCTCGACGCGGTGCACGCCAGGCTCGACCGGGAACGTACGGATCTGGGGCTCGCACAAGAGGCCGCCGGAGCGATCTCGGCCGAGCCGATCTCCGACGTACGCCCGACGGACGCGATGGGCGTGTCCGAGCTCGCGGCGGCCCTCGGGGTACGCGCCTCGACCTTGCGGCACTGGGATGCGGAGGGGCTCGTCATCCCCGACCGGCTGTCCGGACGCGGAACGCGACGCTACTCACCGGCGCAGGTCCGCGATGCCAGAATCGTCCACCAGCTGCGCAGCGCCGGATACCGCATCGATCCGCTCCGCACGCTGATGCCCCGGCTGCGGAGCGGGCACGGAGGAGAGACCGTGGAGGCGGCACTGGCGGCCCGCGAGGCGAGCATCGCGACGCGCTCCCGGGCCCTCCTCGATGCCTCTGCCGCCCTCCGGGCCGTCATTGACCTCGCAGACCGGGCCACCCCGGGCCGGCCGACTTCGGCGTAACGCGTCCGCGCGCCGTACGCCGTGCCGGGAATTTGCCGTGCGGCGGGGTGAAGATGTCGGTGTCCGGGCCGCGAGGCGTAGCGCAACGAGCTGAGGATGCTCAGTGGACCTGTTCCCTGCAATTCCGCTGTCGGAGTGGCGAGACTCCAAGGAGACACTGCACCGGTTCACCCAGATCGTCGGCAAGATCCGGCTGGCGAGCAGCGCGCGGCGCAACCACTGGTGGAACGTCCCGTTCCATGTCACGGGGCGGGGGGTGACCACCCGCCCGATGGGCGGGACCGACGGCAATCCGGTCTTCACGATGGACTTCGATTTCGTCGACCACCAGTTGACCGTGTCGTGCCTCGACGGCTCGACCACTTCCTTCCCGCTCGCCGGACAGTCCGTGTCGTCGTTCCACCGTGAAGCGCTCGCCGCTCTGAACAGGGTCGGCGTGACAGTGGTCCTCGCGCACCCCCGACCGTACGGCCTGCCCGGCTCCCAGAGGCCGTTCGCCGAGGACACGGAGCATGCCTCCTACGATCCGTTCTGGGTCAACCGCCACTGGCAGGTGCTCAGCCAGGTCGGCCTCGTCCTGGAGGAGTTCGCTTCCGGCTTCTCCGGGAAGACCAGCCCGGTGCACCTCTTCTGGCATTCCTACGACATCGCGGTCACCCGGTTCTCCGACCGCTTCGTCGAACTGGGGGCGGGTGTCGACCCCGTGACCCGCGAGGCCTATTCGCGCGAGGTCGTCAGCTCCGGCTTCTGGTTCGGCGACGACGCCTCCCCCCGGCCGGCCTTCTACGCGTACGCCGCGCCGGAGCCGGACGGCCTGAGCGGGCAGCCGCTGCGTCCCGCGGCCGCCCGCTGGACCGAGCGGGGCACCAGCCGCCTGGCCGTGCTGGACTACGACGAGGTCCGGGCCGGCGCGAACCCCCGGGAGACCGTCCTCGATTTCTACGAGTCCCTGTACCGCACCGCAGCCGGCCTGGCGGGCTGGGACATCGAACGCCAAGCCTGCCCCGGCGGCATCACCGACCCCCTGGCCCGTGAACAAGCATGAGAAAGAGGGGTTCCAGGTGACCCGAAGCGAGCCGGCGGCGTCTCTGAACGAGCCGGAGGCTGCGATGCTGGACGCCCTGTTCAGCCAGTCCCCCGTGGGCTTGCACCTGCTGGACACCGACCTCCGCGTCCTGCGCATCAACACCGCCACCCCCGCCATGCAGGACGTGCGCGCGGAAGACGTCGTCGGGCGCCGTTTCGACGAGGTCTACGGGGTCGTCGACGCCGACGAGGCCACGGACCTCGCTCGTGGAGTACTGGACAGTGGTGTGGCCGTGGTCGGGCACGTCCTACGGGCTCGCCACCGGGCCCGACCCGACAAGGAGCACTTCTACGAGGTCTCCGTCTTCCGCCTCGAGTCGCCGTCCGCGGAGGTGCTCGGCCTCGCGGTGGCCGTGGTCGAGGTCACCGAGCGGGAGAAGGGGCGTGCCCGCGCGGAGGTGCTGCGCACCGCCCGCGAGCAGGTGGGGCGAACCCTCGACGTGATGGCCACCTGCCAGGAACTCGTGGACGTGCTGGTACCGCGGGTGGCCGACGTCGCGGTCGTGGAGGTGGTGGACGCCGTACTGCGGGGGGACGAGCCCCCGCTCGCCCCCCTCCCACGCGAGGTTCCGCTGCGCCGCGCCGCGTTCCGCAGCAGCGGCGGGAGCACCTTCGACGGCGGCACCGCCGAGGAGCCACAGGCGCATCCGCTGGGCGACGTACGCGCCCTGCCCGCCCCCACGCCCTACACACAGGCCCTCTCCGACCTGCGGCCCCGCGCGGTCGCCCTGGACGACGACCTCCCGTGGCTCGCGGCCGATCCGGACCGCGCGGAGGCGATCCGCGCAGCGGGGGCCCATCACCTCATCACGGCTCCGCTGACCGTGCGGGACACCGTACTGGGCCTGATCAGCCTGTACCGGACGCAGCAGCCCGATCCGTACGAGGAACAGGACGTCGGTCTCGTGCTCCAGCTGGCCGACCACACGGCCCTGTGCATCGACAACGCCCGCCGCTACACACGCGAGCACACCATCGCCGCGACCGTCCAGCGACAGCTGCTCCCCCGCCGCCCGGCCTCGCACACGGCTCTGGAGACGGCGTACCTGCTCCTGCCATCCGACGGCGGAGTGCAGTGGTACGACACCATCCCCCTGTCCGGAGCCCGTACGGCACTGGTCGTGGGCGGCGTCGTCGGCCAAGGGCTGCACTCCGCGGCCGTCATGGGCCAGCTGCGCACGGTGGTCCGCTCGCTGGCCGCGTTCGACATGGAGCCCGACGAGCTCCTCGCCCGGCTGAACGACACCGCGACGTTCCTGGCAGCCGAGCGCGCGGCCCTGCCGACCGCCGACCCGGTGCACCGCGAGACGTTCGCCGCGCGCTGCACGTACGCCGTCTACGACCCGTTGACCCGGACGTGCACGGTCGCGGGAGCCGGCTCCCCGAATCTCGTCGTCGTCCAGCGGGACGGCAGTACCGAGATCCGCGACGTGCCCTCCGGGTCCCTGTTGGGGAGCGCCGAGGGAGCGCCCTTCGCCGCGACGGCCTTCGAGATCCCGGAGGGCAGTCTCCTGATCCTCTCCGACACGCCGATCCCGACCCTGGAGCCGCTCGCCGACCCGGACGTCTTCCGGGGCCTGCTCGCCCGGGCCGACCGCTCCCTCGACGACCTGCGCGACGACATTCTGTACGCGTTCGCGGGCGGCGCCCAAGCCGTCCCCACCGCGCTCCTGCTCGCCCGTACGCGCTCCTTCCCCGCCGACCGGGTGGCCGTCTGGCAGCTCCTGGACGCCCCGACGGCCGCCGCCACCGCCAGACGGCTGGTGCGCGGTCAGCTCGCCGACTGGAACGTGGAGGCGGAAACGGCCTTCGACACCGAGGTCATCGTCAGCGAGCTCGTCACCAACGCCGTCCGTTACGGAAGCCCGCCGTTGGAGCTGCGCGTCATCAACGACCGCGCCCTCACCTGCGAGGTACGTGACAGCAGCCCGTCGGCCCCGCACTTGCGCCACGCCGGTGTCGTCGACGAGGGCGGCCGCGGGCTGTTCATCGTCGCGCAGCTCGCCCAGGCCTGGGGCACCCGGTACACCGCCGCCGGCAAGACGATCTGGACCGAGCAGACACTGCGGTAGCCCCCCCTCACGACAGCGCCCCGGGAGGCAGCCGCGAGGGCCGCTCCCGGGGCGCTGCACGTGCTCCCCCTCCCCGCCCGGCCGATGGCCGGGCCCGGCCGGTCAGGCCGGCGCCGGCACCGGGGTCCGGGTGCGGGCGAGGAGGGCGCTGAGGAGGGTGCCCAGCAGGGCCACGGCCGCGAAGGAGATCCAGAACGCGGAGGCCGACGCGACCAGCAGCCAGGATCCGGCGACCGGGACGACCACCGAGGCGAGGGACCAGGACGACTGGTAGACCGACATGCAGGTGGCCTCCGTACCGGGTTCTGCCAGGTCCGCGGCGTAGCCGTCGCTGGCCGGGGCGATCACGATCTCGCCGAGCGTGTAGACCGTCATCGCGACCAGGGCGACGGCAACGGTGACCGCCGGCAGCACCGCGTCCTGCAGGGGGGCGATCAGCGCGAAGCCGAGGCCGGACGCGGCGTACAGGGCGCCGCCGAAGAGCATCATCCGCGGAGCGGGGCGGTCCGCGGTGCGTTTGACCAGCGACTGCTGGAACAGCACGACGAGGCCGCCGTTCACGGCCAGCACGGCGCCCGCCGCCCAGCCGTCCAGGCCCGCGTGGTCCACGAGGTACAGGCCGGTGAACATCGAGACGATGGTGGCGCAGACCGTGAAACAGGTCTTGGCGGCGGTGAGCAGGGCGAAGCCCGGCAGGCGCAGCACCTGCAGGGCTCCGCCGCCGGCCGTTTCCCGCTCCGCGTCCTTACGGGCCGCCGGAGCCGCAGCACCCGCCCGTCCGCGCAGCCGCAGCAACACCACCGTGGTGACGGCGAAGCTGGCCGCGTTGACCAGCACGATCACCCGGAGGCCGGTGGCGCTCTGCGCCGAGGCCAGGACGCCGCCGACCAGGGACCCCAGGCACAGACCGATGTTCCGGGCCCAGCCGACGGTGCTGAACGCCCGCCGCGCCCGGGGGCCGCGCGCCAGCCCGGCGATCGTGGCGCCGAGCGAGACCCACACCGCCTTGTCCAGTACGGCGGACAGGACCAGCGCGCCCACGGCCACGGGGGCGGGAAGGGTCACCGCGTAGAGGACGAACAGCGGGGCGCGCACGGCGTTGCCGACGATGAGCGAGCGCATCGAGCCGTACGTCTGCACCAGGCGGCCCAGGGGCGCGCTGGCCGCGATCAGGGCGAGGTTCGCCACCGTGAGCGCGGTGCCGACGGTCCCGACGCCCAGGTCCTGCACCCGTACGAAGTACAGCAGCGCGAACGGCATGAACATCCCCGAGCCCACCGCGTCGACGATCATCGCCGACACGAAGAGCCGGGGCAGCGGCCCCTCCCCCGGCCCGCTCACGCGTCCGGCATCCGCTTCATGCCGAGGACGTCGAGCAGTCGGGAGTTCGCCTCGGAGAGCTGCGTGAGCAGGTCTCCGCGGTCGGGGCCGCTGCCGAGGACGTAGCCGGACCGCCACCAGTTGGCGTCCACGCTGCCCAGCGTGGTACCGGGCGGCAGCAGGCGCTCGGCGTGCGAGACGAGCGGCAGTCCGTCGCGCACGCCCGCCATCGTGGGGGCGTCCGCGACGGTGCCGGTCGCCGCCACGAACTCGACCGCAGCCACCTGCGGGGTGCGGACCGTACGGGGGCGAGCAGGGTCCTCCGAGCCGAGTGCGACCGAGAGCGCGGCGTCGTACAGGTCCAGCCCCGTGGCGCGCAGCAGTACGTCGCTGATGAGACCGCCGGCCGGCCGGAAGGCCGCCTCGATCAGGTGCCAGCGGTCTCCGTCGTGCTTGGCCTCCAGGTGCAGCACGGCGCTGTCGATGTCCAGCGCCGCCACCACGTTCTCGACGAAACGGGTTGCGGAGGGACCGAGTTCGCTCTGGACGGCGGGGTCGATCACGTGCCGGGTCTCGACGAACGACGGCGGGGCGGTGCAGGTCTTCTCGGTGACGCCGACGAACAGGGTGCGCCCGCCCGACACGACGGCTTCCAGGGACACCTCGGGCCCCGGTACGAAGTGCTCGACGAGGGCCTGCGGCTTACCGGTCGTGTTCATGACGGCCGAGATCGCGTCGGCGAGCTCCGCCGGGTCGGACACGCGGCGGATGCCGAGGCTGGCCGCGCCGTCGACGGGTTTGACGATGACCTCGCCGGACGGTGCCGAGCGCAGGAGTTCCGCGGCCTCGTCGGCGTTCGAGGTCAGGACGAAGGGCAGCTCCGCCCCGGTGCCGGCCAGCCGGCGGCGTACGTCGGCCTTGTGGGCCAGGTCCTCCGCCACGGCCACGCCGGCGCCGGGCAGGCCCCACTCCTTCGCGAGCCGGGCGGCGACGCGGGTGCCCCAGTCCGTCAGGGCCAGCACGCCGTCCACCCGGCCGGCGAGCGAATCCAGCCGATGCAGGTCGGGACCGGGGTCCTGGTGGTCCGTCAGACGCCAGGCGTAGTTCTCTGTGGCCAGGCGGTCGTAGCGGGAGTAGGCGGTCTCGTCCACGAGGATCGTGTCGACACCCCTGCGCTCCGCCGCTGCGAAGAATCGTTCACGCAGCGGGCCGATGCCGACGACGAGGACGGTGGGACGTGTGTTCAAGGCGACCTAAATCCTTCAGGAGTGAGCAGGAGGCGGAGAGGGCGGCCCGGACGGTCACGGGCGAGCGGTGAAGGCCGCGTCCGTACGACGCAGCAGTGCGCCGTGTGCGGTGGCGGCCGGCGGTACGGCGCTCAGCAGCGGCTGCGCGACGGCCCCCCGGCGGAGTTTCGGGGTGCCGGTGCCGGTGCCGAGCAGCACGCGGGAGCATCCCGTACTGCGGGCCAGCCGCAGGGGCAGGTGGTAGGCGACGTGGAAGTACGCGCCGATCTCCTCGCTGCCGGGGCCGAGCCCGACCATGCGCAGCAGGACGTCGCGGGTGCCGAGCACCAGGGTGGCGCTCGCCACGGCCCGGCCTTCACGGTCGCGGACGAGCGCCACGGCGTAGCGGGAGCCGAAGGCGGTGCGCAGCCGCTCGTTCACGCGCAGCAGGCGGGCCGGGTCGCCGGGGATGCCGTGCTTCTCGTCCGCGCACGCCTCCAGCCGAGCGACCTCCTGCTGGATCGCTTCGGTCACGGTGTCGCCCCGGTGGATCTCGGCGGTCGCGCCGGAGGCGTCCAGGGAGGCGAGCTCGCGCCGCAATTGGCGGCGGCGGTCCGCCGGGAAGCGGGCGAGGTAGTCGGCTTCGTCCGCGCCGATGTCCTCGATCAGGAAGTACCGGTCGGTGACGCCCACGTGCCAGCCGCGCTCCCGCAGGACCGGCAGCACCGGGTCGGTCTCCTCCAGGTGGAGGAAGGTGAGGAGCCGGCCGTGGCTGCCTGCATGTTCCTCGAGCGAGGTCACCAGCGCGTCCGCGCCGAGGGCGGGGAGCCGGCCGGTGTCCTGCCCGGGGATGCCGGCCGGGAAGACGGCCGGTCCATACCCGAGGGCGCAGACGTTCAGCTGGCGCAGCCCCTCGGCCCGGGCTTCCTTGAGGTCCGCCTCGGACTGGGTCACGTCGCGGCCCGTACCCGCGACGATGTCGGTGCAGTTCATCCGGGGGAAGCCGGTGTGGTCGTCCTGGGTGCGCACGGCACACGCCGCGCCGGCTCCCGTGTCCTCCAGGAAGCGCACGCCGTCCTCGGGCCACCGGTTGGCGGTGAGCCATGCGGTCGAGGCTCTGGGGTCCGCCGGATCGGCGCTCCAGTACCCGGCCGACAGGCCGTCCACGGTGGCGTACTCCCTGAGCGTCACCACGCCGTCCCTCCCACTCCCTCGCGCACTCGGCCCCACCGCGCCCCGCGGGCGGGGGCCTCCCCACCTGGGGAAGGGTAGTCCAGGTGATCCGCCGGGCCCCACACGAGGAACGTCACGAGGCCGCCCCCGCAAGGCGCTTGGCGGCCAGGGCGCTGATGTGCTCGGGTGCGGTTCCGCAGCAGCCGCCGACGAAGCTCAGGTCGAAATCCGTGGCCCAGCCGTACGTCAGGTCGGCGAAGGCGGCGGGCGAGAGGGCCGGCGGCAGGGAGTGCGCGCTGTGCTCCCACTCGTCGAGCGCCGCACGGTCCTCCAGGTTCGGGTAGACGCCCACGGACGCGCCGAGGCCGCAGAGCAGTTCCAGGGCGCGCGGAACGGCCGCGTGCGGAAGGCAGTTGACGGATACGGCGCTCGCGCCGGCCTCGACGCAGGCCCGTGCCGCATCCCGGAGCGCATCGCCGTCGGGGAGCGTCGCGTCCTCGGTGACGACGAAGCTGACCCATGCGGTCAACCCGCGTTCGGCGGCGGCCTCGACCGCGATCACCGCTTCCCGGCGCGTGCACTGGGTCTCGACCAGGACGAGATCGGCCTCCGAGTCCGCCAGGACTGCGGCCAGCCACCGGTGTTCGCGGCGCAAGGCGTCCTTGTCCGGGGTGAGGGCCGGGGTGTAGCAGTCCTCCACGGGGGCGACCGAGGCGGCCACGAGGGCGTGCGACGCACCGCCGGCCCGGCGGGCCCGTACGGCGCAGTCCACGGCCCGGTGGACGTGGTCGGCCTGCTCCCGCTCGGGCACGCCCATACGGGACAGTGCCCGGGTGTTGGTGCGGAAGGTGTTGGCGGTGAGGATGTCGCTGCCGGTACGCAGGAACTCGGCGTGGACGCCCTCCAGCGCGGCCATGCCGGCGGCGTCGCGCAGTGCCGCGCTGGTGAGCCAGGGTTCGACGATGGGTATTCCGGCCGCTTGCAGACCGGTTGCCGTACCGCCGTCGAGGATTCTCGGACGCGGGCTCATACCAACTCCTTGCAATGTTCCGGTGTGTGATGCGCAGCGCTCTGCGCGCGGCCCCACTCGAGGAATTCCGCAACCCACGCGGAAGGCATCAGGTTGACCTTCTGGTCGGCGAAAGGGCGCTCCGACGGGGGGATCCAGTCGTCGTCACCGGGGCGCGGAACGGAACCGTCCGGCCGGAGGATGTGCGGGCCGTGGTAGAACCAGGAAATCTGCCCGACGAACTCGTTGAGGACCGCGCCGTGAACTTCCGGTGAAAACATCACCAGGTGCGCGTAGGCCACGGAGAGCTCGCCCCGGAGATTGAACGGCGCGCGGACGAGATAGTGCCCGAAGTAGTCGTGGGTGGCCCGCAGGACGTCGTTGTGAAAGACCCGGGCGCCGTCGATCTCGACGTCCGACCGGAGCAGGAGCGGGTTGTCCGGGTCGTCGTACCCTTCCGGCCCGTGCCCGTGCTCGGTGGGGTAGACGTACAGGTCCGCGCCCGCGTCCAGGGCTTCGCAGAGCTCCCGGGACGTGCCGTAGGGCTGCCCGGGGCGCCGGTGCATGCGTACTTTCACTCCCCGCTCGGTCATGCAGGCGAGCTGAGCCTTCGCCTCGTCCGCCATCCGCATGTACTGGGCACGCACCTCGGGATCGTTGGGCCGGTGCGGCTGTTCGTGGAAGCGGTTGGCTATCTTCCGGACCAGGCTCTCCGGAATACCGGAAGCCACGAATCCGGAATGCAATCGCCCGCTTTCCATATTGGCGCTACACAGGTAGGCGCGCGCCACTTCGCGAACATCGACGACCATGCAAACCCCCCGAGGGCGCCCGTCCGGAAAACATTCCATTCATGTAGCCGTTACAAAACCCATCATGATCGTCGGCATCCGATTCTACAAGTCGAACAAATGGGACATCGCAGGTATACGGGGATCAATAAATTGGTCGACAATGCACGCGACTTGCGCTACCAGGTGGCCGTTTTCATTGAAACTGGAAGCGATTCACGCCTCGTCCACAAACGGATGGCCTGACCGGCAGGGCCGGGACCGGCGCCGGGTCCGACCAACGGCCGCTACCGGGTCCGCGTCCACCACTCGCCCACGGTGCCGGGCCCTTGGGGGCAGGGGAACCGACCGCGCGGGTCAGGGTGGCGGCGCCGGGCGCCCCGCTGGAGCGCGCATCCCGGGCGACCACCGCCATCCGGTCCACCGGTCCAGCGGTTCCCCGGCCGGGGGCAGGACCATCGAGTTGACGAAAAACCCGCCTCTATGATGGACCGATGGCATCGATCAAGCAGTTCCAAGTCACCTTCGACTGCGCAGAACCTGAGCGCGTCGCTCGTTTCTGGTCCCAGGTGTTGGGGTACACCACACCGCCGCCGCCTGAGGGGTTTGCCACTTGGGACGACTTCGAGCGCGCAACGCCGCCTGAGCATCAGGGTCCGGCGTACGCATCGTGCGCCGATCCCTCAGGTGTGGGCCCCCGACTGTTCTTCCAGCGCGTTCCCGAAGGCAAGGTCGTCAAGAACCGGGTGCATCTTGACGTGCGGGTCGGCACGGGGCTCGTGGGTGAAGAGCGCCTCGCCGCAATCGAGGCCGAATGCGCACGACTGGTCCCGCTCGGCGCGGTACGCGGGCAACTGCTGCTCGCCGATGGCGTCAACGAGTCGTGCCTCTTGATGCAGGACATCGAGGGCAACGAGTTCTGTCTCGACTGAGCGGCGGCGAACGTGGCACCTCCGCCAGCCACTGGCGCCGTTCACCATCACGAGAGTCGCCGTCCCGCGGCGCCAACTGTGGCGCGCTGACCGCGTCAACGACATCGGCGACGACCAACTGAGGCTGATCCGGGCACTGCTGGGCACCCCGCTGCCGAGCCGCCGCCGGGCCGGTGCCGAGCACCCCGGTCCGCCACATCACCCTCCGCCCGTCCATCCGGCGCGCCACCGACGACGGTGGGCCCTCCCGTCACCCCCGCCGGGTGCGAGGACGCCCCCCTCCTGGGCGGGGAACGGGTCGACAGCGTCCTGCGCCGCTGACGACCGTCGCCGTCCCCGCACAGTCGCGTGACGACGGCATCCGTGCGCTGCCCGCCCGCGACGTCGACCCGGCCGCGGGCCGCGTCCTGGAAGGCGCCGCAGTCGGCGGCGCGGTCGACGCGCCACGCCTTCTGATCCGGCAGTCGTCCACCAACTCCTGGGCCCCCCGGGCCCCGAGATGCCACCCACGACGCCGCGGATCTCCTCCTGCAGCGCGCCCCGATACGGGTTGCGAGGACGGCGACGGCGGGCCAGAGCAGGACGGTGCCGGCGGCGAAGGCGCCGTAGGAGGCGGCCATCAGGGTGGGGTGGTCGGCGCGGGCGGCGAGCTGGGCGGGAAGGAAGAAGGGGAAGGGGAGGCGGAGCAGAACGCCGGTGGCCAGCAGGAGCGGTGCGATGACGAGAGAGACCCCGCCGACCCAGCGGCCGGGGAAGGGAGCGTCGCCGGACCAGTCCACGGGGAGGCCGGCCGTGCGGGGGAGGACGGTGCGGATGTCGGTGCCGTGTGTTGTCGTCATGCCGCAACCCTCCCGGGGAGGGGGCCGTGCGCGCGTCGGAGCAGGGGCCGGTCCCCGGCATCGGACCGTGGTCTGATGCCGGGTCGGCCGGCGGGGTCCGGGTCATGCAGAAACGATTCGCCCCATGGCGTCGGATCAGGAACTGGCCGCGATCTGACGCTGCGCGAGGGCGTCGGAGGCCTTGGCCGTGATGTACAGCGACGCGGCGAGGGTGAGGACGAGCAGGGCGCCGACGGCGAAGATGCTGCCGGTCGCGACGGGCGCCGGGCTGCCGGCTTCGGAGCGGGCGGAGCCGGTGAGGAAGGGGACGATGCCCAGGACGGCGGCGCCGAGGGCGACCTCGGCGCAGACGACCTTCGGGAAGTGGTGCAGCGTCAGGTGCAGCAGGGAGGCCGTCGCATCGGCCTGACGGGCCTGGACGATGCGCGGCATCAGCCAGAGCTGGTTGAGGGCGCCGGCCGCGACCATCGCGAGCACCAGCAGGATCTTGACCAGGAGGAAGAGGCCGTAGGTCGTCGTCCAGAGCTGTCCCACGCTGCCGACGTGCTTCCAGGACAACCACAGTCCGGATATGAGCACGGCTGCGACGCTGACCAGGGCCACGAGACCGAACCGTCGCCAGACGTCCGCCCACAGCAGGCCGGCGTTCTCGCTCAGCCGGCGGCGGGCACCGGTGAGGGCGAGGAGCAGCGTCAGACCGCCGATCCACACCGTGCCGCTGATGATGTGGGCCTGGCCGAAGAAGAGGTCGAACCATTTGTCGGAGTTTTTGGGCGCGGTGGCCGGGATCGCCCCGACGAGTGTGATGGCCAGGGACAGTGGGAGTGCCGTCAGCGCGATGGTGTTGAGGTGACGGCGGCCGGCTGCGGTGAACAGCGAGATCAGGGCGGCGGCTGCGAGCACGAGGAAGAGGTTCTGGGCGATGTGGATCGTGCCTTGAGCCACCCAGGCCCCCTTGGCCGCAGGTGCGTTGAGGAAGTCCGAGATCTGCCCGGGGGCGAGCGCGTCCCCGAAGGGCATGCCCTTGCCGGCCCGGGCCACGCGTCCGGCGAGCTGGAAGTAGCCGGCCACCAGCAGCACGACCCCGGCCCACGCCAGGTAGGCCGACGTGCGCCGCTGCAGCACGGCGACATCATCGGCCCCGCTCTCCGGGGCTCGCAGGCTGGGACGGACCGATGCCGCGTAGGTGACGGTGGCGCCTATGGCGCCGCTCAGACCGACGAAGTAGCCGGTTTTGGTGAGAATCCGCCAAAGGGGAGGCGTGGTGTAGGCCGCAGCTGCTGCGAGTTCCGCATGAATCATGAGGTGAGGCTAACCTAAGTAAAGATGGTGTGAGTGTCAAGCACCGGCAAAGCCTCCTCGTCGAGACGCTTGCGCTGCTGGGGGTTGGCACTGCAGCGCATGGCCGAGACCGGCGGTCCGGCTCAGGCCGATGGGGAAGTGCCGTACCGGCCCGCACCGGCCCTGTGGGGCGGGGTGTTCGCCGTGCTCGGCCTCTTCGCCCGCACCTTCCACGCCGGAGTGGACCACCTGGCCTTCCAGTTCGCCGACCAGCAGGGCGCAGCGGCAGCCACCCGCTTCGTGGACGCGGCCTACGGCGCGTTCCACATTTTCAGTGTCCTCACCGTCGCCATCATGGGCGGCTGGCTCCTGCTCGCCGCCGGCGCCTGGCGGGCACGCGTCCTCGGCCCGCTCCGCGCCGCCGCCCTCGCCGCGACCGCCGCCCTGGCGCTCGGCGTACTCAAGGGCACCACCCCCCTCTCCGTCGTCGCAGCCGCCGGCCTGTGCCTCGCGGGCGGGTGCGGCGGGCTTCCTCCTCAAGGACGCCCGGCCCGCCGACGTACTGGCCGCCATTCACGTGGTGGCCTCCGGCGAATCCCTGCCGGCCCCGTCGGTGACCCGGCGTCTGATCGAGGAGTTCACCGCCCCCCCGGCTCCCGCGCCCACCCTGTCGGGGGTGACGGACCGGGAACGCGAAGTCCTCGAACTGATCGCCCGCGGCCTGTCCAACACCGAGATCGCCGCCCACCTCCACCTGAGCATGGGCACCGTCAAGACCCACATCGGCCGCCTGCTGTCCAAACTGGCCGCCCGCGACCGCGCCCAACTGGTCATCGCGGCCTACGAGTCGGGCGTCGTCAGCAGCAGACGCCACGCCTGGCGCCCCTTCGATCAGTGAATCGCTGCAACGCGATATGACGAGCGTGGGTACGTCTGTCTCGGCGCGGTGACCGCCATCGCACTCCTCATCCGGCTCCGCTCACCACCAGGCTCACTCCGGAGACTTGAGATCCTCCAGACCGTCCGCGACCAGCAGCGGCGTGAACTCCGTCACCGTATGCGTGGCAACGCCGTTGACGACATACGGATCAGTGGCGAGAAGGCCGTCGAGGTCTTCGCCGGGCATCCGAGGGGCTAGGTAGACACCTCCGGCCAAAGGCACCTGACGTCCGGCCACGAGCAGCAGACGGCGTGAAATGAGGTCGTTCAGCCACGCGCCGTGGGCCGGTCGCAACGGGTCGACTTCATCGAGCGGAACCGTATAGGTCACCGTGACAACAAACATGTCCGGACCGTAAGGGAGAACCAAGGGCTTCTGCGAACCGATTCCGTGATCCGGGAGACAGGCCCTGGTCAGGACCCGTTCGCGCGGGTGGCGCGCTGCTTCAGCCGGACGTACTGGCGCTGGGGCCGGAGACCGCGGTGCTGTCCTCGGGGCTGCCGTGCGCAATGGAGCTGCCGGCCCTGCGGTGGCTGCCGGCGGCGGCCTTCGCGGTGCTGATGCCCCCCGGCGCGGGGAGCGCCGCGAGGTGGCGGGCCACGGCCAGTGCGGCGAGCAGCGCCACGAGTACGCACACGCCCCACCACCCGGCACGGCCGTAGAGGCGTACTCCGAGCCAGGAACCCGCGCTGCCGCCCAGATAGACACAGGTCATGTAGGCGGTGTTCAGCCTGCCGCGGGCCTCGGGCCGCACCGCGAAGACCCGTGCCTGGTTGGCGACCATGCCGGACTGCATCGCAAGGTCGAGTACGAGTGTGCCGATCGTCAGGGCGGTCAGCCCCGCCACGCCGCCCGAGGCGCCGGCGGCCAGCACCACGGCGGAGAGGAGTACCCCGAGCAGGCAGACGAGGTTCACCAGGTCGGAGCCCCTGCGGTCCACCAGGCGTCCGGCGAGCGGGGTACAGAGCATGGTGGCGGCGCCGACCAGGGCGAGCATCCCGACCGCCTGGCTGCCCAAGCCGTAGGCCGGGCCGGTGAGGAGGAGCGCCAGGCAGGTCCACACGGCCGAGAACCCGGCGAAGACGGAGGCCTGGTAAATGCAGGAGCGTCGCAGCTCCGGCTCGGTGCGCAGCAGGCGCAGCGGCTCGGTCAGCAGGCTCCGGTACGGCTCGCGCGAGGGCGCGGCCGCGGCCGCGGCCGGTACCGTGAAGCCGAGGACGGCCGCCAGGAGCAGGACGACCACCCCGGCCACCAGGTAGGGGGCCCGCCAGCCCAGCCATTCGCCGAGCGTCCCGCCGAACGTGCGGGCCAGCAGCATGCCGCCGATGGACCCGCTCAGCAACGTGCCCATCACCGCCCCGCGTCGGTCGGCGGCGACGAGCCCGGCTGCCAGCGGGGCGATGACCTGGGCGGCCACGGTGGTGACGCCGATGAGACCGCCGGCGGCGACGAGGAGCGCCAGGCTGGGTGCACAACTCGCGGCGAGGAGGCCCAGGCCGGTGAGGGCGAGCAGGGTGACGAGGAACGGCCGGTACGGGAGCCGGTCGGCCAGCGGGACCAGCAGGAAGATCCCTGCCGTGTAGCCGACTTGGGTGGCGGTCACCACGAGGGAGGCGGCATCTGGAGAGGTGTGCAGTCCTGCGGAGACCAGCGGGACGATCGCCTGCGGGAAGTAGAGGTTGCCCACGGCGACGGCGCAGGTCAGGGACAGGATCAGAACCATCCGGCGGTTCATGTCAGTCCACCGGCCCGTCGTCGGGCGTGGCGGTGCACCGCGTAGGAGTCGGGTGTGTCATGTGCGCAAGTCCACGGCACCTGCGTTCCGCTGCCAATTGATGTAGCGTCCCGCTTAATGATCAGCTTCGTGCTGGGCGTGGAGGACCTCGCGGACACCCGGTTCGCGCTCTCGCCCCTGAGTGAGACCGTCTTCAGTCTGCGCGTGCTGCGCGATCCGGGCCTGTCCGCCGTGCACCTGCCGTGGCGCAGGTCCGTCCTCGGCCGGCTCGACGGGCTCGACACCGACCTGCTGATGTCCCTGGTGGCGCAGCGGCTCACCCTTCCGGACTTCCTGACGCCGCGGCCGACGTGCTTCTCCCCCGCCTTCGAGGAGGAACTGGCCGTCGTCCGCGCGGCCTCTCCGGACCTGGTGCGGCGCGACCTGTCGGCCGCCCACGCCCCGGACCCGTTGCCCGAGGCCCTGCGCGATGCCATCGCCGCGGACGATGCGCCGGTCCTCGGACTCCGCGATGCGATCTGTGAGCTCTTGCAGCGGTACTGGGAGGTCGCCGTGAAGCCGATGTGGCCGCGGATGCGGCTGCTCCTGGAAGCCGACATGACCTACCGGGCCCGACAGTTGGCCATGGGCGGCGCCCGCCTGCTGTTCGCCGGAATGCATCCGAACCTGCGCTGGCAGGACGGTGTGCTGCACATCGACAAGATGATCAGTACGCACCGGGTCGCCGCATCGGGCCGAGGGCTGCTGCTCGTTCCTTCCGTGTTCGCCCACAAGCCCGCGCCTCCGGTCAGCCCCGAGGAACCACCGCTGCTGATGTACCCCAGCCGTGGGGTGGCGACCATGTGGGCCCCGGCGCCGACCGCCGACGCGCCCGCTCTCGTGGCGCTGCTCGGCGCGCCCAGAGCCCGGCTGCTCGGCCTCCTCGCCGAGCCGCTGCCCACGGTCGAGATCGCGCGCCGTTTCCGGGTCACCCCGAGCGCCGTGTCCCAGCACCTGCGCGTCCTGCACGCCACGGGCCTGGTCACCCGGGCCCGTGACGGGCGGCAGGTGCTGTACCGACGCAGCCCGCTGGGCGACCAGTTGGCCGGCCCGCACTCCTGATCGCCCCCGCCGGCTTCGCTCTCCGTGGCGCCCTACCAGGGCAGTTCCCGTACCTGCTGTACGCACAGCACCACGAACAGCAGCCCGGCGGCCGCCAGCATCCCGTTGCTCAGCAGACCGTTGCGCCAACCGGCCGGCGTGCGTGAGCTGTTGAGCAGCCACAGCAGGGTGAGGGCCAGGAACGGCATGAAGAACGCGCCGATGACCCCGTACACGATGACGAGCCCGAAGGGCTGGTCGAGGAAGAGCAGACTGATGGGCGGGAAGGTCAGCCAGAGCAGGTAGGCCCGGAACGGCAGGGACTTCTCTCGGCTCGTCCCGTCCGGGACCAGGGACGGGCGGTACTTCGTCACGAAGTCGGCGAACATCAGGCTCACGCCGTGCCACACGCCGATCAGCGAGGTGAAGGACGTCGCGAAGAAGCCCACCAGGAAGAGCTTGGCGGTCGGTGTTCCGTAGCGGTCCGCGAGGATGTCGTTGAGGTCGAGCAGGCCCCGGTCGCCCTTCGCGATCGCCACGCCCGAGGAGTGCAGCAGCTCGGCACCGACGAAGAGCATGGCCACGACGAAGAGGCCGGTGGTGACGTAGGCGACCCGGTTGTCCAGGCGCATCACCTTCATCCAGCCCGCGTCGGTCCAGCCCTTGGCGTTGACCCAGTAGCCGTACGCGGCCAGGGTGATGGTGCCGCCTACACCGCCGATCAGGCCGAGCGTGTAGATCAGCGAACCGTCCGGGAGGACGGGCGCGAGGCCGGCGAAGGCCGCACCGAGGTGCGGCGTGACCCGGATCGCGAGATACACGGTGACGAGGAACATGACGCCGACCAGCACCGTCATGACCTTCTCGAAGACGGCGTACCGGTTGAACCAGACGAACACCAGCCCCGCCAGGCCGCACAGGACGGCCCAGACCTTCAGGTCCATGGTGTCGGGGAAGAGCGCGGCGAGCGGGAGGGCGCTGGAGGACATCGCGGCGGCGCCGTAGACGAAGCCCCAGACGACGACGTACCCGGCGAAGTACACCGTGGTCCAGGATCCGAGGCTGCGCCAGCCGTCGAAGAGGATACGGCCGGTGGCGAGATGCCAGCGGCCGGCGGCCTCCGCGAGGGAGATCTTGACCAGGCAGCCGATCACCGCCGCCCACAGCAGCGTGTAGCCGAACTTGCTGCCCGCGATGAGCGTGGCGACGAGGTCGCCGGCGCCGACGCCGGTGGCGGCGACGACGATGCCGGGGCCGATGTAGCGCCAACTGGCCTTGCGCGGAGCGCTGTTCTCGCTCTCCCCCGTGCCGGTCTGCAGGGTATCCGCCATACGTCTGCCGCCTTCCCGTTCGCACCTGCGGTGGACCCGGTCACCCAAGCGGCTCGGCGGCGGACGCGCAAGAGGCCCTCCCTGGTCACTGCACGGCGGCCCCGCGCAGGGCGTAGGGGCGGCCGGGTCCGCCCGGACGCCGGCCTGGTCCTCGTACCGGGAGCGGTGGGGCCGCTCGGCGACCCGCCGGATCCGGCCGCCCCCGGCCCCGGGACACGCCCCCGCCCGGCCGGCCCGTACGGCCTCCACGGGCTGCCCGCACCGCTCGAGGAGGCCCTCGGCTCCTGCCACCGCAGGCGGGCGCGGGCCCCCGGACAGCGCACGCGCCTCGCGCAGCGCCGCCGGGTGCATGACGATTGCCTGTATGGCCCAGGACAGTGCCGGCGGCGCAGCGGGTGCAGAGATCCCGGACGCGGAGCTCAAACACAACGCGATCGGTTTCCTCGACGCGCTCGTCATCGGCCTGAACTCCACCTCTCCCGCCTACTCGCTGGCCGCCGTCATCGGGCCGATCGTGGCGCTGGCCGGGATCTACGCACCCGGCGTGATGCTGGCGTCGTTCGTTCCGATGCTGCTGATCGCCGCCGCCTTCTACTACCTCAACAAGGTCGACCAGGACTGCGGGACCACGTTCTCGTGGGTGACGCGGGCCATGGGCCCCTGGGCGGGCTGGCTCGGCGGCTGGGCGATCACGATGACCGGCGTCCTGGTCATCGGTTCGCTGGCCGACGTCGCCGTCAACTTCGGCCTGCTCGCCGTCGGCCTCGACTCGTGGGCCGAGAACACGGTGGTCCGGCAGACCCTCACCGTCCTCGTGATCCTCGCCATGACCGCCATCTGTGTCATCGGCACCGAGCTGTCCGCCCACCTCCAGGACATCCTGATCCTCGCCCAGGTCTTCTTCCTCCTGGCCTTCGCCGTCGTCGCCATCTACCGCATCTACGCCGACACCAGCACCCTCGACTCCATCGAGCCGTCCCTCAGCTGGCTCAACCCCTTCGGCGCGGGCGGAGACGCCCTCACCGGCGGGCTGCTGCTCGGCGTGTTCATCTACTGGGGCTGGGAGTCCGCGGTGAACCTCACCGAGGAGGTGAGGGACTCCGCCACGGCGCCCGGCAAGGCCGGCATCTGGTCGACCGTGGTCCTGTTGGTGACCTACCTGTCCGTGGGCTTCGCCATCGTCGGCTACGCCGGAACCGCCTTCCTCGCCGAGAACGCGGACGAGGAGGAGGCCATCTTCGCCGTGCTCGCGCACGAGGTGATGGGCGGCTGGGACTGGATGCTGCTCCTCGCCGTCTGCACCTCCGCGCTCGCCTCCACCCAGACCACGATCATCCCGGCCTCCCGGACCGCCCTGTCGATGGCCCGGCGGCACGCGCTCCCGCCGTCGCTCGCACACATCCACTCGCGGTTCCGGACCCCGGACGTGAGCACGTGGTGGGTCGCCGGGATCGCCATCGCCTGGTACCTCATCGTCAACCAGATCAGCGAGAACGCCCTCCTGGACTCGCTGACGGCGCTCTCCCTGCTCATCGCCTTCTACTACGCGCTGACCGGTGTGGCCTGCGCCGTCTACTACCGCCGCCACCTGCTGGAGAGCCTGCACAACTTCCTGCTCATCGGCCTCGGGCCGCTGATCGGCGCGGGCATGCTGGCCTGGCTGCTGGAGGAATCGATCGACGACATGTCGAATCCGGAGAACTCGGCCGGCGGGGGTTCCTGGTTCGGCCTCGGCCCACCGCTGGTGATCGGGATCGGGATCGCCGTGGCCGGCGTACTGATCATGTGCTTCTGGCGGGTACGGGACGGCAGGTTCTGGCGGGAGCGGCGGGGCGTGGTCGATCCGGAGCTCGTCCACGGCAGGAAGCGATAGCCCGGAAGCGGTGGCCAGGCGGTCCGGAAGGAGTCCCCGATGTCTGTGGTCCTGGGGTACGACGAGTCACCCGGCGCGGAACGGGCCCTGCAGGTGGCGCTCGAGGTCGCCACCGCCTTCGGCGAACCGCTCGTCCTCGTCTACGGTGCCGCCGCGCCCGGCGCCGCCGGGGAGGAGTACGTCGCGCACCGGGAGGCCGTCCGGCAGGCGGGGCGCAGCGCGCTCGCGCGGGCCGTCGAGGCCGCCGACGAGGCGGGCGTACCGTCGACGGTCGAGGTGGTCGACGAGAAGCCGGCCCAGGCCCTGCTCGACGCCGCGGAACGCCACCGGGCGCGGGTCATCATCGTCGGCAGCTGGGGGGACAGCCCGATCCGCGGCGCCCTGCTGGGCTCCACCCCGCACAAGCTGCTGCACCTGTCGCCGGTCCCGGTGCTGTGCGTGCCGACTCGGGGCGACACCGAGGAGTAGGCGCTCGGGGCGGCGTGTCACGTGGTGAAGGACGTGGCCGGGTCGTCCACTTCCGGCCCGGGCCGGCCCGGGCGGTCGCGGCGAGCACCTGCGGCGGCCTACATCCCGTTCGGCTGGAGCACGGAGAGGATGTTTCCGGCCGGGTCCTTGAACCATGCGATCGCGGGGCCGGGCGTCTCCCGGGCGATTCCCTTCGCGTCCTGGTCGAATTGCTCGTACCGCTCGAACGTCACGCCACGGGAGGCCAGTTCGTCGACGGCCCGGTCGATGTCGTCCACGGGGAAGTTCAAAACGGTGAAGGTCGCGGCCTCGTGATTTTCCTTCGGGTACAGCATGACGTCGGTGTTCCCCGCGAGGTGCAGGGTCAACAGACCGTTGTCCTCGGACACCCGGAGTCCGAGCGTCTCACCGTAGAAACCCTTGGCACCCTCGATGTCGTCCACCGAGTAGCCGCTGAATCCCTTGCTGTCTCCCAGCATGGTGGTCGCCCTCCGTTCGCCGTAGCTCGTCCGGCATCGGCCCCCTCGCTTCAGTGTCCCTCCGATCGTCCCCTGTCGCCCGGCGGCCGGGCGAGGGGTGCCGGGGACCCGCTCCGGCTACTCCTGCGCCCCCGGCAGCTCCGCCAGCCGGTCGGCGGCCGCATCGGCCTTCCGGCGCGCCGCACCCGCAGCGCGGGCGGCGTCCCGGACCCGGGCGGTGGCTTCGGCCAGGGCGCGCCGCGCTTCGGCCTGCCCGTTGCGCGCCTCGCGCAGTTGCCGTTCCAGCTCGGCGACACGCGCGTCGGTTTCGGCCAGCTCCTGGTCGTGGTCGCCTTGCTCCTGTTCGGCCTCGCGCAGTTCCGCCTCCCGTGCCGTGGCCTCGGCGCCGGTCTCCTCGGCCTTGCGGCGGGCCTGTTCCTGCCTGGCTCGGCGCTGCTCCGCCTCGCGGGAGGGCTTCGGCTTCGGCTTCGGTTTCGGGCTCGGCTTGGGCTTCGGCTGGGGCTTCGCCGGGGCGTCGGGCTGGGTCACGGCGGGCTGCGGGCGTACGGGGGCCGTGGCGGGAAGGCCCGTGAAACCGACCGGCGGGGTCAGCGCGGTGGACAGGCGGCCGCCCGACCACTGCTCGGCAGCGTCCGGATCGGCCAGGGCGGCGTGGAGGGTCTGCTCCACCTCGTGCGCGACGCTTTCGCTGACCGCCTGGCCCTCCTCATCGGCCAGTTGCCGGGCCGTGCGCGCCAGCGCGGCGACCACCACATGCCGCTGGTGGGACAGGTCTTTCAGCTGGGTGCCGTCCAACGACCGGTGGGCCCGGCGCAGTGCTTCGCCGAGCTCGAGGAATGCGGCGACTTCCTCCGGGCGCCGCCGCACCAGCAAGTTCGAGGCGAACGCCGCCCGTGTGGGGCGCCGCAGTCCCGCGATGGCCCTGGCCGCCTGCGCCTGTCCGGCCTTCCGGGCCTTGGCCGCCCGCTCGTCCCGGACCTCGGTGAACCGGGCCGGGACCAGCCCGTACAGCTCGTCGGCAACCGCATCCACATCAACGTCCACGACATCCACCATGACGCACACCCGGCCCTGCGGCGTCACGGGTGCCGCCCTGCCAGTACGTCGCGCAGCCGGCGGGCCTCCCGTACCGACTGCGCCGAGCCCGGCCGCGCCGCGAGCGCATCGACCTCGGCGACGGTACCCCGCGCGTCGCAGCCCTGCGCGCAGTCCGCCGCCAACGCCAGCAGCGGCACGTGCGGCCGGGACACGGCTCCCGACTGCACCGCCGCCAGCAGCCCGGGCAGCATCGCAGCCAGTACGGGCCACACCGCGCCGGCACCCCCGGCCGCACGGGCACCTTCACCGGCCCCCACACCGGCGGCCCGGCCCAGCGACTCCGTCACCACCGGCAGCCGCAGGGTGCCCAGCAGCGCGAGCCGGGCCAGCTCGCCACCCAGCAGCGCACCGTCCAGGCGGCGCTGCGCGGCCAGGATCAGCAAGGCCTCGACGGCCGCCTCCCGGTCGGCGTCCGGGCGCGCGCCGAGCCCGTACGCCAGGGCCAGGTGCACGGCGGGCCCGGCCGGGCCGGGGCTCTGCGCCAGCGCGGGCAGGAACTCGGGGCTGCCCGCCCGGTCCTGGTCGGCCGTGGCGGCGACCTCCGTCAGCAGCCGTGCCGCCACGATCTCGGGATGCCACGGCAGCGCGGCGACGGCATGCCGCTCCCGGTGCCCCAGCAGCAGGTGGTTGCAGCCGATCAGCGGCTCGAAGCCGCGGAACAGCGACCAGAAGGGCCGCGGGAAGTCACCCCGCCCGTCCAGGGGTTCGGTACCGACGAGGAGCCGGCGCCCCACCCGGGCCCCGTACCGTCGGCTCGGCCGCTCCGGCTCCCCCGGCTCCCGCACCACGGCCGCACCCGGCTGCGGCAGCCCGCCCCGGCGCAGCCATGCGGCGATGCGCGGGCCCTCGGGCAGCGCCAGCTCGACGGCCGCGCGCACGACGTCCTCGCCGGCGGGGCCGCCGCCGCAGCGCAGCAGCGCCTGCCCCAGGTCGGCGGGCCCCGGCCGGACGCCTGCCTGCTCGTACTCGGTGAGCCGCATGACCAGGTCGTAGGGGTCCACGGCTCCGTCGGGCCGGCTCGGCGTGGCCAGCAGCATCGGCACCGTCTCGCCGCGCCGCAGCCACCCGCAGATCTCCGCGATCCGCGCGCCGACCACGTGGCGGACCGCCTCGTGCTGGCAGGTCTCCAGCCACGGCCCGGCCTCGGCCCGGTCCGCTGCCGCCCCGTCCTCGACCGGGCCTGCGGCGCACCGTACGACGGCCAGCAGCCGCGCGGCGGCGAGCACCCGCGGCTGATGGACACCACCCCAGCGCTCCGCGACGGGGCGCAGCGCCTCGGCGAGCGCTTCTCGATCCCGTCCGGCCCACCGGACCACGGCGTCGAGCAACGCTTCGTACGCCGTCACGCCTCCGCCGTCCCGGTCGATCAGCTCCGCGGCCGTTCGCGCCACCACGACGAGCGGCCCGGGTACGGCTCCCTCGACCACGTCCCCCACCTGTTCCCCTTCCTCCTGTCCGCCCGACTGCCGGGCGGACAGGAGGATAACCAGCAGCTCCCTCCGAGTCCCTCCACCGTCATCGTGCGGGAAGATCACCTCATGGACGATTTCGTACGCTTCACCCGTACCTGGCACGTCTCGGCCAGCAAGGGATACGACACCGCATGGGGGGAGTTCGAGGGAGACCGGCTCCACGCGCGGGGCCGGGCACTCGCCCTGGAGGGCGGCCCCTACTGGGTCGGCTACCGGCTCGAAACCGGGCCGGGCTTCGTCACCCGCTCGCTGCACGTCAGCGTGGAGGGGCCGGGCCACGCGGGGCGCGAACTCGCACTGTGCCGCGACGACGACGGGCGGTGGACGGTCGACGGCCGGGCGCGTGCCGAGTTCGACGGTGCCCTCGACTGCGACCTCGGGCTCTGCCCGCTGACCAACACCATGCCCGTACGCCGCCACGGGCTCCACCTCGCCCGCGAACAGAGCCCTGAGCAGCGGTTCCTGATGGCCTGGGTGGCCGTACCGGAACTGACCGTGACCCCGTCCACGCAGACGTACACCCCGCTCGGCGGTCACCGGGTGCGGTACTCGTCCGACGGCTTCCGCAGTGACGTGGAGTTCGACAGCACCGGACTCGTCCTCGACTACCCGGGGCTGGCCACCACCCACCTGGGCGACGACGGCGCGTACCGCGGCAACGACAGCTGACGCCGAGCGGTACGGGCGTGGGGGGGGGGGGGGGGGGGGGGGGGGGGGGGGGGGGGGGGGGGGGGGGGGGGGGGGGGGGGGGGGGGGGGGGGGGGGGGGGGGGGGAGGGGGGGG
>NZ_JBVIGX010000057.1:0-28113 GCF_055570595.1 Streptomyces sp. NPDC031132
CGAGAGATCTACCGACTCATCGTCCCCGCCACCACTCCGGCTGACCAGACAAGACCCGCCGGAGTCGCTGCTTGACATCCATAGGGGCATCAAACACCCCGCCCGCTACCAAGCCGCGATCACCCTCGCCAGCACCCTCATCTGGCTCGACCAGTGATCGACAAGACGCTACCTAGGGCACGAGGACGATCTTGCCCTGCACCCGGCCGGTTTCGCTGAGCTCATGGGCCTTCGCGGCCTCGGTGAGCGGGAAGGTCTCGGAAATCGTGGGATGTACGCCGTGGGTGTCGACGAGTTCGGCGAAGGCGGTCAGCACGGCGGGGGTCGGCTCCAGGAAGAACTCCACGAACCGCACACCGAGTTCGGCGGCGCGGGCCGTCACCTCGGTGCGGTCCACGCCGACGCCGACGACGTCGACCAGGATGCCGCCCGGCTTGAGGGTGGACAGCGAGCGCGGGCCGTAATCGTTGCTGATGGTGTCCAGCACCGCGTCGATGCCGCGCAGGGCCGAGAAGTCATCCACCGTGTAGTCGATCAGTTCGTCGGCGCCGAGTCCGCGCAGGTAGTCGTGCTTGGCGGCGCGGGCCGTGCCGATGACGTACGCGCCCCGGGCCTTGGCGATCTGTACGGCGAGGTGGCCGACCCCGCCGGCCGCGCCGTGGATCAGCACTCGCTGGCCGGGCTGTACGTCGGAGAAGGTGACCAGGGCCTGGTAGGCGGTGAAGCCGGAGATCGGCAGGGCGGCGGCGCCGACGTGGTCGAGGGTGCGAGGCTTGGGCGCGATCCGGTCCTCGGTGACCACCACGTGGTCGGCGTGGCTGCCGTGTGGCGGGACGGTCCAGCCGTAGACATCCTCGCCCACCGCGAAGCGGGTGACGCCCTCGCCGGCGGCCTCCACCGTGCCGCTGAACTCGTGGCCGAGCACGAACGGCGGCGGGCCGAAGAAGTCCACCTTGCCGATGCGGACCTTCCAGTCCGCGGGGTTCATGCCGGTCGCTCGTACCCGGACCAGGACCTCGCCGGGGCCCGGCGAAGGGAGGGGTATCTCGGCGAGTTCCAGCACGTCGGAGGCGCCGATGGCCTGCTGTGTGATCACCCGTGTAGTCGTCATGCAGATCATTCTGAGTCCGATGATCATGATAGGAAAGCGGTTTCGCCCCCAGCCGAGTGGCAACTCAACAAGGCACCGGACATGAACCGCACGCTAGGGCAGCAGCGCGCCCCGGAACGCGACGACACCCAGTACGCCGGCGTACGGAACGTGTCCGCCATGGCTACGACCACTGAGCGGGTCTTCATCGGCCCCGCGGCCGATCCATGTGGACCTCACTACCGTATTGCGGGCATCCTGAGTGACGCTCGGTCAGGGAGCGGGAGGCGGGATCGGGGTACTTCGCCGGCCTGGAAAGCCGGCGAAGTCGGCCACGCGGACAGGGACTGTGGTGGGGGACGGCCGTCAGTTGGGCCGCCCTCTCGAGGCGCGGGCCAGTGCTGCTCGTACTTCGGCTTCGCGGCGCCGATCGCCAGTCTCTCGAAAGATGGCAGCAGCGGTGGAAAGAGCCTCAACGGCCTCGTCGAGCCTGCGTACCTGACACAGACTGAGCCCGACATTTTTCCAGGCGATGCCTTCGCCGTGGCGGTCGCCCAGCTCCCGGCAAAGCGACGCGTCCTGGGTACCAACGTCAGCAGCCTCATCGAATCTGCCTTCTTCGGCGAGGGCGTGGCCGAGGAGATCCAGCGTAGAGGCCGCACGGCGGCGGTCGCCGGTTTCCCGGAAGAGGCTGACAGCGGTGGTGAGCGGGGTGACCGCCTTGTCGAAGCTCCGCTTCTGAACCAGCAGTTGCCCGAAGTTGGCCAGCGCCATGGCCTCGCATCGAGGGTATCCGATCTCCTTGGAGAGGCGAGCGGCGCCAAGGACAGCGTCGGCGGCCTCATCGAATTTACGCATCCGGATGAATGCGGCCCCGAGGTTGTTCAGCGCTTGTGCCTCCGCATGGGGGTCACCGTATTCATGGAAGAGGGCAACGGCATCGGTGTGAGCCTTGACTCCCTCCCCGAACTTGCGCGCGCCGACCAGGGCCAGTCCGAGGGTGTCCAGCGTCACGCTCTCTGCGTGGCGGTCGCCCACCTCCCTCCAGTAAGCGACAACCTCGGTCAAGTTGCCGACGGCCTGCTCGAATCCGCCCAGCTCGATCTGGATGGGCCCCATGATGGCCAGGACTCTGGCTCCGCCCAGGCTGTCTCCCACCTCCTCGAAGAGAGCCGCAGCATCGGTGAGGACGTTGACGGCCTCCACGAATTTCTCCACGGATGCCAGAGCCTGCCCGAGATTGCTCAGCGTCATGGCTTCTGCGTGGCGGTCTCCGGCCTCACGGGAGAGATCGAGAGCCGCCGTGCAGATGTCGACAGCTTCTTTGAACCTGCCCGCACGGATGAGGGCACGCCCTAGACCATCGAGAACTGCTTTCTCGTTGTGACGGTCTCCGGCTTCACGGCAGATGGCAACGGCGGCAGTACTGAGGTTGATCCAGTCGTTGGCGTTGCGGCGCAGGTCGAAGAATGTGCCAAGAGCCAGTACGAGTCCTGTCGCGGCGGCGTGGCGTGCAGGGGCGGCCGTGGCGGCGGCGACGAGGTTGCTCTGTTCGGCATCCAGCCACTCCAGTGCCTGATCGCGGCCGGTGAAGTCGTCCGGGAGGGGCAAGCCCGGCGTTGTCTGCAGGTGGTCGTCGGCGGCCTGAGCGGTAGTGAGGTAGTGGTCGAGCAGGCGCGTCACCGCCGCATCCCGGCCGTCGTCCGTGGCGCAGGCGTGGCCGACCTCGCCCGAGAAGAGCCGGACCAGGTCGTGCATCCGCCAGCGGCCCCATACCTGCCCAAGCTCGACCAGGTGCGCGTCAGCCAGGTGTTGCAGCAGTTCTTCGGCCCTGTCCGTGTCGATGCCGGCAAGGTGGGCGGCGGCTTCGGTGGACAGGTCGCGGCCGGGATTGAAGGGCAGCAGCCGGAACAGCCGGGCGTGATCACTGTCGAGGAGTCGGTAGGACAGGTCGAAGGCGGCCCGTACGGCCCGGTCGGGGCGGCTCAGCTTGTCCAGGCGGGTGTGCTCGGCCTGAAGGGCGGTGGCCAGGGAGGCCGCGGGACGGGCAGGCGCGGCAGCCAGGAGGGCGGCGGCGATACGCAGGGCCAGCGGCAGGCCCGCACACAGACGGGCAATCGTCGTGGCCGCTTCCGGATCGTCGGTAATGCGGGCGTCACCGTCACGGGCGTGGCGTAGCGCTTGGTCGAGCACGGTGATGGAGGCTGACTCCTCAAGGACGTCGAGGTCGTGGAGGCGGGCGTCGAGTCCGTCGAGGGTGTGGCGGGAGGTGACAAGGGCAGCGGTCACACCGTCGGTGGGCAGCAGCGGGCGGGCCTGCTCGGTGGTGAAGGCGTTGTCGACGACCACCAGGATCCGCTGCTGGTGTTCGGCATAGGCGGCCAGCACGCTGCGGTACAGCCGCTGCCGGTCCTGCAGACCGTTGGGTATGTGATCGCCGGGAATGCCCAGTGCGTGCAACAGGCCTTCCAGGGCCCGCTCGGGAGACAGGCGGTGCTCGGGGTCGTAGCCGGACAGGTCGGTGAAGAGCACCCCGCCGGGGAACCAGCCCGGCTTCTTGCGGGCCCGGACGGCGGTCTGGACGGCCAGTTCGGTCTTGCCGATGCCGGCCAGACCGGACACGGCGGTCACCAGCACTGCCTGCCCGGCGCCCGTGCCGCTTTCACCTGGGGCCAGGTCCTTCAGCAGCCGGTCGACGTCCTGGTCGCGGCCGGTGAAGGCGGCGGAGGGGGCGGGCAGGGCGGACAGGGCCGGGGTGATCTGCGGCGGCAGCTGCACGGTGATGTCCCGGCCCTGGATGACCGCGTGGAAGAAGATTCCGCCGCTGATCGTGTTGTTGACCCGGCCATCCGCTGCGCCCTCGTCGTCTGCCTCTGTCTGCCCCATGCCGGTCAACCCCGCACCGGTGGGAGGGTGCTGTCGCCGTCGTCGGCATCGGCCGTCGGCTGCGCGGCCGGTACGGAGGGCGCAGGGGGTGATGTGGTGAAGGACAGGCCGGAGAAGTCCCGGCCCTGCAGCACCGGCCCGTGCTGGGTACCGCCGCTGATGGTGCTGTGCACCGTGCCGTGGCCGGCGCTCGCCAGCTTGGCCTGTTCCTGCCATGCTTCAAGACCGGTGCGGAAGTCCGTATCCAACGCGGCCCGCACCGCGAGTACGGCGCTCAGCGTCTGCGCTTGCTGCTGGTCGGCAGGATGCTGTTCCAGCCGCGCCAGCTCCGCCTCCCCGGAACTGACCGCCGGTGCCTCTTCACCGGCATCGCGGCGGAACGGGCGCCGCACCAGAGCCGTTAACCCCGCCCAGGTCTGCCGCCCGAGCTCCCCGCCAGCCCCGCCGGCCAGCGCCGCCAGCAGCCCTACTGATACCGGGTCCACTCCGCACCACCTTCACCTTCCGTAATGAGGTTATTACTAGCACCGGACGAGCGGGAGGTAAGCGGTGGTTCCCACCCGTGGCCGGGCGTCCACCTCGTGGCGTCCGGACGACCGCCCCTCTTCCTAAACGCCACGGCCGGGTCCGCAGGTCAGACCGGGGCATAGCGCACTGCGCCGCGTGGTCCGTGTATGGGTTGTCGCCCTGCTCGAGGGTCGCATCACCTGGGGGTCATCCCCGCGGGTGCGGGGAGCAGTGCACTGGAAGGGCCTTCGTGTGCCCTATGTCGGGGTCATCCCCACGGGTGCGGGGAGCAGACTTTCCAACCTGCGACTCTATGTGAGCGACAGGCCGTTCTCGAGCACTTTCACCGAATCGACAAACGACCACAACTCCCATCACACGCAAAGCGCCAAGGTCCTGGGTGCCCCGGGCCCTGCGTGAGTCGCCGATACGTGGGCGGGCCTGGCGTTAGCCACCTGGTGGGCCCTGACCCCCCTCCCCCTGCGAGCCGTCAGCAGCCCGTCGGGCTCCGCCGCGTACCTGCCTACCGCATCATGGCCGCCCTCAAGGCGTCCCAGGACCGCCGCGAAGAACACCGCCGAGGCCTCGCCCGCCAAGCTCACGCAGCCCACCACCAGGTCAGCGCCCGCCCGACCTCCGTCCAGCTCACGCTCGACCCTGTCGACGCCCAGCCCCCATCCCGGCCGCCGGCGCCCAGTGAAGGCGAAGCTCGCCCAGCCCAAGGTCCGACGCCGCCGGGCCGTGTCATCCTTCGTAGGCGGCGTCTGGATCGCGCAGGGGCCGAAACCCCGCCCGGCAGCTCGGGTAGCGGGAAAGCACCGGGCTCGCTTCGGCTCGAGCTGCCCGGCGAGGGGAGTTCTGAAGTGGGTTTCGACGAGGAGTGGGCCGGGCTGCGGACAGCCGCCGAGCGCGCCGCGAATACTTACCCGAAGCCGAAGCGGAGCCAGGTTCGGGCCGCCGAAGCGGCGGAAGGTGCACCGAACGCCGCAACGACGTCAGGTCATTCCCTGTTCACTGCGCACCACCCTGGCAAGGTGTCCCGCGTGGCCTGGCACTCCGTCTCCGACAGCGCGCGATCGAGGGTCAGCCACCCGCGACGGTGGGCGAACTCGGCATATGAGGAAGCGGTGTGCTTATCGCGGGCTGGCTCTTTCGGCAGCAGCCTCTCGAAGCCGCCCTGCATCTCAGCCTCCCAGCTGACGGAAGGCGACGACGACGTAGCCCTCTACACCGAGCCCTGCAGATAGACGCGAGTCTGCGTGATCCGGGACGCGGACGCCGAGAAGGCGATCGAGCGGGTGTCGCTGTTCACCGAGACCCGCAGGCCGCTCGGCGTGTTGCCGCCGACGATGCGGACCGCGCGTTCCGCTTCCGCACGGATGCCTGCCATTCGGAGGGCGGTCACACCGGTGAACTCGATCCAAAAGGTGAGGGTGTTGTACGGCTTTTCCAACCATTCGGGTTTCGGGTGTGGCGGCAGCTGCCGGGTCTCGAAGCCGAAGGTCACCGAGGTGGCGCGCTCGTCGATGTGGACGTAGAAGAAATGGCAGGTGTCCAGGTCCGGTACGGGCGCGGTGCCGTACAGGGTCTGCAGTTCCGACCAGTCGCTTGAGTCAGTCATTTCACGCACGCTCGTAGAAGGTATGCACATACGTCGGGGGGATCGTGGGGTAGAGCCTGTTCTCGAGAGGCCAGGTGAAGTGGTGCCGACCGCTGTCGCCGCCATCCGCATCCCGCACGAATACGTTGAACCTGCCGGCGAGGATCGAGGCGTTCGACGTGAACGCAACGGACACACCAGGTGCGGTCACGTCCACGACCAGCCGGTGCTCCGGCAGCGCGCGCAGAGAGATGTCCGCCGTGACCGGCGGTTGCCAGCCCTCCATCAGGAAGTCCTGCACCATGGAGAACTGGATGTGACACTGCAGGGTGTCCCCCGGACCACCGTTCCAACGGTCGGGGAACCTCGGCAGGTCGAGCCGCAAGGTGACGGTCGGGTCCCAACCGTCCAGATGCACCGACCGCAGCCGAACACCCGTCAGGTCGGGGACCTCGTCGTAGTACGAACCAAGGTCCGCATTCACTACGAATTCATTCCAAGTCATAGTAATGATGTTCCTCCGCGCCATCGATTACACCATTACGCTCGTCATGGCCAGGCCGGACATGCAGGTGTGGCGGCTGATATCCGCGCTCGCCCGGCTTCTGTGGCCGAACCAGTGGTCCTGGTAGATGACAATGTCACCGTTGGGCAGTTCGTACCATTCCTCCCTGTAGAAGATCGGCTGGTGATCCGGCCCCATCAGCTGCCCGCCACCCTGCCATTCAGGTTTGGTCGCCTTCAACCAGTCGTTCACGTAACCGGGCTCCAAGCCTTCCGGCACACCAGCGTCGCGCAGCGCCTTTGCTTTCTGCTCCTCCTTGGTCTTGCCCACCTTCGGTGGGCAGATGTCCGGAGCCAACCCCAGCGTGTCCGTCCCCATCAGCGGGTTCTGGACGTACGTCGAGGCGTTGGGCGCAGGGCCGATGCCGAGGGGGTCGACCGAGAGGTAGCGGTCGGGGTCGTAGTAGCGGAAGCAGTTGTAGTGGAGCCCTGACTCGGGGTCGAAGTACTGCACGCGCAGCACCCTGTGGGGAGCGACGACCTGGAACGCGGACGCGAACGCCTACACTCCGCTCCGCCAGGCGATCTCACCCGCTTCGTCGACGAGTTCCGTCGGCGTGCCGATCAGGTCGGTGACGATCCCGAAGAAGCGGCTGTCGATCTCCCGTCCGTCCGCATCGGCCAGCCTCTCGGTCTGGGCGAGCGGCTGGAGGCCGTCGTGGTCCCAGGTCAGGGTGACCGCGTGCGGCAGGTCCGGCGTGGTCGTCGTCTGCTCGCACAGGGTCATCCCGTCCCAGACGAAGGTGACCTCCTCCTCCACGGTGACGCCGTCCGCCGCCATGCGGCGCTTGGCGCTGCGCCGGCCGAGCGCGTCGTAGGCGTAGCGCCACAGCGTCCCGTCGGGGGTGGTCACGGCCTTGAGCCGGTCCTCCGCGTCCCACTCGTAGCGCCAGGTGTCGGGCTTGCGCGAGATCCGGGTCCGCTGGCGGAGCGTGATCCTGCCCATGGCGTCGTACTCGTAGCGGACGCGGCCCGCGCCGGTGAGCCGGGTGCCCTCGTACGTGCGCGGCCCGCGGATGCGGCCGGGTGCTGCCGGAGCAGGCAGGACGGAGGCTGTCCGCATGGCCGCCGAGCTGATCGTCTACCCGCCGGATGAACAGGGCTGGCGCCGGGTCCGCTATGACGGCGTCGCCATCGGGGTCGCGCACCGCCCGTCCGACATCCGCGTCTTCCTCGCCGCGGCCGGGCTGGAGAACGCCGAGGACATCGACCTGACCGACACCGACTTCGTGGAGTGGCGAGGCGCCGGCCCCGAGGAGTGGGAGCCGTCCGTGTGACACCGGACCGCACCATCCTGGCTAGACGCCAGACAGCCATCCGGCCCCGAAATCCGACAGGTCCCGTGCGCGCTGCGCCCGCTCCTCGATCAGCCGACGGAAGCCCGCCACGGCGTACCGCTCGCCGGTGGCCGCGTGGCGCCCGCGGATGCCCGCGACATCGGCCAAGAGCTGCTGGGGCTGGGGCTGCCAGCCCACGACCAGGACGCGCAGGCCCAGGCTCTCCGCCCTCCGGTGCAGGGCCAGGAGGTGGAGCAGGCCGTCGACGTCCATGGCCGTCGCGCCGTGCAGGTCGACCATGAGGTCCCGCTCGCCAACGGTGACGCCGTCCAGCGTCCGCTGCAGCTCCGGGCCCGCGCTCCCATCGAGCGTCCCGGTAACGCCGACCAGGACCGTGCCGTGACGTTGGACATTCGTGGTGATCAATGCGCTCTCCTCCCACCCGGGGCGCCGTCGCCCGCGGGTCACCCCATCCTGGCGCGGCGTTCCCCCGGACGGCCGCGCGGCTCGCTGAGTCCTCGGCCCCAACCCCACTCCCGGCTGCGGGCCTCGGCCGGGAGCTCGGCGAGCCGACCGGGTGGCTGCTGTCCACAAGCGAGGGCGCCGAAGGTCCATGTTCATGAGCACCGACAACACTCGAACTGTGCCTGCGGTTCGAGGCCCTGGGCACACCGCGCCCGATCAGCCGACGGCCGACATCAGGTGCCTTCCGCCACCCGATCGAAGGAACGATTTCGTGTGGGTGACAGGTGGCTACCTCCTGTGGGTGACGCGTTGTCAGTGCCCGTTCGTAGCGTCCGGTCGTGATGATTCCACCGCCTGCGGGCGGTGCCTCCTCAAGGCGGTGACCTTCGGATGAGCCTCACCTCCGGACTGCGCAGTCCCCGTACTCCGCTGCGCCGGTTCCTGGACCGCGAACTGTCAGCCGGCCCACGGCCGCTGCGCGAGTCCTTCCGCGACCAGCACCAAACCGCCCACCTTCTGTTGCCCGGGCCTGGCGTCGGTACCGAGGCCGGCAACGTCGGCACTGCGATCGACCAGCGCCTGCGCCCCGCCTTCACGACGGCCGCACCCGTGGACCTGGCCACGGCAGACGGGATCGACCTCTCCGGCGGCATCGGCCGGGGAGCGGGGCTGCGGATGCGCGCGGTCGGAGGCGAGCTCGCCGCGCGCCTGGCGAGACCGTACACCGCCTCGACCTCGACAACCGTGCGTTGGCGATGGACCGCGCCCACCACGAGGAGGAGGACCTGGCCCGCATGCTGCTCGCCGGCGCCTGGTACCAGGTGATGGCCCGCAACCCGTACGCATTCACCTACACCCAGCTGTATCTCACCGCGCTGGAGGACCCCGGCGGCTTCACCCTCGACCGGCTCTTGCAGCTCCCCCACCAGGACATGGCTGCCTTGTACACGAGAAGCGGTTCTGGCTCAGGTTCTGTGGTTACGTTGCTGTGAGTGACGTAGTCACAGAGCTGCGGAGTTCCTGAAGTGTCCAGGTTCGACTCACGTCGCGCCTTCGGCAGGCTTGTCCCAAACGAGCGAGTAGCGCCACAGCAGGTGGCGGCGGAAGCGGCACCCGGGCAGGAGGCGTGTCGCCTCTTGGCGAACCTCGCCCCAGTCCATGGTGGGCAATTGGATGGGCATATCGTCCGGGTCGGTCTTGCCTCCATGGCGGAGGGCGTTCAGTCGGGCTACCGGGATGCCAACGCCACTGGTGATCCAGTCCAGCGGAGTCTTGTTGCGGGCAAGGCCGATGATTGCCAGGCGTCCGCCCGGCGCGAGCAGGCGGACCATGGCCTTTATCGCCTTTGAGAACTCGACGTGATGGACTACCGCTACGGCGCTGGCGAAGTCGTATTGGCCTTCCATAAGCAGACCATGTGAGTCGTCGAGGAAGTCCGCCTCCGCGAAGGTCACATTGCGAAGATGCAAGCTGCGTTCCCGGGCAAGCCGGATCATCTCGCTGGAGCTGTCCACTCCGGTCACGGTGCCGACATGGTGAGCCAGTTTGCGCGCCAGCAGTCCCTCGCCGCATCCGATGTCCAGGGCCGTGCTGCACGCTTCGGGCACCGCCCCGAGGACAAGCGGGTGATAGTGCACGTTGTGGTTCCAGTAGTCCATCACATCACCGTAGCCAGCCGCCGAAAGCTTCTGGCGGTCATCCACTTGCAGCCACGAAAGCAATGGCAGCGTCAACAGAACGTCACGACAGCAGGACTCGTTTCCGGAGGAGTTGGAATCCTGCACGGCCGAACATCTGCCGTTTGAGCATCTTGATTCGGTTGACGTGTCCTTCGACGACGCCCGAGTTCCAGGGCAGGGTCAGGCCGGCGATGACGGCTTCGCGGTCGCGGTCGATGCCGGCAGCGAGCGTGTGGAGGCTGGGGAGGTCGTCCTGTCTGACGGCGGCAAGCCAGTCCGGCAGGCGCTCGCCCTGGCGCTCGGTGAGCATGGTCGCGAAAGACCGGACGTGGCTGGTGAGTGCGTCAATCTCGGGGCAGTTGGCCCGGATGCTCTTCAGATGGAGGTGTTCGGTCTCGGAGAGGGTTTCCGGGCGGCGGAGGATCCATCCGGCGACGGCCCGGGGGGAGGGCGGGCGGGCCGTGGCGAGGTGAGTTTCTGGCGGAGGTAGGCGCGAACGCGCTGGTAGCTGCCCTGGTAGCCGAGCGGCACGATCTCTTCCCACAGTTTCCAGGCGTTGGTGCGGCCCTCGTTCCAGCGGTCGTCGAGGTAGGGCTTGTACTCGTCGAGGACCGAGGTTCGGGTCTGCCACTGACCGGTGAAGAGGTCTTCCGGCTTGGCGGCGTCCGCGTACCGTTTGACGGTTCGGCTGGTCATGCCGAGCTGCCGCTGGATCGCGCGGCGGCTGTGCCCCGCCTCTACCAGGACATGGATCGTGGCGTGGACGGTCCGTGTTCGGTCGGCGAATCGGTGGCCGGTCGGTCATGGCGAGCCGGACGACTCCTCCGCGGCTCACTTTCCGTGGATCGGGCACGCTGAGTACCTAGTTGGGGTTGGGAGCCCGGCTGACTAGGCTCGAGGCACGAGTGGACCGGTGTTGGTGATTGAGTTGGCGGACCCTGTCCCACCTGTATCGATCCAGCGGCTCCGGGACTCCTTGTCCGCTCCTCTTCTCACTTTGAAGAGAAACGGGTCGGCGAGTATGACTTGAACATTCATGCGGAGATCCTCGGCATAAAGGACACGGGGGGCGTGGACGGACGTCGGCCTGTCACGGTCTCTCTCATGGGACCAGGCATCGGCGACGAGGCCATCTTCACTGCCGAGCACGCCGACGAAGTCGACCAGAAGCCCCTCATCGGCTTCACCCCGACCCACGCCGTCGACGTCATAGCGTTCTGCAACAGGCCAGTCGATCACGTTGTCACAGCCCTGCTGACTGCTGCCGTCATGGACGTGATCGGCGGCGTCGCCAACGTCGAACTTCCGCGGGGTCCCGCTGGGCTCTTGGGACGGTGGGTGGCTGGAGGCGTTGCGATCCGCCCGCTTCTGCAGCAGCCGCTCCACTCCGCCCCGTTCGCGGCCAGGCCCCAGCGGAGCTTGGCTCCGCACCGTCCCGGCACGACGCATCCGACGCTGGCGGCAGCCATTGCGCCGGATCCTGGTCACCCCTCCCCGGGTTCGAGGCCGCGGAGACCGCGGTCAACGTGTCCGGGGGCCTCCAGGCATTCGCGTACGCCTCGCGCCGCGGCGCTTCCCATGGCGTCTGCTCGAGTCGTAGACCTCGGCCAGCGGCACCCGAGGGCGCGTCGCGGAAGCACCGCGGCGCAGCACTGGCCGGAGTGCCGCGTTGGGCTCATCGAGTACGTGATCGCTGCTCGACATCCTCCGCAAGCCACGCGGAAGAAGTCCGATTCCGTCTGGGATCATGCCAGGCGAGCCCTTCAGCCTCCTACCGGACGGCCTCGTAACCGACAGGCCGGGTCAGCGGCCCCAGCGCAGGGCGGCGGTCTGCACGGGCGCGTCCCACAGGCGCAGCAGCTCCTCGTCGGCCCGGCACAGCGTCACGGAGCAGCCGGCCATGTCAAGCGAGGTGACGTAGTTCCCCACGAGCGTGCGCGCTACCGGCACCCCCCGGGCCTCCAGCACCCGCGCCACCTCGGCGTGGAACCCGTACAGCTCCAGCAGCGGCGTCGCCCCCATCCCGTTGACCAGGGCCAGTACCGGCCCGTCCGCCGGAGCCACCTGCGCCAGATCCTCCAGTACGGCGCCCACCGCGAAGTCGGCGATCTCCCTGGACGGCATGACCGGCCGCCGCTCGCGGCCCGGCTCGCCGTGGATCCCGATACCGAGTTCCATTTCCCCGTCCGGCAGCTCGAAGGTCGGGCTGCCCTTGGCGGGGGTGGTGCAGGCACTCAGTGCCACGCCGAAACTCCGTGAGGACTCGTTGACCCGTCGGGCCACCGCCGCGACCCGCTCCAGCGGGGCCCCCTCCTCGGCAGCCGCTCCGGCGATCTTCTCCACGAAGAGCGTGGCCCCGGTGCCGCGCCGCCCGGCCGTGTACAGGCTGTCGATCACGGCAACGTCGTCGTTCACCAGCACCCGCTCGACCGGGATGCCGTCCTCCTGGACGAGCTCGGCGGCCATGTCGAAGTTGAGCACGTCGCCGGTGTAGTTCTTCACGACGAACAGCACTCCCTGCCCCGCGGCCACCGCCGTGGCCGCCCGCGCCATCTGATCGGGCACCGGCGAGGTGAACACCTCACCGGGGCACGCCGCCGACAGCATCCCGTACCCCACGAAACCGGCGTGCAGGGGTTCGTGACCGGAGCCGCCGCCGGACACCAGGCCCACGTGCCCGCTCTCCCGGGCGCCCCGCCTTACGACCACCCGGCGCTCCACGTCCACGTCGAGGTCGGGATGGGCGGCGGCCATCCCCCGCAAGGCATCTGCGACCACCGTTTCCGCACTGTTGATCAGCATGTTCATCGGGTACCTCCCAGGTGGCCGACGGCCGTGACGGGTGGCGAGCGGCCGCGGCCGCGGTCGCGCGCCACACCTCAAGTGTGTGACCTTGAGAACATAAGTCCTCCACAAAAGGGGCAGATCTCTGATATCGAAGGGCTTTACGAAGAGCGGGGGGAGTCGACGTCCGGTCCCTCGGGCCGGCGGGAAGAGGCCCTCATGGCTGAACGACACAAAGGATCAGGACTGGTCGGCGAACTCTCAGCCGAATTCGCGGGCACCATGATCCTCATCCTCTTCGGTTGCGGCGTGGTGGCCCAGGTGGTCGCCGGCGGAGCCCTCACGAATCCCGCAGGCGGCCTCGGAAACCACGACAGCATCGCCTGGGCGTGGGGACTCGGCGTCACTCTGGGTGTCTACGTCGCCGCACGGCTCAGCGGCGCCCACCTCAACCCCGCGGTCACCGTCGCCCTGGCGATGTTCAAGGGCTTCCCCTGGAGCAGGGTGGCGCCCTATGCGGTGGCCCAGACGGCCGGTGCGTTCGTGGCGGCCCTGATCGTCCGGTGGAACTACACCGAAGCGCTGGCGAAGGCCGACCCCGGCCACACGATCAAGACTCAGGGCGTCTTCTCCACGCTGCCGGCCAACGGAAACACGAACCTGCCGGTCACCGAATGGGGAGCACTGCGTGACCAGGTGATCGGCACGGCGATCCTGCTCCTGCTGATCCTGGCGGTCACGGACCTGCTCAACACACCCCCCGGCGCCAACCTGGCCCCGTTCATCGTCGGCCTGATCGTGGTCGCGATCGGCATGGCCTGGGGCACCAACGCCGGCTACGCGATCAATCCGGCACGCGACTTCGGCCCCCGGCTGGCCAGCTTCCTCACCGGCTACGGCGGAGCCTGGCGTGACCAGTACGGACATTTCTACTTCTGGGTCCCGATCGTCGGACCGCTGGTGGGCGGTGTCCTGGGAGCCGGTCTGTACAAATTCTTCATCGGCCGGTTCCTTCCGACCGCCGAGCCGGAGCCCCCTGGCAGGGTCCCGACGCCGGACGAGAGCTGAGCGACCCGAGAGAGGCGGAAACCCATGGCTGAATTCGTCGGCGCAGTGGACCAGGGGACCACCAGTACCCGTTTCATGATCTTCGACCATGCCGGGAACGAGGTGGCAAGGCACCAGCTGGAGCATTCCCAGATCCTGCCCCGGTCGGGGTGGGTCGAGCACGATCCGATCGAGATCTGGGAACGCACCAACTCGGTGATCCAGAACGCCCTGCGGCACGGGAACCTGGCCGCCGAGGACCTGGCGGCCATCGGCATCACCAACCAGCGGGAGACGACCGTCGTCTGGGACCCCCGTACCGGCCGCCCCTACTACAACGCCATCGTCTGGCAGGACACCCGTACCGACTCCATCGCGGCGGCACTGCAGCGCTCGGGCCAGGGAGACGTCATCCGGCGCAAGGCCGGCCTGCCGCCGGCCACCTACTTCTCCGGCGGCAAGATCCAGTGGATCCTGGAGAACGTCGACGGCGTCCGCGAGGCCGCCGAGCAGGGCCACGCCCTGTTCGGCAACACCGACTGCTGGGTGCTGTGGAACCTCACCGGCGGACCCGACGGCGGCATCCACGCCACCGACGTCACAAACGCCAGCCGCACCATGCTGATGGACCTGGAGACCCTGGCCTGGGACGACGAGCTCCTGGGCTTCTTCAACATCCCCCGAGCGATGCTGCCGAGCATCAACCCGTCCTCGCACCCCGAGGCCTACGGACAGACCCGCACCTCCCGGCCGCTGCGCGCCGCCATCCCCGTCACCGGCGTCCTGGGCGACCAGCAGGCGGCCACCGTCGGGCAGGTCTGCTACGCGCCCGGCGAAGCCAAGAACACCTACGGGACCGGCAACTTCCTCGTCCTCAACACCGGGACCGAGCTGGTCCGCTCCCAGCACGGTCTGCTCACGACGGTTGCCTACCAGTTCGGCGACGAACCCGCCGTGTACGCGCTCGAAGGCTCCATCGCCGTCACCGGCTCCGCGATCCAATGGCTGCGCGACCAGTTGAAGATCATCAGCGACGCCGCGGAGAGCGAACGCCTGGCCCGCACCGTCGAGGACAGCGGCGGCATCTACTTCGTACCCGCCTTTTCCGGCCTGTTCGCACCGTACTGGCGCTCCGACGCCCGCGGCGCCATCGTCGGCCTCGCCCGCTACCACGACAGCGGCCACCTGGCCCGAGCCGCTCTGGAAGCCATCTGCTACCAGAGCCGCGACGTGGTGGAGGCCATGGAACAGGACTCGGGCGTCCACCTCGACGTACTGAAGGTCGACGGCGGTGTGACCGCCAACGACCTGTGCATGCAGATCCAGGCCGATGTCCTCGGCGTACCGGTCAGCCGACCGGTCGTCGCCGAGACGACCGCACTGGGCGCCGCCTACGCCGCCGGCCTGGCCACGGGCTTCTGGCGGGACACGGACGAACTGCGCACCCACTGGCAGGAGTCCAAGCGCTGGAATCCCCAGTGGTCCGAGGAACAGCGCGCCGAGGGATACGAAGGCTGGAAGAAGGCGGTGGAGCGCACGCTCGACTGGGCCAAGGTCGAATAGGTCCCGTACGAGTCGAACACTTCCGGGGTCCGTACGAGGAGGCGACCATGGCTGTCGCAGCGGCCCTCTCACCCGAAGCGCGCGACCGGGCCCTCGCGGGCATGGCGGAGGGCGAACTCGACGTTCTCGTCGTCGGAGGCGGAGTCGTCGGCGCAGGATCCGCGCTGGACGCCGTCACCCGTGGCCTGCGGGTCGGCCTCGTAGAAGGCCGCGACTGGGCCTCGGGCACGTCCAGCCGCTCCAGCAAGCTCATCCATGGCGGCCTGCGCTACCTGGAGATGCTGGACTTCCACCTCGTCGCCGAAGCCCTCAAGGAACGCGGCCTCCTGCTCCAGACCCTCGCCCCGCACCTGGTGCGCCCGGTCCCGTTCCTCTACCCCCTGCGGCACCGCGTGTGGGAGCGCGCGTACGTCGGCGCGGGCGTGCTGATGTACGACACCATGGCCGCGGCCTCCGGCACCCTCGGCGGCCTCCCCCACCACCGCCACCTCCTCAAGCGGGCAGCCCTGCGCGAGGCACCCGCGCTGCGCCCCGACGCCCTCGTCGGCGCCGTCCAGTACTGGGATGCCCAGATCGACGACGCCCGGCACACCATGTTCCTCGCCCGTACGGCCGTCGCCTACGGAGCCCTCGCCGCCAACCGCACCCACGTCAGCCGCTTCCTGCGGCAGGGCGAGCGCGTGGTGGGAGCCGTCGTCACCGACCTGGAGACCGGCGACGAGAGGGCAGTACGGGCCAAGCAGGTCATCAACGCGACCGGGGTATGGACCGACGACACCCAAGCCATGGCCGGCACGCGGGGCCAGTTCCACGTCCGCGCGTCCAAAGGCGTACACCTGCTCGTCCCCCGCGACCGGATCAACTCCCGTACCGGGCTGATCCTCCGCACCGAGAAGAGCGTGCTCTTCGTGATCCCATGGGGACGGCACTGGATCATCGGCACCACCGACACCGACTGGACCCTCGACAAGGCCCACCCCGCCCTCAGTTCCAAGGACGTCGCCTACCTCCTGGAGCACGTCAACACGGTCCTGGCCACACCCCTGGCCCCTGAGGACGTCGAGGGCGTCTACGCCGGTCTGCGCCCGCTTCTGTCCGGCGAGGCGGCGGAGACCAGCAAGCTCTCCCGGGAGCACCTGGTCGCCCATCCCGTACCCGGACTGGTCGTCGTCGCCGGCGGCAAGTACACGACGTACCGGGTCATGGCCAAGGACGCGGTCGACGAGGCCGCCCGAGGCCTGGACGAGAACGTGCCCGAATGCGCCACCGGACGCGTCCCACTGCTCGGCGCCGACGGCTACCCGGCCCTGTGGAACTCCCGCCACCGCCTCGCCGACGCATCCGGCCTCCACGTCGCCCGCATCGAGCACCTGCTGAACCGCTACGGATCCCTGGTCCACGAACTGCTCGACCTGGTCGCGGCCGACCCCACGCTCCGCGAGCCGCTGCCCAGCTCCGACGACTACCTGCGGGTCGAGGCCGTCTACGCGGTCACCCACGAGGGAGCCCGTCACTTGGAGGACGTACTCGCCCGACGCACCCGGATCTCCATCGAGTCCTGGGACCGCGGAGTGGACGCGGCACCGACCGTCGCCGACCTGATGGCACCTCACCTGGGCTGGGACCGGGCGCACCGGGAGCGCGAGGTCGACAACTACACGAAGCGGGTGGCGGCCGAACGCGAGGCCCAACAGCAGCCGGACGACCGGACCGCCGACGCGGTCCGCCTCGGCGCCCCCGACATCATCCCGGTGCACTGACCTCTGCCGCCGCCCGACCGTCCACCGTCAGTCCTCCTCCTCGAGCCCCTTCCGGGCCGGCGCGAAGGCGGCGTTCGCAGCGGGGAAAAGGGGGATCTCCAGAGGGAGCCGCCCGGCGGCGTCCTTGTCGAGCCGGCCGACCACGGACTCGGACGGTCCCGGGGCGGTCTGACCACCAAGATCCACCTCGCCGTCGAGCAGGGGCAGAAGCCCTTGTCGGTCGTGATCACGGCCGGCCGGCGGGGTGACTCCCCGCAGTTCGAGCCGGTCCTGGAGGCGATCGGGGTGCCCAGGATCGGACCGGGCAGGCCGCGCAAGCGGCCGGGCCGGGTGCGGGCCGACAAGGCGTACGACTGCCGTGGGAACCGCTCCTACCTGCACAGACGCGGGATCAAGGCCACGATTCCGGTCCCGGCGGACCGGGTCCGCAACCGCCTCAAGCGCGGCTCGCGCGGCGGGCGGCCACCCAGGTTCGAATCCGCGCCCCGGACTGGCTCCCGGCAGGTGAGGCTCCACGTTCCCCAGGGAGGGCCCCATGTGTCTGTTCCAGTACGACGACGATCCCGAGCCTGAAGAGCGGATCCCGGCCGGACCCCCTGTACGTGCCGGTACGGCCGGGGGGAGCGGAGGTCGTGGTGCGTCTGTTCCAGGGCCTCCGGCTGTGCGCCTACCCACCGCGGGCTCCTTCACCCTCCGAGCCCGGTCACCCCGGATCCCGAACTGCCCGTGCCCATTGGTGACCACGTGCATCCGCACGCGTCACGGCACGGTCACCCTGGCGAGGGCCCAGGAGGTGTGGTCGAACGCCGTGTTGGCGTTGGCGTCCTCCACGACGAGGTGCAGCAGCTTCACTCCGCGTACGTCCAGGTCCACCTGCACCGGACCGCCCGCGCCGGTCAGCTTGCCGCTCGTGAACAGCACCTTGCCGTCCCCCCTCACCGAGGCCCTCGTCGCACCGGCGGCGGACTGGCTGGTCGAGAAGTCGTCGATGCCGACGAGCGCGGTGAAGCGGTCCGCCCGTCCGCCGAGGTGGTAGACGATCTCGGAGGGCGCGTGGACGCCCAGGCCCTTCGCGTACGTCACCCCGCCGAACGAGATCGGCGTGCCGTCCCCGGCCGCCTTGCGCCCGTTGGACCGGTCGCGTTCGACCGGACCCCAGCCGTTGGCGGCCGACACCCACTCGAGATCGCTCAGGTAGGCGTCGGCGACCGGCGCCGGCGGCACCGTGGAGACCCGTTCCGTGGTGGAGTAGCGCAGCGGGCCGGTCGGTGACTCGGCGGTGCCGTCGACGGTCAGCGGCCACTGCGTGCCGGCGGTGACCGTCGTGGGCGGGGTGACCCGCCAGGTCGTGGTCAGCGTGGCGCCGGCGGAGAGGAGGTCCTGGCCGGTTGTGGTGGTCGCCCGGACCTGCCAGCCCGCCTGGGCGCGCAGCGCCAGGAGTGCGCGGGTCCAGGGTTTGCCCGAGCCGTTGCCCAGGGTCGCGGTGACGGTGAAGGCCTCTCCGGGCACGGCGGGGCCCTGTACCTGTGCGCGGACCCCGAAGGGCTTGCGGACGTACGTGTCCGCCCATGAGGAGCGCATGAGGGCGACCAGGCCGGTCACCACGGACGGGTTCGCGTCGGCGACGTTGCGCTGCTCGCCGAGGTCGGAGGCGAGGTCGTAGAGCTCGACCTGCCACTGTGCGTCGGGCAGTACGTGTTCCCTGACGGGCGCGAACCGCACGGCCTTCCAGTGGTCCTTGCGGACGGCCTCGGCAAGCCAGGTGGCGCGACCGCCGTCCTGGGCGTTGGCGCGGCTGGTGACGCCGAGCTCGTCGCGGTACCAGTACAGGTGGTTGTGGCGTGCGGCGTCCGGGCTGCCGGCGAGCAGCGGGGCGGCCGAGAGTCCGTCGATGTCCGTGGGGGCGGGCGCGCCGCCGAGTTCCGCCAGGGTGGGCAGCACGTCGGTGAGGGGGGTGGGCCGGTCGCTGGTGCCCGCGCCGATCCGGCCCGGGGACCAGGCGATCAGCGGGACGCGGACGCCGCCCTCGTAGAGGTTGCGCTTGTAGCCGCGCAGCGGGCCGTTCGCGTCGAACAGATCCGGGTTGACCCCGCCCTCCTCGTGCGGGCCGTTGTCGCTGGTGACGAGGACCACGGTGTTCTCGGCGATGCCGAGCGCGCGCAGCCGGTCGGTGACCTTGCCGACGAGCGTGTCGAAGTAGGTGATCTGGGCGGCGTGGCCTTTGTTCTGCTGGGTCCAGGTGCGGGAGGCGTACGCGCCGACGTCGGGGATGTCGCTCGGTGCGTGCGGCACGGTCGGCGTGAGGAAGAGCAGGAAGGGCTCGGCGGCGTGATCGCCGATGAAGTCCAGCGCGCGCTGTTCGATGAGCTCGGGGGCGTAGGCGCCCTTCGCGCCGCCCGCGTTGGCGGCGATCGTCTCCTTGACGCCGTTGTGCCACAGGTACTGCGGGTAGTACTCGTGCGCGTGCCCGTGGTCGATGTATCCGTAGAACTCCTCGAAACCACGGGAGTTGGGGTGGCTGGGCTGGTCTCCCTCCTCCGGGCCGAAGCCCCATTTCCCGATCACCGCGGTGCGGTAGCCGCGGGCGCGCAGCACTTCGGCGAAGGTGGTGTCACCGGCGTTCAGCGCGCCGGGAGCGGCGCCCGGGTTGGCCCGGACGGCGGAGTGGCCGGTGTGCAGGCCGGTCATCAGCGAACAGCGGGACGGGGCGCAGACCGCGGCCGTCGAGTAGGCGTCGGTGAACCTCAGGCCCTCGGCGGCGAGCCGGTCGATCCGCGGCGTGGTGATCAGCTTCTGGCCGTACGCGCCGAGGTCCCCGTAGCCGAGGTCGTCGGCGAGGATCACGACGAGGTTCGGAGTCGCCGTACCGGCGGCCGCGGCGGCCGCGGCCTCCTGGGCCTCCTGGGCCGCCCGGGCGTCCGGGGCGGCGGCGCTCGAGGCGAGCCCGAGGGCGGCCGCGGATCCGGCGAGGAAGTGGCGGCGGGTCGTCATCGGGGGCTCCTTGGATCACGCTGGCGGAATTCGATCATGCGGAGGACACCTGCCCGATGACCATGCACACGGCGTTAAATGCGTGTGACGGCCGGGCCGGCGCCCTCAGCGACGCCGCCACTCCTCGGCCAGCAGGTGGTACGAGCGGACCCGGTCCGCGTGGTCGTGCGTGATGGTGGTGATCAGCAACTCGTCGGCGCCGGTGGCCTCCTGGAGCCGCTCCAGGTGATCGGCGACGGTGGGCGGCGAGCCGACGAACCGGGTGTCCAGCCGGTCGGCCACCAGGGCGCGGTCCGCGTCCGACCACGGCAGGGCGCGCGCCTCGGCCGGGGTGGGGTAGGGGATGGCGCCCTCGGCGGTGCGGATGCTGCGCACCCAGGGCGCGTATCCGAGGGCCAGCTCGCGGGCCGTCTCGTCGTCCTCGGCGACGACGACGTCGGCGGACACCGTCACGTAAGGCCGGTCCAGTTCGGCGGACGGTTTGAAGGCAGCCCGGTAACCTTCGGCCGCCTCCAGCACCGAAGCCGGGCTGACGTGGTAATTCGCTGTGAACCGCAGCCCGTTGCGGCCCGCGGTCTCCGCGCTGACGCCGCCGCTGCTGCCCAGGATCCACACCTGTACGTCGGCCCCCTCTCCCGGGACGGCGTGCGCCTCCACCCCCTCCGGGGAGCGGTAGTCGCCCCGCAGCAGGGCGAGGACGTCGTCGACCTGCTCGGCGTAGTCCTGCGGCTGGGCGCCGGGCAGGTTCAGCAGCCTCTGCTGGAGCGCGACGCGCGGATGGCCCAGCAGGTGCTCGAAGGAGAACCGGGGCGGGATGCGCAGCCCGTTCGGGGTGTACCCGTCCACGACCGGGGTGGCGGGCGGCGCCGGCTCCCCGGACCGCGACGGCGGCCGGCCGGCCGAGCGGCCGAGGCCGAGGTCCAGACGTCCGGGGTGCAGTGCATCGATCAGGCCGAACTCCTCCACCGTGGACAGCGCGGTGCGGTGCCCGAGCTGGACGGCGCCGGAGCCGAGCCGGATGGTCGAGGTGGCGGAAGCGGTCAGGGCCAGGACGACCGCCGGCGAGGTCCCGGCCACCCCCGGATTGAGGTGGTGTTCGGCGAACCAGTAGCGGGCGTAGCCGAAGGCCTCCGTCTGCCGGGCGAGGTCGATGCTGTGGCGCAGGGCCTCGGCGGCGGTGGAACCGGACGGGATCGGGACGAGGTCGAGGACCCCGAGGGGGATGCCGGACATGGCGGCTCCTTACAGGTCAGGGAAGGAAGGGTCGGGGATCTCGCGGCGCAGCACCGGGGCGATCCGCGACTGGAAGAGTTCGAGTGAGGCACGGTGCTCCTCGGGGGTGAGCCCGCCCGGCTCCGCCTGGAGGTGCAAGGCCGTGTGGCGGAAGGCCTCGTGGTAGCGGTGGACCTCCTCCGTCACCTGCCGTGGCGCTCGCCCACCCCGAAGCCGTCGAAGCCGAGCTCCTCGGCGAGCAGCGCGGCGGCGACCACCTCGCGAAACCGTTCACGGGTGGGTGTGGGGGCGCCCGTCACCGGATCCGCGGAGTCCGTGATCAGGGTGATGGGCAGGAACTTCATGATCCCGTGGCTTGCCGGGCCGCCGGGTCGGCGCCGGGTACGGCGAGGCCGAGGTGGTCGCGCAGGGTGGTGCCCTCGTATTCGGTGCGGAAGACGCCGCGCTCCTGGAGCAGCGGGACGACGGTGTCGGCGAAGACGTCCAGGCCGCCCGGGGTGATGTGCGGGACGAGGATGAAGCCGTCGGCCGCGTCCTCCTGCACCAGGTCGTTGATCGACTCCGCGATGGTGGCGGCGGAGCCGACGAAGGTCTGGCCGGCGGTGGTGGCGATGACGAGCTCTCGGATCGACAGGTTCTTGGCCTCGGCGAGCTCGCGCCACTGCCGGGCGGTCTCGAGCGGGTCGCGGAACTGGCGGACGCTCGCCCGGCCGAGGGCGATGGTGTTCTCGCCGATCGCGGGGTCGATGTCGGGCAGCGGGCCGTCCGGGTCGTAGGCGGACAGGTCGCGGTTCCAGACGTGCTCCAGGTACTTGATCGCGGTCTGCCCGCTGACCTGGAGGCGGCGGACCTCGTGCGCGGCCTCGTGCGCCTCGGCGTCGGTGTCGCCGAGGACGAAGGTGGCCGCGGGCAGGATCTTCAACTGGTCCGGTGAGCGACCGTACTTGGCAAGGCGGTCCTTGACGTCGGCGTAGAACTTCCGCCCCTCGTCGAGCGTCCCGTACCGGCCGAAGATCGCGTCGGCACTGGAGGCGGCGAACTCGCGGCCCTCGTCGGAGTCGCCCGCCTGGAAGACCACCGGCCGGCCCTGGGGGCTGCGCGGCACGTTGAAGTGGCCCTCGATGTCGAAATGGTGTCCCCAGTGGGAGAAGGAACCGGCCTCGGCGTCCCGCAGGAAGGTGCCGGAGACGGGGTCGGCGACGACCTCGGTGCCGTCCCAGGAGTCGAACAGCTCGGTCGCGGTGGCCAGGAACTCCTTCGCGCGGGAGTAGCGCTCCTCACGCGGCAGGAAGCCGCCGCGCCGGAAGTTCTCGCCGGTGAAGGCGTCCCAGGAGGTGACGACGTTCCATGCGGCCCGGCCTGCGGAGAGGTGGTCCAGCGAGGCGAATTGGCGCGCCACCTCGTAGGGCTCGTTGAAGGTGGAGTTGATCGTTCCGGTCAGGCCGAGGCGTTCGGTGACGGCTGCCAGGGCGGCGAGCACCGTGAAGGTGTCGGGACGCCCGACGACGTCCAGGTCGTAGATCTTTCCGCCCTGTTCACGCAGCCGCAGCCCCTCGGCGAGGAAGAGGAAGTCGAACTTGGCCCGTTCGGCGGTCCGCGCGAAGTGGACGAACGAGTCGAAGTCGATGTGGCTGCCGGCCGCCGGGTCGCTCCACACGGTGGTGTTGTTGACGCCCGGGAAGTGGGCCGCGAGATGGATCTGCTTCAGCGGCTTGCTGCTCATGGTGGTCCTTCCGGATCCGGGATCAGGCGGCGGGGTGGGCGGCATAGCGGCCGGCGGGGCGCTCCAGGCCCAGCAGTCCGCGCAGGGTGTCCGCCTCGTAGGCGCGGCGGAACACCCCGCGCCGCTGGAGTTCCGGAACCAGCCCCCGGGTGATCGCGGGCAGGTCGTGGGCGAGGACGCCCGGCCGCAGCCGGAAGCCCGACAGGCCGGCCGTACGCCAGTCCTGGAGCAGGTCCGCCAGCTGCGCGGAAGTCCCGGTGAAGATCGCCGCGTCACTGCCGTACGGGGCTCCCGCGAGCGCGTCGAGGCGTTCCTTGCGGGCTTCGGCCGCCGGGGCGTCCTCGTCCAGGAACACGGTGAGGTCCGCGAAGAGGTGCAGCGGCTGCGCCGCGGGTCCGGTGGACTCCCGGGCCTGCCGGATCTCCGTGACGGCGCTGCGTGCCTCGTCGGCGTCGCCCACCGCGAGGTAACCGACGTCCGCGGACCGGGCGATGAGGCCGTGCGCCGCGCTGCCGCCGGGGGCACCGGGGGCGCCGGAAGCACTCACGACCGGCTGACCCTGCGGCGGGCGGGGGGTGATCGACGGTCCTCTGACCTTGAAGTGGCGGCCTTCGAAGTCGATGTAGTGCAGCTTGTCACGGTCGACGAACCGGCCGGTGGCCACGTCGCGGATCTCCGCGTCGTCGTCCCAGCTGTCCCATAGCCGCCGGATCACCTCGATGTGGTCGGCCGCCTCCACATACGCCTCCGCATCGGGGAGCGGGGCCGCCCGGCGTCCGAAGTGCCGCGCTTCATGGGCCAGTTGCGAGACCTGCACGCGCAGTCCCGCACGTCCGCGACTCACGTAGTCCAGGGTGGCGATCGCCTTGGAGATGTGGAAGGGCTCGGTGTGGGTGGCGGTCACGGTAGGGACCAGCCCGATGTTCCGGGTCAGCGGTGCGACGCGGGCGGCGGTGAGCACCGCGTCCAGCCGCCCGCGCACCTGGTCCGTGCGCCCGTCGGGCCCGTCCGCCGAGGTGGACTGGAGGGCGAGGGAGTCCTCGAAGGTGACGAAGTCGAGCAGTCCGGCTTCGGCCTCGGCGACGGCATCGGCCCAGTAGCGGGCCGTGTAGAGCTCGCCGGGCCGGGCGCCCGGCTCCCGCCATGCGGCGGGGTGCCAGCCCGCGCCGTCGAGCGCGACGGCGAGGTGCAGCGGTACGGGGGAGGCTGCCGGGAATCCGAAGGCGGATTCCGATGCGGATGCGGGCAGGGATGAGGACACGTCGAATTACGCCTTCCTGATCGGCCGTGCGAAAAGGAGGCCGATGCGCGTAGCGAATGTGAGGGCGTAGGAGAGGGAGGAGCGGAAAGAGGAAAGGGCCCGTCACCGATATCTCCTGGGAACGCTACGCCCGATAGCGATGCCATACAATGACCGGAATATTAAGACGAGTTGGCAATGGTGTTGCCGGGCGCGCGGACCGCCATGAAGGACGGGCGGCGGCGCAGGGTGAAGCCGATCGACTCGTACAGCCGGATCGCGGTCGTGTTGCTCGCGGCCGCGTGGAGGAACGGGACGTCACCGCGCTCCCGGATGCCGGCTGCGACGGCGCGGACCAGGCGCGTCGCCAGCCCCCTGCCCCTGTGCCCGGGGTGGGTGCACACCGCGCTGATCTCGGTCCAGCCGGGCGGGCGCAGCCGCTCCCCGGCCATCGCGACCAGCCGGCCCCGGTGGCGGATGCCGAGGTACGTGCCCAGCTCGACGGTGCGGGGCAGGAAGGGTCCGGGCTTCGTGAGCTCGATCAGGCCGAGGATCTCGGGTACGTCGCGGGGTCCCAGCCGGACCGCCTCGGGAGCGGGTTCGGCGCGCAGGGAGGTGTCGACCAGCTGGACGCCGGGGATCGAGCCGACGGTCTCCCGGCCGTCGGGCGGGGTCAGCCGGCCGGCGAGCGAGGCGATCCCGCCGTCGCCGACCAGCCCGTGCAGGTCGGCCCACGCTTGCGGGTCGGCCGGGTCCGCGAGGGCCGCGAACGGTGCGACGTCCGGGCGATGGCGGGCGGCGCGTGAGGAGGCGGGACCGCTCCGGGGGCGGGCCGCCCGGGGGTTTCAGGAGTTGGTGAGCGGGAGGCCCGGCGGGTTGACTTCCGAGGTGATCACGGCCTCGTCGGACAGGTTCCAGGCGGCGAGGACCTGCCCGTACTGGCCGTTCTTGATCAGATGGTTGATCGCCTCGGCCACCGGCTTGGCCAGCCCACTGTCCTTCTTCGCGGTCGCGGCGATCAGGCCCTGGAGCGTCTCACCCGCCCCGGAGAAGGAACCCGCGTTGCGGGTGGGAGCGTTGCCGCCGGCCGTCTGCGTGACGTGGTAGGCGATGGACGGGTTCGGGCCGAAGCTGAGGTCGATCTTCTTGCCGCTCAGGGCCAGGTAGGTGCTGTTGGCGTCGGGAAAGTACTTGACAGTGAGGTCCTTGCCGTCCGCCTGGAGCTTCTTCTGCCACTCCAGCAGGATCTTCTCCTGGTTGGTGCCGGAACTGACCGCCACCGTCTTGCCCGCCAGGTTGTGGTGGTCGCCGCCGAAGTTCCAGGGGTTGTCCTTCAGCGCCTCGAAGGCCAGGTTGTCCTGCCGGTAGGAGGCGAAGTCGTACTTCTTCCTGCGCTCCTCCGTGACCGTGACGTTCGTGAAGGCCACGTCCACCTTGCCGCTGTCGATGCCGACGAAAAGGTTCTCCCAGGTGGAGTTCCTGACCACCGGCTTGAGCCCGAGTACGGCGGCCACCAGCCGGCCGAGGTCCGGTTCCACCCCGGTCAGGGTCTTCTGGTCGGTGCCCGTGTACCCGAGCGGTGGGGAGCCGGACGGCAGCGTGCTCACGCCGAGGACCAGCTCACCGCGGTCGCGGACGGCCGCCGGCAGCTGCGCCCGCAGGGCTTCCACGGCGGGGACGGTCAGCTCGGACTCCCGGGCGGCGCCGTTGGACACGGCGCCGACGGTGACCTTGTTCCCACCCGCCCCGGTGTCCTTGGCATCGGCATCGCCGCCGCACGCGGTGAGGCCGGAGGCGAGGGCCACGGTGGCGGTCGCGGCGCCGAGGCCGCGGAGGAGTCTGGAGCGCAGGGAACGTCGGCGTTGCATGGTGTTCCTTTCCGGTTCGGGAAGGGCGGGGGACAGCATGGGACGGGGGCGGGGGCGGGGGCAGGGCAGGGGCGGTTCGGGGGCGTCGGCGTCAGAGCACCTTGCTCAGGAACTCCCGCGTACGGGCGTGGGCGGGCCGGTCCAGCACCTGTTCGGGTGGGCCCTGTTCGACGATGCGGCCGTCGTCGAGGAAGACGACCTCGTCGGCCACCTCGCGGGCGAAGCCGATCTCGTGGGTGACGATGACCAGCGTGGTGCCCCCGGTGGCCAGGTCCTTGATCACGGACAGCACCTCGCCGACGAGTTCGGGGTCGAGTGCGGAGGTGGGTTCGTCGAAGAGGATCACTCCGGGACGCAGCGCGAGGGCGCGGGCGATGGCCACGCGCTGCTGCTGACCGCCGGACAGCTGCCGCGGAAAGGCGCCGGTCCGGTCGCCGAGCCCGACGCGCTCCAGGAGTTCTCGCGCCAGGGCTCGAGCCTGCGGGCGCGGCAGCCTGCCGGTGGCCACGGGGGCCGCCGCGACGTTGTCCAGCACCGTCAGGTGCGGGAAGAGGTTGAAGTTCTGGAAGACGAAGCCGATCCGGCCGCGCTGGGCGAGGATCGCCCGCTCGCTCAGCTCCCTCAGCTGCCCGCCCTGCCGTTGGACGCCGATCAGCTCGCCGCCCGCGCTGACGTACCCGGCCTCGGGTTTCTCCAGGTGGTTGATGACCCGCAGCAGGGTGGACTTGCCGGAGCCGGAGCGGCCCAGGACCGCGGTGACCGTCCCCGGGCGCAGCGTCAGGCTCACCCCGTTCAGGACCTTCCGGCCTCCGTACGACTTGTGCACCTCGTGGACCTCGATCGCGGCGGGCCGCGTGGCGGTGGTCATCGCGCGGTCTCCTTCCGGAAGCGGGCCAGAAGCTCGCGCAGGCCCGCCCGGGTCCGCTGCAGGGGGGTGGGCGGTACGGTGCGCAGGGCGCCGCGGGCGTAGTACCGCTCGACGTAGAACTGGACGACCGAGAGGAGGCTGGTGAGGGCCACGTACCAGAAGGTGGCCACCAGCAGCAGCGGCACCACGTCGCCGGAGTAGGTGCTGCCGAGGCTCTGCACCGTGCCGAACAGGTCGAGCAGCGAGACGTAGAAGACCAGCGAGGTGGCCTTGACGAGCCCGATCAGCAGGTTGACGTAGGCGGGGACGATGGAGCGCAGCGCCTGGGGGAAGACGATCCGGGCGAACTGGTACCGCTTGGGCAGTCCCAGCGCGGCCGCCGCCTCGTGCTGACCCTGGTCGACGGAGAGCACTCCGGCCCGGACCACTTCGGCCGCGTAGGCCGCTTCGCTCAGGCTCAGTCCCACGACCGCCACCATCATGTCGGTGGCCAGCCGGGACTCGTCGAAGGTGAAGAAGGCCGGTCCGAAGGGCACCCCGATGCTCAGCGTGGGGTAGAGGGCGCTCAGGTTGTACAGGAAGAGCAGGACCACGATGAGCGGCACCGAGCGCAGCAGCCAGATGTACGTCCAGCTCACCGACCGCAGTACGGGGTTCGCGGACAGCCGGCCGAGGGCGAGCAGGATGCCGCCCGCCAGGCCCAGGACCGCGCTGTACGCGGCCACCTGGAGGGTGATGGACAGGCCCTCCAGGATGACCGGCCGGAAGAACCAGTACGCGAAGCGGTCCCACTGGTAGAAGGGATTGGTCAACAGCCCGTGGGCGGCCTGGGAGACCAGCACCAGCACGATGACGGTGGCGATCCACCGCCCGGGCCGGGGGGGGGGGGGGGGGGGGGGGGGGGGGGGGGGGGGGGGGGGGGGGGGGGGGGGGGGGGGGGGGGGGGGGGGGGGGGGGGGGGGGGGGGG
>NZ_JBVIGX010000058.1:0-27905 GCF_055570595.1 Streptomyces sp. NPDC031132
TCCTACGCTTCGCTCCAGACTGGCTCTGGTTCCGCTGCGCTCCACCCGAACAGGGCCTGGCTCCGCAGGCCCCAGGGCTCCCACGCTACGCACGGCCCCTGACCCCATTTCACGGGGTCCGGGCCTACGGCCCGTTGGGCGGGTCCGCTCCCCCACCCCGGGGGCCTTCCGGCTCCGCCGCCAGGACCCCCTCCGCGAGACTCAGGGCTACTCACGGGAGCTCCTCAATCACAAACCCTAGTTTGTAGTCAACGACAAGAAACGCAGGCCTGTTCGACGCTCAGCCAAGACTGCCTTCCCTTTGCTCTGATGCGAGGCGATCGAGTGAAACGGGCACTACACCCGTTATCGGACCAGTCGGCAAGGCGTTGCCTGTGTTGACCTCCCCCGTGGACCGCGCTCCACCCTGCGCTGCTTATACCGACGGGGCTTCACCGGCAGGAGAACTCGGAATGGAAAAGCACGGATGGAGGCGGCAGGTATCCGCCCTCACCTCGGTACTGGGGCTCGCCATCGCGCTCCCGTTTGCTGTAGGGGCCACACCCGCCCAAGCGCAATCGAACGTGACCATCGACAAGAACCACGAAGGAACCTTCGTAGCGGGAGGGCAAGGCGTCTACACCATCACACTGACCAACAGCGGCAACGAGGACAGCGGCACGATCGAGTTCACGGACAACCTTCCTCCGGGTCTCACAGCCACGGACACCGGAGGCACGTTCCCGTTTGATGTGTGTGACATCACCAATGGCGGTAAGACGGTCCACTGCGGTGGTTTTACTTTCACAGGTTCATTCGAATTCACGGTAACCGTCGCCATCGCCGACAACGCCCCGTGCAGCGTCACCAACACCGTCATGGGCACCGAGACCACCGCTGACGGCACCCACGCCTTCTCGGACAGCGACCCCACAACGATCACCGGCCACTGCAACGACGGCAACGGAGCCGGCGGAGGCTCGATTCTGCCGGTCAACCTCAACGGTGTCATCCCGATGTTTAACAACATCACGACCAACAACAACATCAACAGCCCTGGCGCGAGCAACAACAGCGTTCAACGTTTTCGAGTGAACGCCCCCTGACCGTGTAGACCATCCCCGAAGTCGCGGCGAGGGGCGTCTACGTCCCTCATCGGGCGTTTCGTGGGCGGGGCCCGACCCGCTGGGGGCACGGTCGGGCCGCATCGGTGTGAGAGAACCGATGTGATTCATTTTGCTCTGCGGATCGCAACTGGGGGTGTGGATTAGTACCTGTTCCCGCGCATGACATGTGTCACCGGTGAAACTGCGCAATGCCCAACCAACTGCTACGCCGCGTCTCGTTGTCCGAGGCCAACTCATCCCAGTGACACCAACCTCACCGCATCGAGTTGTCCCCCACAAACCACACACACCGGCCTGACCAGTACAAACCAAGCACCATCTCATGCGGACAGCCTCTGCGGCCCCATGGACAACCAAGCGCGGCGTAGCACACACGAACTGCATAGCCGCATGTCAGAACCATGACGACTGCTCAGTTTCACTGCTCGGCGCCAACAGTTTCACCGGTCAGTGCAACAGGCCTCGATGTCGTTGGCCGTCCAGTGGCCTCGTCGCACCGACAAGGCCGTCAGTAGTGGATGCCAGAATCGCCAACATGGGGCTGTGCGACGTCCAAACGCCGCGGGGACCGGGCCAGGTCGCGCTCGACTGCCCTGCCGGCTTCTCACGGAGCAACGACATCTGCCGAGGGCGTTCTTGAGTTCGTCGGCGAGGGCATCGGCCTCGTCCGGGGTCAGTTCGACTACGAGCCGACCGCCGCCTTCGAGCGGTACGCGCATGACGATGGCCCGCCCCTCCTCGGTGACCTCGAGCGGGCCGTCGCCCGTCCGCGGCCTGATTCTGCCGCGCGGCTGAGTCTCACTGTCGTTGAGGGGCAGTGCCTGGTGGGGTTCCCGGCCGGAACCACTGATCGTCACCCGCGGCCCGTTGCCCTCGGTCTTGACTGTGTGCGTCCCCAGAGCGGGTGTCGCGGTGGCGGCAGGCGTTAGGACGACCGTCGCCCCCAAAACGAACGATGAGGCGACGAGCGAGATGACGGCATTGCGTCGGATGCGCCGGGCCATGATGGGGGTCCTCCCTCGCGATGAAGTGGAAGGCCGCGGAAACACGGGGGCAAGTCGCCGCGCCAGCGCTCCGGGAGTGGTCCCTCCAGCCACAGCGCGACAACAGATGGACGGCTGTGGCGCCGCTGTGGCACCGGACTGATCGGACGGCGCCACACTCCGTTCATCCTCCCCCTCCCCGAACCGGGTGTCGGCCGGACCATGTGAGCCGACCAGGACGCGTGCGGCCTCGTGAGCGGCGTCAGCGCTCACGGATCCTTGACCGCCTCCCCAACCACCCACCGCCAGTTTGGCCACCGCCGACCCCCTGCCGCGCCTTCCGGGCCCTACCTTGTCGTCGAGGGGGGTCGGCCTGCCTGTGGTGCGGGTGTGGCGGCTCGAACCTGGGCCAGGCTCCCAACCGGCCCGAGGAATCGGTCTGGACAGTCGGGTTCCGGACCTGGCCTGCGATGATGATGGAGTGCCAGAGCCAGGGACCACTGCCGTCGTCGTTGTTTTGCCCGATGCCGCCCCGCTCCTCGATGCGGTGAGGCGCATCGACCCGGCCCTGGTGCGTCGTGGGGTGCCGGCGCACGTCTCGGTCCTCTACCCGTTCGTGCCGGACTCGGCGCTGACGGGTCAGGACGAGGAGGGCGTGCGTTCCCTGGCGGCGAGTTTTCCGGCAGCCGATCTGCTCTTGGAGGAGGTCGTGGCGGAGTCCGGCTTCGTCGCCGTCACCGTTCCGGGGCTCCAACCGCTCGTCGATGCGTTCCGCGCCGAGTGGCCCGGGTTGCGCCCGTACGGGGGCCGCTTCGGGGTGCGGCCCGCCGCCCATGTCACGGTTGCTTTGGGTGCGCACAACCCGACGGCCACCGCCCACGTGCGCGCTGAGGTCGGCGGCTTGCTGCCGCTGCGTACCCGGGCGGCGGCGGTCCAGCTGGTGGTGCTGACAGAGGAGGGCTGGCGGCCTCGGTTCACCGCCCCGCTCGGAGGCCCGGACGGGCGGTGAACACCGCCCGCCAGTCGGGTGCGGATTCGGGGTGGCCCTGGTCGGCGCGTCACCGCGCGAAGCGGCGGTCTCCGGTCAGCGACCAGACGGCCGTGATGCGGCCGTCGGCGATGGCCAGCAGGTCGATGCCGCTCTTGGTGACGGCATCGCCCGAGCCGTCGGTGTACGTGGCGGTCCAGCGGGCGGCCACTTCCGCACGGGCGCCGTCGACTACCGGCGGACCGTCGACCGCGTACGTGAGCCCCGGGCGTTCCTGTCGGTGGGCGCCGATGAACGCGGTCAGGTCCGGGCGGTCGAGCGTGGCGTCGGGGCCGGTGCCGGGAACTGTGTGGGCGAACCGGAGCCGGAAGTCGGGCGCGATGAGTTCCTCGGCGAGGGCGAGGTCGCCGTTCCAGAGCCGCGTCCAGCCGTCCAGCAGTGCGGTGCCCTGTCCGCGGGTCAGCAGGTCCGTTCCGGTCGAGGCGCCGGTCGGCGCGGGGGTGGTGGTGGTCGTCGTACGGGTCATGGGAAGTGCCTTCCTGTTGTCGGTCGGGCACCAGCCTCTACTCCTTGGGCGACAACCCCCTGTCGGTGTTTACGAGTTCGTCGAGGCCGACGAACTCCCAGCCCAACGTGTTGAGCTCGGCGAGGTCCAGGACGCGCGGCGGGACCGTCTCGGCCAGTGTCTCGACGTGCCGGATGCGGTCCAGCCGGAAGCCGCGTACCGCGGAGCGCAGCCGGCACCAGCCGATGAGATACCAGTGGTCGCCGCCGAGGAAGCCGTGGGGTTCCACGCGGCGGTCGGTGGCGGCTCCCTGTGCGTCGGAGTAGGACAGGCGCAGGACCCGGCGCATCGAGAGCGCCTCGCGGAGTGCTTCGGGCACGGCGGCGGGTTGCCGGGCGGGCGCGGTGAGCCGGACCCGGGCGGCGAGTTCGTCCGCGCCGTGTCGCTCGCGCTGCGGCATGACGGCGAGGACTTTCTGCAGGGCGGACCGGGCGTCCCGGGCGAAGGGCGTGCCGGCCAGGGCGTGCAGGGCCACCGCGAGCGCAGTCGCCTCCGCCGAGGTGATCGTCAGCGGCGGGAGGGTCTGGTCCTTGGCGAGCACGTAGCCGCCGGTGCGGCCGGTCTCGGCGTAGAGGGGGACTCCTGCCTGCTGCAGGGCGGCGAGGTCGCGCTCGACGGTCCGGGTGCTGACCTCGAACCGGCCCGCCAGCCAGCGTGCGCTGCGCGGCCGGGGGGAGGCCGCCCGCAGTTCTTCCACCAGGGCGTACAGACGATCGGTTCGGTTCACGGGGAACGACCGTAACCCAGTGCCCCCGGCCCGTTGATGCCCTCAGAGACTTTCGGCTCGCGCCTCGGGGGCTTTCCGCGACGAAAGTTGCCCGGGCGATCATCCTCCGTGCGGACGAAGACCGCGCCACGGATCCCTAGCGTGGTCCGCATGACCAAGGACACGGGGGACGGTGCCGGCGGACGCCGATGGCTGCGGGCTGCAATGGGTGTCATGGCGGGATTGCTCGCTGCAGCAGGCGTGTGCGCGATTTTTTGGTGGCTGGGCCTGAACCTGGGCGTGGGCGCGGCCTGGCTGTCCGGCAAGGTTGCGGTGAAGGTGGGCTTCTTCGTGGCCGCCGGTGGCTTCGCCGCTGTGACCGTGTGGTGGCAGGGGCGCCGTGCATCGCGGTCCGAAGAGAGAGATTGAGGCACGGGTGCGGCGCCTCGGTCATCCGACCGATCACGCCGCCGGTCGGACCGAGCGCGGCGAGCTGAGGAAGAACTGCTGGTCTCGTCGCCCAGGGTGCCACGGCTCCTGGGGGCCGTGACACCCTGTCACGATGAGCCGGGCCTGGCTGTCGGTTCAAGTGGTGCGGCTCTGGCGGCGTTGTGCGGCGATGGCGAGGAGGGGGATCGGCATGATCAGGCAGAACAGCACGAGGTGGCTCGGCAAGGAGTCCACGAGGTACGGCTGGGTGACGATCGCTGCGGCGCGGACGAGCGCGAACGCGGCGACGGGGATGAGCCAGCGGTAGTCGCCGGTGGCGGCCGTCACCACCCACGCGGCGGTCAACGCGGCGACCTCCACAAGGAACTGGACGCGCTGGAAATCCGGGTCGCCTGATGTGATGTGCAAGGTGCCGGCCATGAACAGCGCGCCCGCGACCGGGACGAGCCAGCCGTACGAGCGGCGATGTAGTTTGCTCGGACGGTACGCCGCCAGTGCTGCGCAGCTGAGGAACAGGGTTGCTGAGAGCACCAGGTGGTGGGATCGCAGCGGGGCGCCCAGCCCGTAGTAGCCGACGCCCACCACGCCCTCGTCACCGAAGAGCGTCGAGCCGGCGATCCCGGATCCGACCAAGAGCATCGCCGCCGAGGCCGGCAGCGCGATCCACCGTTGGCCGCGCAGCAGCGCGACCAGGCAGATCAGCGGGAGCAGGCCGTAGGGAAGGTACCGCGTCTGGGTTCCGGGGCCCTGTGTCCAGGGGAACCAGCCCACGTCGCCGAAGCCGACGGCGTGGCGGGAGGGTTCGGTGTTCAGGGCCCAGTGCCACACGTCCTGGAGGTACGGGACCAGCGCCAGCGCGGCGAGGACGAGGGCGGTCAGGTGGAAGCCGTCCAGCCACCACGGCCGGGACTTGTCCGCGCAGGCGGCGCGGGCATGGGCCTCCACCCCTCCGCGGAGCAGTGCGACGAGTTCCCGCGGCGGCGGCCAGGAGCGGCCCGGGTACGCCTCGGAGAGGCAGCCCAGCACCTCCTCTCCGTGGCGGGCGCGGTAGTCCTTGGGGTAGGCGGCGAGCAGGAAACGGTTCATGCCCCGGCCACCCTGAAGGAAGGACGGCCGATGACGACGGCCGCCGCCTGCTGCATGCGCAGGGCCTCTTGCCGGAGTACGCCGTCGCCGTCCTCGGTGAGCCGGTAGTAGCGACGTGCCCGGCCGTCCACGATCTCCTCGCGATCGGCTGCGACCCACCCGGACCGTTCCAGCCGCTCGAGCGCGCCGTACAGGGTGCCGACGGCGAGCTTGACCCGTCGGTCCGTGGCCTGTTCGGCGGCCTTGATGATGCCGTAGCCGTGCAAGGGGCCCTCTTGGAGGGCCGCAAGGATGAAGTACTGCGACTCCGTCAGCGACGGTGATCGTTTCGTCATGTCCGCGAGCATATATCGGCTGCCGATATATACGTGACGACAGGGGCCCGACACACGCGGGTCAGTCAGCCGTGCTTCGAGTGCCTGGCGGAGCAAGGCGGTTGCGGCGGTTCGGTCCGCGTCGACCCGGGGGTCTGTATGGGTCTCCTCGGTGCTCACCCCGGGGGCCAGGCGTCGGCGTTTCCGGTTTCGGATCGCTGCGAGGGTTGGTGTGCTGGTGCGCAGCCGGTCGGCGAGGAACCTCGTGGGCCATGCATGCTCGGCGAGGACCTGCTCTCCGGCGCGCGGGCCGCGCAGATGGGGGACGACCACCGAGACTCCGGCGGAGGCAGCTTCTCTCCGCAAGCGACTGCATCCTTTGGCCTACTGTGTTTTCGGTCCTGTGGAGGACGATCTTGTGGCACCGCCGCGCGAGGATTGATCCGTGCGAACAACCATCGGATACACCGTCGAAAGCATCGGCTACGTCGTAGGAGCCCAGGGGCTCGTCAGCTTCGCTTCGCAGACCTTCTTCGGCACGGAGTGGGGCTGGATGCACAAGATCGTCGACCTTCCGTCCACCGCTTACCTCGGCATCGTCTTCGTGGGGCTGGCACTCATCGTCAGCGGTGTGAAGACGCGGAAGGCGGCCGAGCGCCAAGAGGTCGCCTGACTCCTGTCGGCAGCTGCGTCGTTGGGCTCCGGATCGGTCGGTCATCCGGTGGTGGAGAAGAAGATCGAGCCGTCCTCCGCCCACCACCAGGCGCCCCGCCCGTCGACCCACTCAGAGGACCAGTCGTCGAGAGTCTTGATCAGCTCCCCCAGGTCGTACCGCAGGTCGGCGTCGATCCTGTCCAGCACCGCCCGGTAGGCCTCCACCGCGGGCCCGGCCTTCGCCAGCGGCCAGCAGCCGATTTCAGGGGAACCCTCCAGGGGGCGCGGGATGCGGAACCCGATCTCCGAGGGCGGGCCGCTGAAGACGTACTGGTAGGGCAGCAGGTCCGCGGGAACGCCCTCTGCGCTCAACGCGTCGTCCAGGGCCGAGAAGTAGGTGACGGGGCTCCGGTAGCTCGCCAGGGTGGAGGGGTCGGAAGCGTTGTGGTCGATGATGATCTGCAGGGCCGCGTAGTAGGCGCAGCCGGCGTAATCGGCGGTGGAGTCGGCCCGACCGGCGACCAGCTCCTCCAATGCGTCCTGCACCGACAGCCCCCAGTCCACGCTCTGGGCATCAAGATCGTCCTGGCGGGCTCGCGCCTTCCCCCGCATGTTGTCCAAGCGCCGTGCTTCGTCCGCGGTCAGGTCCCGGGCGGGCACGAAACGCGCGACCTCACCGCGGTTCGCCATGCTGAAATTCACTACCTTGCTCATGGGACCATGCTGTCAAAGGGCACTGACACCACCGGCCCAGCCGGGCACTTGCACAGGTTGCACAGCAGCCTCGGCTACCGCACTCCCGCCGAAAGGCGAAGGGCTGTAGACGGTCCCGGTGTCGTTCTGCCGGCCCTGGAGCGGAGGCGGAGAGCGGCGCGCCGCCGTAAAGACGATGGGCCGCTTCTTCGAGGCGAGTGCGTACGACGCCGAAGTGGCTCGCGCTGAGGCTGACCGCTGGTGGCAGGTGTAGCCGTAGGCCAACACGGTGCTACCCCGGCCGGCTGCGGGCCCCTACCGGTCAGCCTCGGCGGTGGACTTGAGGTCGCTCAGCCAGGCTTCGAGTCCCTGCCGGAGGATGGCGGTCGCGGTGGGGACGTCCGCGTCGACCTGGGGGCCGGTGTGGGTCTCCTCGGTGCTCACCCTGACGCCGCCGGGGATCTCGGTGAAGTTCCAGACGTGGACGCCGTCGATGTGCAGTCCCTCTCCGGTCGCGGGGCCCGTCCAGCGGATGCAGGAGTGCTGCCGGAGCTGTTCGACGGTGGAGGTGATCGCCAGGCTCGTGGCCGGAGTCGGGTTGGGCGGTACCGGGGTCGTCCACCGGAAGACCGAACCCCGGCGGAGGGGACCGCGGTCGAGGCGTTGCGCGGTCGTCACGGGAGCCTGCCAGGACGGCCAGCGCTCGACGTCGGTCTGCAGCTTCCAGACCGTGCGCAGCGGCGCGTCGATGAGGATCTCGGCTCGGTGGCGGACGCGGGCGGTGGGGTCGACGCCGGCCCCGCGGCAGGTGAGGGACTTGGCGGCTGCGTCGGCGGGTAACGCGGCGGTACCGAGGAGGCCAAGGGCGAGCGGGATGGTGAACAGGGCGTGGATGCGGGTGCGGTGGCTGCCGGGCACGGGGTCCCCTTCGGTGTTCGGTGTTCTGCCGGTAGGCGTTGCCGATCGGCAGAACATCAAGCGACCGTTATAGGCTATAAGCCCATTTGGGTGATGGGCAGCGTGACGCCTTCTAACACCCTCGGGCAGTAGGCCGGTTTGGCTCAGGTGTCGCTTCCGGTGCCGCGGTCGGGGGCGCTCATGTCGCCCGTTGCGGGGGTGCCGTCGGCGAGCCCGTAGCGGAGGTACACGGTGCCCTTGGGGCCGGCTGCCGGGGGTTCGAGCAGCGTGACGTTGGTGGGCACCGCGCCGTCGTCGAACACCTTCTTCCCGACGCCGAGCACGATCGGGTGCACCCAGAGGTCGAGGCGGTCGAAGAGCTTCTCGCGCAGGAGGGTCTGCACCAGGTTCAGGCTCCCGACGACCTTGACGTTCTCGTGCCGGTCACGGATCTCGCGCACCGCGGCGGCCAGGTCCGGGCCGAGTTGCGTGGACCCGGCCCACGAGAGGTCGGGCCGGCCTCGAGAGGCCACGTACTTCGGGACACTGTTGAAGAGCGTGGCGATCTCGTTGTCCTGGCCGCCCTCCTGGTGAGGCCAGTAGGCGGCGAAGATGTCGTACGTCCGCCGGCCGAGCAGCAGGGCGTCCGTGCCTTCGTACGCGGCACCGACCTGCGCCCCGGCGACCTCGTCCAGCAGGGGCGCCTGCCAGCCGCCGAACGGGAACCCCACCGGGTCCTCGTCGGGGCCGCCGGGCGCCTGCCCGACGAGGTCGAGGGTCGCGAACAGCTCGATGTGGATGAGGCCCATGGCTTGCTCCCGATGAGTCGGTTGTCTCCGTCAAGAGATAGACCTGCGGGTGCCCGCAAACTCATCGCCGCGCCGAGGCGTGATGCGTGGCACCGTCCGGGAGCTTCGGGTCGGGCATGCGTGATCATGGCCGGATGGACGCTCGTTTCCTTGGCATCTCTGAGCTGGTCGAAGCGCCGCCCGTGGCGGTCGTGGTCGACGTCATGCGTGCTTTCACTGTGGCTGCCTGGGCCTTTGGCCGGGGGGCGGAAAAGATCGTTCTTGCCGAGTCGCTGGACGAGGCCCTGGCGCTGAAGGCTCGCCACCCGGATTGGGTGGCGCTCAAGGACGGTCCGCCCGCGCCCGGGTTCGACACCGTCAACTCGCCGGGCCTGCTGCGGTCTCTTGACCTCGGCGGACGGACCGTCGTGCAGAAGACCACGGCAGGGACGGTCGGCGCCCTTGCGGTCAAGGAGGCGTCGCTGGTGCTGTGCGCCGGCTTCGTGGTGGCGGAGGCAACGGCTCGGGTCTTGCGGACGCGCGCGTGTGACGGTGTCACCTTCGTCGTCACCGGTGAGGAGGGGCGCGCCGATGAAGATCTGGCGTGCGCCGAATACATCGCTCAAAGGACCGGCGACGCCGGGACGGACGCAGCCGAGTTCCTCCGCCGCGCCGGGGAGTCGCGCGCCGCCGCCGAGCTGGCGGGGGGTGTGCGCCAAGGAGCCCATCCTGATGACGTCGCACTCTGTCTCGAGCTCGACCGGTTCGCCTTCGCCATGGTGGCGACCTTGGAAGACTCGCTCATGGTCCTCCGTCCGCACGCCGTGCCTTCGCTGACCGACGAGGCTTCGATCTGATCGCCGGTGGGCACCTCCCGATGACGGTGGTTCGCAGTGCGGGCCACTTCGTACGTCAGGGCTCGCGCAGGCGTACGGCGAGGGCGGCGATGTCGTCGTCGAGGCGTCCTCTGCTGTAGCGGAGGAGGTCGCGGTGAAGGGCCGTGAGCAGTTCGCGGGGCGGGGTCGGGGGCTGATGGCGCATCCAGGCTGCCAGCGGGAAGAACTCGCCGTCGCGGGCGCGGGCCTCGGCGATCCCGTCGGTGTAGAGGAGCAGCAGGTCGCCGGGGGCGAAGTCGAAGGTGTCGACGCTGTAGTGATCGCCGATCAGCTCCGCGAGGCTGAGCAGCGGCGAGGGGGTGGCGGGCTCGAGGACGTGGAGTTTGCTGCGGTTCAGGAGCAGCGGCGGGGGGTGTCCGCAGTTGAGGATGTGGATACGTCTACCCTCGTGCGGGATCTCGGCCAGCAGGGCGGTGGCGAAGCGCTCCATCGGCCCGTCGGGGGGAAACGCGGCGTTGTAGCGGGTGCTGCTGGCGTCCAGCCTGCGTGCGACCTTGACCATGTCGGGCTCGCTGTACGCCGCCTCCCGGAAGGAGTTGACGATCGCCGCGGCCGCCCCCACTGCCGGCAGGCCCTTGCCCCGTACGTCACCGATGAGCAGCCTGACCCCGTAGGGCGTGTCGACCACCTCGTAGAAGTCCCCGCCGATGCGGGCCTCCGCCGCGGCCGCGAGGTACAGCGACTCGATCTCGACCTTCCCGAAGCGGCGTGGCATGGGGCTCAGCACCACCTGCTGCGCCGCCTCGGCGACGAGCCGTACCTGGAAGAGGGTGCGCTCCCGCTGGAGCCGGAGATGGCTTCCGTACGCGGCGGCCACGGTGACCGCGACGATCCCCGCGGCCGTCCACCACGTTCCCAGATCGGGAAAGACGAGGCCGAGGCCGATCATCAGAAAGAGGCAGACCGTCCCGAGCAGGACGGTGGGAAGGACCGGCCACATGGCGGCGGCCAGGGCCGGCGCCGCGGGCAGGAGGCGACTGAAGGCCATCTCCGGCGGAGTGGCGTAGGCCAGGCTGGCGATCACGACGGTCAGGATGACCGGCGACAGCCGCACGAGCCACCCTCGGCCGTAGCGCCGACGGAGCCGCGGCCGTCCAGACTCGATCACGCTTCCCAGACTATCCGCACAATAAGGGCATAGCGCTCCACGAACCGAGTCGGCTGCGCAGCATCTCGGTGATCCCTGGATCTCGGGCAGGGGCCGGCCGCGCGTCCTGCTCCCCCGTCCACCCTGCTGTACGCGGCGCTGACGGGCGACTCTCGGCTCCCCATCGATTCGGCAGACCGCCCTGTCACCACCGGGCTACTGTACGAACACGTCACATAGCCCACCGTCACCCGAGGAGGAATCCTGTGCCATCGCCCTGCGACTCCCGGTACGCTCCCGCCGGCAATGTGGGTGCGGCAATCATGCTGATCGACTCCCGGCTCAAAACCGTCTACGACGGCAAGGCCGGGACCGACCCGGAGCAGCGCCGGTTGATCGACTCGTTCACCGCCTCATTGGGCCCCGAGGAAGCCGATGACCTGGTGGACGGCGCGTGCACGCTCATCTACATGTTCATGCAGTGGCTGCGGATGGCCTACGAGGACCACGACAGGGACGTCATCGAGTACGTGGTGCCCAGCTTCGTGGCCTCGATGCGCATGATGCCGAAGAGCATCCGCCCGGAGGTCATCCCCACCATGGCCGGCATGATCGTCGCGGCCGGCACCGGCCTGAGCCCCAACCTGTGGCGCAAGCAGTACGGGGACTGGACCGGGGACGAGATGAACGCCCTGGAAGCCACGGCCCTGCTGCTCGCGGAACACATCAACCGGCTCACTGACGACCGCGACTTCTCGACCCGCATGGTCACCGAGGCTCTCTCCAACGCGGACCAGGACTGACCGAGGAGGTGGCGTCAGCGGCGAGCCGAGGCTGTGCATGACCAACAAGCAGTCCCCCGTCCCCCCGTCCCCCCGTCCACTACCTGACCGACTTCCGCAGCGGGGCCGCTCTGTCATTCTTGGGCCGTGCAGCCAGCCTCGTCCGTGACGCCCGATGCCCCCGCCCGCATACACGACCCGCTCCTCACCCAGGAGTGGCTCGATCTCGCCTTCATCCACTGGGCGGTCGACCCCGGCGTCGTGGCCCCGCTGCTGCCGAGCGGGACCGTGCCCGACACGCACGACGGGGTCAGTTACGTCGGCCTCGTGGCCTTCCGGATGCACCGGGTCGGCTGGCTCCGGCTGCCCGGAGTGCCGTACTTCGGCTCGTTCCCCGAGACCAACGTGCGCCTGTATTCGGTTGACGCGCACGGACGGCGCGGTGTCGTGTTCCGGTCGATGGACGCGTCACGGCTGCTCCCGGTCGTGATGGGGCGGATCGGCTTCCGGCTGCCCTACCTGTGGTCCCGGATGAGCGTCCGCACCGACGGCGACACGGTCCACTACGCCAGTTCCCGCCGCTGGCCCGGCCCACGGGGGGCCCACAGCCGCATCACGGTGGCCCGGGGCGAGCGGATCGATGAGCCCACCGAGCTGGAGCACTTCCTCACCGCCCGGTGGGGCATGCACAACGCCTTCTCCGGCGGAGCGGCGTACCTGCCCAACGACCACCCGCGCTGGCCGCTGTACCGAGCGGAGCTGCTCGCGTGCGACGAGAACCTGCTCGCCCCGGCCGGCCTGCCGACACCGCGGCAGGCTCCGGTCAGCGTCCTGTACTCGCCCGGGGTCCCGGTACGGCTCGGCCGGCCGTCCCGCACCACCGCTCCCCTCCCCCAGCCGCGCCGGCCGCCGCTCTAGGGGGTGTCCGAGGGCGTTTCGGGTTTCGTGTAGAGGACGTCGCGGGCCTGTTCCGCGGCGCGGGCGATGCTCTCGGAGACGAAGTCGACGAAGCGGGCGATGTTCTCGAGGCGGGTGGCGGCCAGGGTGCCGGGGCCGAGGATGCCGACGCCCTGCCGTGCGGTCTCGGCGAGCTGGGCGGTGCCGCGGGCGCTGGCCATCATGGACTGGTACCAGACGTCGTTGTCGACGACGTAGCGCTCGCGGCGGCGTTCGTCGCGTTCGCGGCGGACCAGGCCCTGGCCCTCGAGGAACGCGATCGCCTTGGAGATGGACGCCGGGCTGACCTGGAGGCGCTCGACGAGTTCGGACGCGGTGAGGCTGCCCGCGTCGGTGATGTAGAGGCAGGCCAGCACCCGGGCCATCATCTTGGGCGTGCCCGCCTGCATGAGGACGGTGGTGAACGTCTCCTCGTACTCGCGCACCGCCTCGGCGTCGCGGCCGTGGGTCTGCGCGGGCGTCTTCGGGTCGCGGGGCGCGGCCTGCCTGCGGCGGTGCGCGCGGTGTTCGGTTGCCCGGTGGGCCAGGTCCGCGCGGTAGCCGGCCGGACCGCCGTTGCGCATCACCTCGCGCGTGACCGTCGACGTCGGACGGTCCAGACGCCTGGCGATCTCCGCGTAAGCGAGGCCGTCGGCCAGTCCCAGCGCGATCTGCTGGCGTTCCTGCTGGGTGAGTCTGCCTCCCGGCATCGCGGGCTCCTTCGCGTTCTGTCGTGGCTCAAGGGCGTCTCCAGGGCGCCAGTATAGCCTTCACCCGCAATCCATTGCAACGTGTGGGGTGGGGTACGTTGCATTAGATTCCAGCTCATTGCAATGAATTCTTGGCTTCTACCTGCACTGATGGCGATTTTGCGCAACGAATCTGTTGCCAGATGCGTGAATGCAACGTAGCTTTTCCATCATCAGAAACAGCGGGCCGAGAGAGCGCGCTACTCAAACAGGAGAGAACCATGCAGAAGTTCGACACCCCCGCCCCGATCTCCACCGTCCTCGACATCCCCGCCGGACACATCCGGTTCATCGCCGCCGACCGGGACAACACCACGGTCGAGATCCTGCCCGCCGACGCTTCCAAGAGCCGCGACGTGAAGGCCGCCGAGGAGACCACCGCCACCTACGTCGACGGCGTCCTGCGCATCGAGGCCGCTCCGGCCAAGAACCGGATCCTCGGCTCTTCCGGGTCGGTGGAGGTCACCGTCCAGCTGCCCGCCGGCTCCCGCATCGAGGCGAAGACGGCCAGCGCCGAACTCCGCGGCGTCGGGCGCCTCGGCGACGTCACCTTCGAGGGCGCGCAGGCCACGGTCAAGATCGACGAGGTCGCAAGCGCCCGCCTGACCCTCATGGCCGGCGACGTCTCGCTCGGCCGCCTGGGCGGGGACGCGCAGATCAGCACCCAGAAGGGCGACCTCCACATCGCCGAGGCAGTACGCGGCACCGTCACGCTGCGCACCGAGGCCGGCGAGATCACGGTCGTCGCCGCTCGCGGTGTCTCCGCCTCCCTCGACGCCGGCACCACCTACGGCCGCGTCCACAACTCGCTCCAGAACGCTGGTGGCACCCCCGGCCTGAACATCCACGCCAGCACCTCGTACGGCAACATCACCGCCCGCAGCCTCTAAAGGGAGCACCTCACCATGACCAACCTGGCCATCGCGGCGAACGGGCTGCGCAAGTCCTACGGTGACAAGAGCGTGCTGGACGGCATCGACCTGAATGTTCCGGAGGGGACGATCTTCTCCCTCCTCGGGCCGAACGGTGCCGGGAAGACCACCGCCGTCAAGATCCTCTCCACCCTCATCACCCCCGACGCCGGCGAGATCCGGGTCGGCGGCCACGACCTGGCCGCCGATCCGCAGGCGGTGCGCGCGGCGATCGGTGTCACCGGACAGTTCTCCGCCGTGGACGGGCTGATCACCGGTGAGGAGAACATGCTCCTCATGGCCGACCTGCACCACCTGTCCAAGAGCGAGGGACAGCGGGTCACCGCCGAACTCCTGGAGCGCTTCGACCTGGTGGAGGCCGCGAAGAAGCCGGCCGCCAGCTACTCCGGCGGCATGAAGCGCCGCCTCGACATCGCCATGACCCTGGTCGGCAACCCCCGGATCATCTTCCTCGACGAGCCCACCACCGGCCTCGACCCCCGCTCGCGCCACAACATGTGGCAGATCATCCGCGAACTCGTCACCGGCGGCGTCACCGTCTTCCTCACCACCCAGTACCTCGAGGAAGCCGACCAACTCGCCGACCGCATCGCCGTCCTCAACAACGGCAAGATCGCAGCCGAAGGCACCGCCGAGGAACTCAAGCGACTCATCCCCGGCGGACACGTCCGGCTCAGGTTCTCCGAGCCCGCCGCCTACCAGAGCGCCGCCGCCGCGCTGAACGAGGTCACCCGCGACGACGAGGCGCTGTCGCTGCAGATCCCCAGCGACGGCAGTCAGCGTCAGCTGCGCGACATCCTCGACCGGCTGGACTCCGCCGGCATCGAGGCGGACGAGCTGACCGTGCACACCCCCGACCTCGACGACGTCTTCTTCGCCCTGACCGGCACCAACATCCCCAGCCAGCCCAGCCAGTCCGAGGAGACCGTCCGATGAGTTCCTTCTCCCTCGCTGTACGCGACTCGTCCACGATGCTGCGCCGCAATCTGCTGCACGCGCGCCGCTACCCGTCGCTGACGCTGAACCTGCTGCTCACCCCGGTCATGCTCCTGCTGCTCTTCGTCTACATCTTCGGCGGCGCGATGAGCGGAGGCATCAGCGGCGGCGGAGACCGCTCCGCATACATCGCCTACATCGTCCCCGGCATCCTGCTCATGACCATCGGCAGCACCGTCATCGGCGCCGCCGTATCCGTCTCCACCGACATGTCCGAAGGCATCATCGCCCGCTTCCGCAGCATGGCCATCCACCGCGGGTCGGTCCTCATCGGGCACGTCGTCGGCAGCGTGATGCAGTCGATCGCCAGCGTCGTCCTCGTCGGCGCGGTCGCCGTGGCCATCGGTTTCCGGTCCAAGGACGCCACGGCCCTGGAGTGGCTGGCCGCGTTCGGGCTGCTGGCGCTCTTCGCCCTGGCGCTCACCTGGATCGCGGTCGGGATGGGCATGGCCAGCCCCAACGCCGAAGCGGCCAGCAACAGCGCCATGCCGCTGATCCTGCTGCCGCTGATCTCCAGCGCGTTCACGCCGATCGACTCGATGCCGGGCTGGTTCCAGCCCATCGCCGAGTACCAGCCCTTCACCCCGGCCATCGAGACGCTGCGCGGACTGCTGCTCGGCACCGAGATCGGCAACAACGGCTGGCTCGCCCTCGGCTGGTCCATCGCCCTCATCGCACTCGGCTACCGCTGGTCGACGGCACAGTTCAAGCGCGACCCCAAGTAGGCGACGTGAGCGCGCGGACTGCTCCGGCAGCCGCTCCCGTCCGCCCCCAGGGCGGCGTACCCCGACACCACGTCGGCGTACGCCGCCCGCAGTCGTTCACAGCACACCCTGAACCTGGTCCGCGCGGCTGCGGTAACGCGGTTTCCGTACGGATCTTCTCCGGCCTCCTCCGCCAGTACGGTGCGCTGCTCGGCCGCCGGCGTCCGCTGACCGCCAGGAGATCGCCGCGACTTCCAGACCCGTTCTGGACGCTTTCCGTGGCCTCCTCGGGCAGGGCCCGACGGGCGCCCCGGAGCGTCGTCGTCAGACATGGGTGAGGTCTCTTGCCTCCGTTGCCCGTTAGGGCCGGGCAGGTGGGCACGGAGGTGTGCCCTCGTGGCTCTTCGGCCAGCGCCACCGGCTCGATCCCGGACATGCGTCCTGTGCGGCCGGGCCCGGTGCAGGTCGGACTGCGCCGGCTGCCCGGTGAGGATGGTCCGGGGGCATCGCCCTGCCTGCGCGGAGCGTCCGGCAGGATGGGTGCGTGCTGACGATCAGATCTGTGGTGCTGGGTGTCTCGGATGTGCCGCGTGCGGCCGCTTTCTGGACGGAGGCTCTGGGGTATGTGCCGCGCGGGGAGGTCGAAGAGGACTGGGTGGTGTTGCTTCCGGCAGCGGGGACCGGGGTCCAGCTGGCGCTCGGGCTGAGTGAGACGCCGGTCCAGGAGCACCCGCGGGTCCACCTGGACCTGTACGCGGACGACGCCGCCGAGCAGGCCGCCGAGGTGGATCGGCTGGTGTCCTTGGGCGCTCAGTTGGTGGCATGGGACCTGTATCCGGAGGACCCCGACTTCGTCGTGCTCGCCGACCCCGACGGCAACCGGTTCTGCGTCATCGACGCCAGCCGCGGCTGACAGGGCCCCGGCAGGGGCGGCCGGACACCCCTCAGGGCTTGCGGTCCGTCGCTGAGGCGAAGCCGAGCCAGGTGTGGCGGTTGCCCCACCAGCACCAGCCGACCTTCGGGGCGTTGCGCCGCTCGCGGCCGTCCCGGCCCGTGCCGTTGCTGATCCAGATCGCCGGAGTGCGGGCGTCCAGAGCGCCGTTCGCCTTGCGCAGCCGGGACCCGATGGTCATGAAGCAGTGGTTGCGTTCCAGGACTGCCGGTTGCTGGAGCAGCCAGTGGACGCCCTCGGTGAGCACCAGCGGGGTGCGGTCCTGCTCGGTGAGGGCGGGCAGCGCCTCCTCCGGGCTCCAGTTGGCCATGTGGTCGCCGCGGTCGAGGCCGGTGACGAGGTACAGCGGGGCATCGGGCAGCGCGATGCCGTCGAGCGGGGCGAAGCCGTCGACGTCGGGCATGTCGGTGACGACGAAGCCGGGCTTGGCGTCGTGGCGGAGCAGCGGGGCGAGGGCGGAGGCGGGGGCGCGGTCCGGGTGGACGGCGAGCAGGGCGTCACCGTGCCTGCCGCCGGCTTCCGCGGCGAAGGCGCGCAGCGTGTCGGCGGGGATCCCCGCGAGCTCGTGCACCCCGAGCTCGATCAGGCGCTCGGCCTGGGCGACGAGCGCCGGGAGGGAGGACGCGATGGGGACGGACGAGGCGTTGGGCACGGTACCTCTGGCTTTCGGGTGGGGGCGGTGGTCCCGGGGCAACGAGGTGGGCTGTCGAAACGTTCCCGGTGCGGCTGCGCAAGGTGTCCGCGGCACATGGTGAACCGGGCGCCCCGCCTTCGGCCGTGGCGCGCCTGTGGAGTGGAGCCGCCTGGGGGAAGAACCGCTCGGTCCTGGCCTGGGTACCGCGGAGGCGGTGGTGAGGGTGCTTCCCTTTCGGATGACGGACTTCGTGACGAGCCGGACCCCTCCCTCCGCACCCCCCTCCCCGACAGGGGCTGAAGCGCCGTTCGGACCCTTCGGTCCCTGTCCCTTCAGTCACTGCGTAAACCTGCAGGTCAGGGTCTCGGGTCCGCGGCAACAGGGACCGAAGGGACTCAACTTTCCAGTTATGAGCCAGATATGAACATGGGTACCTCTACATGCTCTTTCTCGCGCTCGCGCATACACACACGCACGTAAAGGCTGGAAGTGGTGATTCTGAGTCCCTTCAGTCCCTGAGCTGGTGGATCCAAGCCTTTGACCTGCAGGTTTGTCGAGGGACTGAAGTTGAAGGGACTGAACGAGGGCAGGGACCGTTCCGTACCTGGTCGTGCCGGTGCCGGGAGGGGGGCGTCGGGACCTCGGTCAGCTTCCGAGTGGGGGAGTGCCGACTTACCGAGGGACTCTCGGGTCCTGGTGGAGGAAGGGTGGAGCGGCGCTTGCCGACGTGGGATTCGCGCCACGACACGCCCGGGTGTGCACCGGGGTGGATCGAGGAACTTTTGCGAACGAACTGGGGTAGAACTTCAGGGACTGAGGGACTGAAGGGACTGAACTCTCAATACAGCGGTTTTATCGGGCGGAGCCTGCGCGATGTCTGCGGTACGCTCCGCGATAGTGAATCTTCAGTCCCTCTGGTCCCTGATGTGCAGGTCGGACGAGCACCTCGGAGAGCAGCCCGGGACAGGAGGAACCGTCCCTGAACGCGCGTCAAGGAAGAGCCAGTGCCCGTCTATTCCCAGAACCTGCCCCAGGGCGTGAGTGGCGGGACGGCACTGGACGTGGCGACGTGGATGGCCCTGCGCGGGTATCCGGTCCATCCACTGGCTCCAGGGACCAAGACGCCCGCTCCGAACTGTCCCGACTGCCGGGGCGGTCTGCATTCCGCGCAGGACTGCACCTGCCGTTCCCGGGGACGTTGGTGCCACGGGTTCCATGCGGCCACCACGGACCTCCCCACGCTCCGCGAGTGGTGGGCGGCCGAGCCCGAGTTCGGGATCGGGGTCTCCTGCGGGCCTGCCGGGCTCGTGGTCATCGATGTCGATGCGCACGCCGGTTCGGTGCCCGGCCGGGACCGGTTGCTGCCCGGCATCCCCATCGATGAGCGGGTCGACCTGACCGGACTCGGCAGCGGCTACGACACCTTGGCGCTGCTGGCCGCGTACCGGTCCCGGCCCAACCCCTGCGAGGACACGGCGACCCTGCGGGTCCGTACGCCCTCCGGAGGGATGCACGTCTGGTACCGGCTGCCCAAGGGCGGTCCGCGCTTGCGGTGTTCCAGCGGGTCGAGCTCGAAGGTCGCGCTGGCCTGGCAGGTCGACGTACGGGCCGTCGGCGGCTACATCGTGGCGCCCACGACCCGCACGGCGGCCGGGGTGTACGAGGCGCTGCCCGGTGCGCGGATGCCCGCGGCCCTGCCGCTGTGGCTGACCGCCGAACTCGTGCGGACCGGCCACGGCGTCGACACGGCCGCCGCGGAGCCCGTAGCGGCCCCTGTGGGCCCTGTACGGGGTCCGCGTGGCCGTGGGTCCCTGCAGGGCGGGCAGCGGGCTCTCACCGGGCTCCTGGAGGAGGTACGGGCCTGCGGGGCCAGCCCGGCCGGAACGGCCTTCAGCGAGAAGCTCAACCGGGCAGCCTTCACCGCCGGTGGACTGGCTGCGGGGGGCCACCTGGCCGCCGGGGAATGCCGCCGGCTGCTCCTCGAGGCCGCGGACCACGCACGACCCCACCAGACGCGCCGCAACGTCCTCATCGTCGAAGCGGGGCTGCGCGCCGGAAGCGACCGACCGATCCATCCCAAGGAACGCCCATGAGCAGCGCCGGAAGCACGGGGTTCAACGCCCAGGCAGCGGCGGAACAGCTTGCTGCGTTCACCACCGAGAACAGCGACGTCCCTGCCGGCGCGCGCGGCAGGCGGCTGCCCGCCCAGCAGAGCGCGGCCCCGGTGGCCGGGGGCGGCGACGCCGACTTCGTCGCGACCGGACTGCTGCAGAACCTCAGCGACCGCGGCAACGCCAAGCTGTTCGCCCACCTCCACCACAACCGGTTCCGGCACGTGGAGGGACTGGGCTGGTACGTGTGGGACGAGTACCGGTGGAAGCGCACCGGCGGGGAGAAGGCGGCGATCTGGGCCGCCGGGGACATGGCGGAGGAGCTGCCCACCCACGACCCCCGGGGTGTCTTCACCGACCGGGAGCTGTCGCAGCACCGCAAGCGCGCCATGTCCACCTCGGGCGTGAAGGCGATGCTCACGCAGGCCAAGGCCTCCCCCGGACTCGCCCTGGACCCGGACGTCCTGGACGGCGACAAGTACGCGCTGTGCACCCCCGCGGGCGTCGTGGACCTGCGCACCGGTGACCTGCACAAGCCGGACCCCACCCGGGACCTGCACTCGCGCGCGACCTACCTGGCCCCCGAGGCCATGCCCACGCCCCGGTTCCACGCCTTCCTGAACCAGACCTTCGGCGACGACGACAAGGGCAAGGAGATGATCAACTTTCTTCATCTCCTGCTCGGCTACTCCATCACCGGCGACGTCGGCGGCCAGGTGCTGCCCTTCCTCTACGGCGTCGGCGCCAACGGCAAGTCGGCGCTCCTCGACGTCGTCATCAAGATCCTCGGGGACTACGCGGACGTGGCCCCGCCCGGGTTCCTGATGGAGCGCGGCAAGTTCAACGAGCACTCGACCGAGCTGACGGAACTGCACGGCCGGCGCCTGTTCGTCTGCAGCGAGCTCAAGCCGCACGACAAGTTCGACGAGGCGCGGGTCAAACTGCTGACCGGCGGCGACCGGCTCAAGGCCCGTCGGATGCGGCAGGACTTCTTCAGCTTCGAGCCGACCCACAAGCTGTGGCTCCTGGGCAACCACCGCCCGGAGGTCGGCACGGGCGGGCACGCCTTCTGGCGCCGGATCCGGTTGATCCCCTTCGAGAAGGTCGTCCCCGACCACAGGAAGATCGACAACCTGGCGGAGGCGCTCGTACAGGAGGAGGGTCCGGGCATTCTCCACTGGATGATCCAGGGGGCCAAGGCCTATCTCGCCACCAAGCCGGCCCTGACCGGGCCCAGTGTGGTCCGTACCGCCACGCAGGCGTACGCCACCACCGAGGACCACATCGGGCGGTTCCTGGCCGAGTGCTGCACCACCGGGGTGGAGCTGCCCGATCCGCGTGATCTGAAGGTGGAGCAGGGGGCGCTGTACCGCGCGTACAGTGCGTGGTGTCTCGACGGCGAGGGCCTTCGTCCCGCCACGACCCGCGCGTTCGCCACACGTATTCGAGCCGAGGTCGGCGTCGCCTCGCCCAATGAGATGCTCCGCTCGAACGGGCAGAAGTTCTACCCCGGCCTGGCGCTCCTGGCCGACGAAGCGCAGACCCCGCGCGAGGCGAACAGGGCAAGCGCGCCGTGAAAGGCCCACGTGTGCCGCCGCCCGGGGGCGGGCACGCCTACGATGGACAAGGACGATGAACAGACCCACCAGCCGACGGCGGTCCGCAGGGGCCTGCCGGATACCGGCTTCGGCGCCGCTCGCGGCGTGGCGGAACAAGGGGCCTGGAAGGGCCTACGTGAACGAGGAAGGATCCAGGCCATGAGCTCGCTACTGACTTCAAGCGATCTCGCCCACGAGGACAAAGTGGTGTGGCTGGAGGACCCTGAAGAGCTCGATTACGTGCGCCAGGCCCTGGACAAGACCCCCCGCCGCCGCGGGAAGCCGCGCTACCACCGCGACGGGCGCATGATCGGTTTCACCGAGCTCGGCGACACCGCGGAAGCCGACCCCGACAGCGGCCTGCAGAAGCGGCGCGTCTTCTACCTGCTGCCGCACGACCGGGACGCCGAGCCCGAGGGGCTGTACCGGGAGGGCGCGCCGGGCGAGGCCGTGGACCCCCGGACGATCGAACCCCGGCAGGTCGGCCGGAAGACCGTGCGGTCGCAGCGAGGGCTGTCCACGCCGACGGTTGCCTGAGGCCGGCTTTCGTCTGATGCCGACAGTTGGCGGATTCGGTCCCTCCGGTCCCTGTGGTCCCTTCAGACCCTCCGGTCCCTTCCGGACGCGGTGGCTGAAAAACGCTTCCGGTAATGGCGAAATTCAGTCCCTCTGGTCCCTTCGGTCCCTCCGGCCGCGGTTTCAGAAGGCGAAGTCGACGTAGTCGATGTCGGTGAACTCGACCAGGAGGCCCTGGGCGCGGGAGCCGTTGTCCTTGAAGTACATCTCCTGGAGGGCTTCGGCCGCGATCTGCTGGAGCCGCGCCTCGGCGGCGCCGGCCGCCTGGGCGCTGAAGAGGCGGGCCGCGTACTCCGGGGGCAGGTGCTGCGTGATGCGGCGCATGCGGCCGTCGTCCGTGGTGCCGGGGGCGGCGGTGAAGCCGAAGCGGGCGCGGGTCTCGATGACCAGGCCGGTGGTGGAGGCGGCCCTGTCGCGGGCGCGCTTGCGGACCAGGGGCTGCCAGCGGCGGCGCACCTCGGACTCGAGGCGGCCGGCGAGGGCCGGCTTGGGGTGCTTGATCTGGTCCTTGACGTAACGCTCGACCGTGCGCTGGGAGATGCCGAGCAGGCGGGCCGCTTCCCGGGTGGATTTGAGCTGCTTGACGAGGAAGCGCATCTGGGCGCCCGCCGACTTGGGGACGGGGCGGGTGAAGTGCAGTTCGTCCGCGCGGGTCAGGCTGTCGTCGATCTGGGTCATGGGGGACTACTCTCCGTCGGCTGCCGCGTCGTGGCCCTTGATGTGGCGCGCGGGGTTGTGGTTCTCGTCGAGCATCTGCACGGCCCAGAGGAGGGACTGGGTGCCCTCGTGCTTGACCATGCCAGGACTGACGCCGAGGCGGAAGCCGCCGGGCAGGGGCTTGCCTTCGGGGGTGCGGGGGAGGAAGTCGAGGGGGCTGGGGCCGTCGGAGAGGTACACCGCGCAGTCGGAGAGGACGGCGATGGGGTACTGGCCGGCGGCCGTGGCGAGCTTGTTCATCTTGCGGTGCATGTTGACGCGGGCCGTGGAGATGACGGCGGCGCGGATGTCGGGGCGCCAGGTGGGGCGTTCGAGGGCGGGCCAGGGTTCGCCCGGGCGGTAGCCGGCGCCCTGGGGGCGTTCGCGGAGCTTGCCGATACCGCCCTTGACGGTGGACTTGATGGCCGAGAGGACCGGCTTCAGAACCGGGTCGGAGTGCTGCTGCAGCTCTGCCATCGCCGTCAGGAACTCTGGCTCCGGGAGCGTCGAGGTGATGCCGAGGTCCGCCATCGTGGCCATGTAGGCGTCGCGGAGGCGGGTGTACCAGGCGTCGAGGTACGGGCCGTGGTCGAGGCGGAGCCAGGCCTCGGTGGGGTGGACTTCGTGACCCAGCTCCTGGGCGTAGGCGAGGGTCGGGGTCGCGTACCAGGCGGGGCCGGTGGGGGGTCGGCCGTGCGGGGTGAAGGGGCTGGGGAGGCGGGGGTCGAGGGTGATGGAGGAGAGGTCCGCCAGCCAGCAGCCGGGCAGCTTGGGGTCGAAGCGGGGGCCGGTGCGGTGGGTGGCGGGGCCGAGGCCGACGAGGAGCCGGTTGGCCGCCGCGGCGAAGGCCATGTTCACGTCGATGCCGACGGCGTGGGTGCGGGTGCACTCGGCGTCGGTGAGGAGCTCCGGGTCGCGGATCCAGTCGTACGCCTCCTCGTCGAGGACCTCGTCCGGGGTGCGCTGGTGGGAGCGGGGGTAGAGGGCGGCGACCACCGGGTGCTCGTCGGGGGCCTCCGGGGGGGCCGGGTCGACGGGGCGGGTGAGCGAGCCGGGGACCGGGGCCGAGACCCAGGTGTTGGTCGCTTCGTCCCTCGCGGCACGGGTGGGCGGGCGCAGCGCCGTCATGAGTTCGAGGCCCGTGACGGCGGTGGAGCCGCGGGGGGTGAGGACGCGGGAGGCGAAGGTGGTGAGGAGCTCCGCGAGTTCCGGGGCGGGGAGGCCGGGGGTGTCCTCGCCCCAGGCGCGGGGGTCGAGGGCGCCCCACGGGAGGATCGCGAGCTGGACGCACTGGCGGCCGGTGGAGGGGGTGGCGGGGCGGTAGATGCGGGGCCAGGGACCGAAGCCGCGGCGGGTCAGCTGCCACTTGGCCTTGGTGAGCTGCTTGATGACCGGGTGGTCGTCCGGGAGGCGCAGGCCGCGGCGGTCCTCGAGGGTGGGGGGGAGGCCGAGGAGCTCGAGCGCGGGGGCGGTGAGGACGAGGAGGGGGTCGCCGTCCTTGCCGTTGCGGTGGAGGCGGGGGGAGCGGAGGCCGGCGTCGGGGCCGAGGGCCCAGGTGAGGAGGGCGGGGAGGCCGCCGGTGGTGGGGTGGTCGAGGACGAGGCCGGAGGTGGCGTGGGCCTGGCCGGTGCCGGTGAGGACGGCGAGGGGGCCGTTCCCTTCCAGGGGGGTGGGGTGGGGGCGGCGGCGGGGGCGTTGAGGTGTGGCCGGGGTGTGGGCGTTAACGGCGTTAACGGTCGGGGTCGGGGTCGCAGGGGTGGGTGCGGGGGCGGCCGGGGGCTCGGCGTCATCGGCGTTAACGCCGTTAACGGTGGAGGGCGTCGGGGTGGGGCCCTGCGGGGCTGTTCCCCTACCCGCCCCTTCCCGAAACTGGGGCTCCGCCCCGGACCCCGGGGGGGTGGGGGCCGCGGCGCCTGCGGCGCGCGGGGTTGCTGCCCGGGCCGCCGGTGCGGCTGGGGACTCGGCGTCGGCGGGGGCGTTGACGGCGTTAATGTTCGGCGCCGGGGCGGCGGTGGCGTCGACGGTGAGCGGCGTGGCGTTAACGCCGTTAACGGTCGATGCGGCGGGAGGGGTGGCGTCAACGGGGTGAACGGTGAGTCCCGGGGCCTGGGCAGCTGCGTCAACCGTGCTCGCCGCCGTCCGGTCCGCGTCGACCGTGCGCGCCGCGGCCTGGGCGGCGTTGGCGGTGGGGGTCGGGGTGGAGGTGTCCTGGCGGGCCTCGGGGAGCGGGAGGGTGGAGGCTTCGGCGTTAACGGCGTTAACGGCGTTAACGGGGTGGAGGGCGGAGAGGCCCTCCAGGAGGCGGGCGTACGCGGCTCGTTTCGGGGGACGGGGGGCCGTGCGGCCCGTTTCCCAGGAGGTGACCGTTTCGCGGCGGACGGAGAGGGCCTTGGCGATCTGGTCCTGGCTCAGGCCGGCGGCTTCGCGCAGGCGCTTGCGCTCGTCCGGGTGCGGGAGCGGGTCCTGGGCGGCTGCTTCTTCGAGCAGGGCGTCGACCGCTGCGAAGAGGCTCTCTTGTTCGTTGGGCATCGGTACCTCCAAGGGCAGCCTATGCGAATCGCACGATCGAACGCACATGAAACGCACGTGGGGGCGTTAACGGCGTTAATGCCGTCAGCGCCCCCGTCGTGGGTGCTGCCACGGGTGCCCGCTCAGAGCCGCAGCAGCAGGAGCTCGGTGACGGCCTTCAGGTCGTCCGGGGTGAGGTGCGCCGTCAGGGCGTCCGCGATCGTTTCCGGGGTGTCCGTCGCGATCGTGATCCGGGGGGAGGGGGGAGACGGGGGCGAGGGGGGACCGTTAACGGCGTTAACGCCGTTGACGGTCTGCGTCGGGTGGGCGCGTTGGCGGGGAGGGGTGACGGTGTTGAGGGTTTCGTCCGCCGCCGCCTCCTGGTGTTCCTGGGGGAGGCGGCCGATGCGGCGGGCCGGTTCGACCTTGAGCTCGCCCGTGTCGACCTTCTCCTGGAGGTTCGGAGTGAGGTTCAGCAGGGTCAGGCGCTGGGAGACCCAGGCCGCCGTCTTGCCCAGGCGCTTGGCGACCTGGGCCTGGGAGCCGTGGACGTCGACGAGTTCCTGGAGGGCGCGGGCCTGGTCCATGGGGGCGACGTCCACGCGGTGGACGTTGGCGATCAGGGCGGACTCGAGGATGTCCGCCGCGGAGGCGGACAGGGCGTCGTTCACGTGGATGTGCATGGTCTTGAGGCCGGCCAGCTGGGCCGCCGCGAGGCGCCGGTTGCCGTCGATGACCACGTACGGGGCGCGCCCCAGCCCGTCGGTCTGGCCCGGGTGGGCCTCCATGAAGGCCATGCGGGTCGCGACCGCGAGGGGCTGGAGCTGGCCGCGGGAGACGAGTGACTGGGCCAGCTCCTCGAGTTCGGTGAGGTCCTCGCGGAGGTTGAACGGGTTGTGCGCGAGGGCCTCGATGGGGACCTCGGACGGCGGGACCACCCCGGAGGTGGGGGCGCCGGTGGCCTCCGCGATCGCCGCGCGGCGCGAACTGACGCCGACGGGCTGGGCCCGCGCGAAGGATGCCGAAACTCCGAGCTTGTCGGCCTTGCTCATGAGATCTCCCTAGCGAGGGCGCGCATGGCGATCGCCTGGTCGCCCTTGGGCGAGTAGACGAAGAGGGGCTGCTTCACGCGGACGGCTTCGCGCTGTTCCTTGAGGTCCGGTACGACGGCGACGACGCGCGGATCCTTTATGTCCATCCACGCCTGGAGGGAGGAGGTCGCGATGTAGCCGCGGCGGCCGTCGTAGAGGTTGACGACGAGGCCGAGGTAGTCGATGTCGAGGCTGAGGTCGTCGCGCAGGTCGTTGATCTGGGACGTGAGGAGGTCGTACGCGTCGGCCGACGAGTCCTCCGCCTGTACGACGATCAGCGCGCCCGAGGCGCCCGGCTGTTCGGCGTCGCGGCGGCGCCCGTAGTAGATGGCGGCGTCCATGCTGAGCCCGAGGCTCGGCGGGCAGTCGATGAGGATGACGTCGTAATCGGATTCGACGGGAGCCAGGGCGCGCTCGAGGGCGGCCTCGCGGGCGCGGACCGTGGAGAGGCGGACGTCGAGGAGGAAGGCGTCCGTACAGGCGGGCAGCAGGTGGAGGCGGTTGCCGAAGCGCTGGTCCGGGACGGGGACGATCAGGTCGGCGAGGGGGCCCTTGGCCTCGCCGGCCATGTGGCAGGTGAGGCTGTCGCCGCCGATGGGCAGCGGCTGCTGGCCGAGCTGCTTGGTGAGGTGGCCCTGGGGGTCGAAGTCGACCAGCAGGACGCGCATGCCGAGGCCCGGGAGGTCTTCCAGGTCCAGGGGGGTCGTCTCGGGGTGGGGCTGGGCGCTCTGCTTGCCCTCGTCGGACGCCGTGGCGCGGGCCAGCTGGCGGGCGATGCGGACCGGGTGGAGGGTCTCCGGGTCCTCGGCGAGGGCCTCGGCGGTGCCGGCGGTGATGGCGGTCTTGCCGACGCCGCCCTTCTGGTTGCACACGACGATGCGGCGTACGACGGAGGGCCGCTTGACCGTGGGCGCCGGGTTCATCTCCAGCCAGAGGCGGACCGCTTGGGCCAGACCCTGGATGAGGGAGACACCGCGGTCCTTGGAACCGGCGCGGAAGGACTCCCACTGGCCGGCGGGCAGCCAGGTGGAGAACGATTCGGCGCCCGAGGTGTCGACGGGGGAGGGGGCTGAGGCGAGAGCGCTCCAGTGGGCGATCCCCTGGTGGACGGCGTCCTGGATGTCCACCCGCAGCTGCGCGGTGCGGATTTTCAACTCCTGGCGGAGCCACGGGGGGAGCTTGGAGACGACCTTCTCTCGGTCGCTCTGAGACGAGGGCGAAGTCATGAGAGGGACTTTACTAACGTTCGCGGGCGGATGTGGGCGCCACGCTTGGGTTTTGCTAACGAAGTGGGTGCAGGCGCGGGTGCCGGGGTCGGATCCGGGTACGCGACAGGGGGGGGGGGGGGGGGGGGGGGGGGGGGGGGGGGGGGGGGGGGGGGGGGGGGGGGGGGGGGGGGGGGGGGGGGGGGGGGGGGGGGGGGGGGG
>NZ_JBVIGX010000059.1:0-1923 GCF_055570595.1 Streptomyces sp. NPDC031132
TGATCCTCGTGGTCGGCATCGCCATCGACCTGCTCATCTTCAGCCCGGTCGAGCGGTGGGTACTGCGCAGCCGCGGCCTGCTGGTGAAGAGCTGAACCAACGGTTTCACATGCCGTACATGGACCGGCTTGCCCCCCGCCCCTAACCTCGTCGGCATCGCAGCAGGAAGCCTTCTCACTGCGCGCCGCCACCTCGATCTGGGCAGGCCGGCGAGCGCTCTGTGTCCGGTCACCCCGGCGCAGCGGTAATCACGCCCCTTCGCACAGGGTCCCCGTCCGGCATCGCGCACCGGCCCGCCCTCCGAAGGGCCCGGCCGGCCGATGCCCCACTCCCGTCTCTCTTCCATCCCTCCACGGCAGTCGCCCTGCCGTGCCCGTACGAGCTGCGGAACCAGGAGAAGACATCCCATGAGCGACAACAGCAGACCGCGGCTGAGCCGCCGCGGGTTCCTCGCCGGTACGGCGGCCACCGCGGCCGCCGCGGCGGTTCCCGCGATCGCCCAGGTGGCGGCAGCCGGTCCGGCCGCCGCCGCGACCCGGCCCAACATCCTGCTCATCGTCACCGACGACCAGCCCAAGCACACCGAATGGGCGCTGCCGAAGACCACGGCCTGGCTGGCCGACCAGGGCGTGAAGTTCACCAACGGGCACGTCACCACCCCGCTCTGCTCGCCGTCCCGGTCGTCGGTGCTCACCGGCCGCTACGCCCACAACCACGGCGTCCGCAACAACCAGGCCTCCTACCGGCTCGACCAGAGCACGACCCTGCCCCGGTACCTGAAGCAGGCCGGCTACCGCACCGGCCTGTTCGGCAAGTGGCTCAACTCCTGGACCCTGTCGGACAATCCGCCGCACTTCGAGGAGTTCGCCCTGCTCCAGCCGGGCTACGTCGACGCGCAGTGGAACGTCAACGGCACGGTGCAGACGATCGACGGCTACACCACCCACGGTCATCAAGAACCGGACGCTGAACTTCCTCCACAAGGCGGCCGCCGACACGCGGCCCTGGTTCGCGTACGTCACCCCGTACGCCTCCCACGGTCCGCGCACCCCGGAGGCGAAGTACGCCGGGACGGCCGTGCCGGACTGGAACGGCAGGCCTTCCGTCCCGGAGAACGACCGCAGCGACAAGCCGGCCTACATCCGGAACGCGACCGGGACGCTCGCCGACGGGAAGCAGATCCGCGCGGAGCAGCTGCGCACCCTGCTCACCGTCGACGACACCGTCCAGGCGTTCAAGGACAAGCTCGGGGCGCTCGGGCAGCTCGACAACACCCTGGTCATCTACATAGCCGACAACGGCTTCGGCTGGGCCGACCATGGATGGACCAAGAAGTCGGTCCCGTACCGCCCCGCGCACGAGGTGCCGTTCTACCTCTCCTGGCCGGCCGGCGGCCTGGGTGCGGGGACCACGGACAGCCGCGTCACCGCCAACATCGACATCGCCCCCACCGTCCTCGACGCGGCCGGGATCACCCCGCCCACTCGGTGGACGGCAGGTCCCTGCTCTCCTCGTACAGCCGCGACCACCTGCTCGTCGAGTGGTGGGCGCAGGGCGCCAACGCGGGTGGCCCGCCCACCTGGTCGTCGTACGTCGCCAACAACGAGCAGTACACCGAGTACCACGACCTCACCACCGACGGCAACGGCACGGTGTCCGGCACGGGACAGGTCAAGTTCCGCGAGTACTACGACCTCGCGGGCGACCCGTACCAGCTGACGAACAAGCTGTACCAGGTCACCCCGGCGGACGAGCAGAACCTGGGCATCCCCGCCCTGGCGGCCGCGCTCGCCGCGGACCGCACCGCGTAGCACGATCCGGCCGGGGGGGGGGGGGGGGGGGGGGGGGGGGGGGGGGGACCACCCCCCCCCCCCCCCCCCCCCCCCCCCACCCCCCCTCCCCTTTCTCTTTCCCCCCCTCCCC
>NZ_JBVIGX010000059.1:1933-24859 GCF_055570595.1 Streptomyces sp. NPDC031132
ACATACACCGGCTCCTCCCCCCTTCTCACCCCCCCCCACCACGACCCCAGCACCCACCCCCCCTCTCCCCCCATCCTCCCCCTCCTCCCCCCGCCCCCCCCCCGGCACACGCCCCCACCCACCCACACACACCGACGGAGCCGCCATGCGTTCCTGCTGCACCCCCGGACACGGTGACGCGACGACCGTCGTGCTCTCCCCGGCACCACTGCCACGTGCCACGGCCGCCCAGCGGGCCGCCCGCCGGCTGATCGAGCTGCCGGGCGGGAGCTTCCTCATGGGCACCGACGACCCGGACGGCTTCCCCGCCGACGGCGAAGGACCCGTACGCGAGGCCGCCGTCGACCCGTTCCGCATCGCCCCCACGGCGGTGACCAACGCCCAGTTCGCCACCTTCGTCAAGGCCACCGGCCACGTCACCGAAGCCGAGCACTTCGGCTTCTCCTTCGTCTTCGGCGGGTTCCTGCCCGACGAGGTCGCGGCCGTGTCCCCGCCCGTGGCGGCCGTTCCCTGGTGGCGGGCGGTCTCCGGCGCGAGCTGGCGCCACCCCGAGGGCGCCGGCTCGTCCGTCACCGCGCGCCAGAACCACCCCGTCGTCCACGTCTCGTGGAACGACGCGCAGGCGTACTGCGCCTGGTCCGGGACCCGACTGCCCACCGAGACCGAATGGGAGTACGCGGCCCGCGGCGGCCTCGAGCAGCGGCGCTACCCCTGGGGCGACGAACTCTCGCCAGACGGGCGGCACATGTGCAACATCTGGCGGGGCGAGTTCCCCACCCTCAACACCGCGGAGGACGGCTACGAGGGGACGGCACCCGCGAACTCCTTCCGTCCCAACGGCTTCGGCCTCCACAACGTGGTGGGCAACGTGTGGGAGTGGTGCGCCGACTGGTTCGCCCCCGGAACCAGCCGCGTGATGCGCGGCGGCTCCTACCTCTGCCACGACTCGTACTGCAACCGCTACCGCGTCGCCGCACGCAGTTCGAACACGCCCGACAGCTCGACCGGCAACATCGGCTTCCGCGTGGCCGCCGACAACGCGCGGCCGCCACATTGACACGGCCGTCTTGACAGCGCCCGGACACGCGTCGAGACTCCAGAACAGCGAATCCTGGTGAACCGGTAGGGAATCATGGGTTGTTCTGCGCTGGACCGCGGCACCGACGGCGTCCGTAGCGCCGTCGTCCTGCCGTCGCCGCTGCTGACGTCCCGACGCCACATCGACCTCCTGCGCGTGTGCAGTGCGATGAGTCCCCGGTACCCCGGCGGCCCCGCGGCCGCCCGCCCCTGACCCTCCGCGCACCCAGCTGCCAGGTCCCGCACGCGCCGAAGCCGTCGCGGGCCGTCGCCGTACGCCCGTGACCGAGCACTCCCAGGGAGACGCATGTCCGCCACTTCCCCGCTTGCCGTGTCCTCCTTCCGCGGCAGGGTCGGCCGCGACGCGCGCAGCGGCTATCCCGCCGTGCCGCACCGCTACCGGCTCCATCTCGCGTTGTCGTGTCCGAGCTGTCTGCGGATCGCCATCACGCACAGCCTGCTCGGCCTGGAGGACGTCCTCCCGGTGACGCTGCTGTCCGCCGTGCCCGACGCTCCCGACGGCGGGCACCTGGCGCTGCGCCCGCTGTACGAGGCGAGTGCGCACCAGCATCCCGGACCGGCGGCAGCCCCGGTGCTCAGCGACGGCTGGACCGGACGGATCGTCAGCACGCACTCCCCCGACATCCTCCAGGACCTGGGCCGGCGCTTCGGCTCCCGCGGCCCGTGCCTGTACCCGGACGGCGCCGACGAGCGGATCGAGGCCATCGGCCGGCTCTGCGAGCAGGACATCAACGCGGCGGCGCAGCGCGCGGGCCGGTCCGGTACCGACGCGGCGGAGCGCCACACCGCGCTGGCCACCCTGCTGCGCGGACTCGGCGTACTCGAGCGGCAGTTCGCCTCCACGCGGCACGTGCTCGGCGAGGAGCTCACGGCCGCGGACGTGCAGGTGTGGGTGACGCTGGTGCAGCTGGACACGGTGCACCGCTGGCACCTGGACGCCGCGGCGGTCTACCGCATCACCGACCACCCGCACGTGTGGTCGTACGCCCGGCGGCTGGCGGCACATCCCGCCTTCGCCTCCCGCCTCGACCTGGACGGCATCGCCCACAGGCACCACGCGCACTGCCGGGGCACGGAGGCCGCCGGCGCGGCGGTCCGGATCCTGGACTGGACGAGCGGCGTGCAGGGCGCCGCCAGCGCCGCGCAGACGACAGCGGCCGAACGCATCGGGTACTGAGCGGGCGGGTTCAGCCGGTTGCGCGCAAGTCCGGGATGACCGTGCGGAGTTCTTCGGCGGTGAGGGCGCCGGCCCTGACGAGGGCGGGGACGGGGCCGGTCACGTCGACGATCGACGACGGTACGGAGGCGGGGGTCGGGCCGCCGTCGAGGTAGACGGCGACGCTGTCGCCGAGCATGCCCTGGGCGGCATCGCAGTCCTGCGGGGCGGGGTGACCGGTGAGGTTGGCGCTGGAGACGGCCATCGGGCCGGTGTCGCCCAGGAGTTCGAGGGTGAGGGGGTGGTGCGGCATGCGGACGGCGACCGTCCCGGCGGTGTCTCCGAGATCCCATTTCAGCGTCGGCTGGTGCCGGGCGACGAGGGTGAGTGCTCCGGGCCAGAAGGCCTCGACGAGCTTCCACGCCGTGTCGGGGAAGTCGGTGACGAGGTCGTCCAGGGCTTCCGGGGAGCCGACGAGGACGGGTGAGGGCATGTGCCGGCCCCGTCCCTTGGCCGCGAGCAGGGCGGCCACCGCCCGCTTGTCGAAGGCGTCGGCGCCGATGCCGTAGACGGTGTCGGTGGGCAGCACCACGAGTCGGCCACCTCGTACGGCCGACGCCGCCTCGCGCAGCCCGGCAGCGCGTTCGGATGACTCGGAGCAGTCGTAGCGCTCTGCCATGGATCTGTCCTTCGGTCGTGATGGGCTCGATGGTCTCCGCGGCATCGTACGCAGCGCCACGGAGCCGCCGGGCCCGTTCACCGGACCGCCGAAGCCCGGTGCCGCCTCGCACCGCGCTGCCCGTCGCGGCCGAGCCCGGGAGCGAGCGGTCTGCGCCGGTTTCAGCCGACCGGGTGATCAGCCGTGTGGGTGCGGTGGACAACGCGGCGGTGGGGATGCCGTGGGCCGTCACGAGCCGGGCGTTGCCTTCGGAGAGCCGGTAGGCGAGGCCGACGACGCCGGTGTGGCCGGCGGCGACCTGCCAGGACGCGGGAGCGGTCCAGGAGCAGATTCCACGGTGTGCCGTATGTGGGAGTCGATGAGGTCGGGATCACTCCGTCTCGGTCATCGGCGCCGAGATGGCCATGCGGGCCGGGTGGGAGCTGACCGGCAGGGAGGCAGGACACAGCAGTGCCCCGCGCCTCCGGGCTTCTGGAAGCCGGGCGATCCATCCCGGGTCATTCCGGTCAGCTGCAAGGGCACTCACGGCAAAGCCGGCCAAGTCCACAAGCAGCTCACCACCGCCTCCGCCGACGTGGAAGGTATCCACATCGCTCGTACACCGAGACACCAGCGCTCGTCTTCGGCACCACGCTGCTCCCCAGGAAGAGTGAGAGCATCACGCTCTACCTGCTCCACGCCCCGGGGGACGGCACCCTAGGGGATGCGAAGGACCTGCACCTCGGGTCTCCCGTCGAGGACCGTGGTATCCGGCCCGGCATCGACGCGCCGATCGAACCGAACGAGGAACCGCCGGGCGCCTACCCCGTGCGTCCCGAGGAGTGCGGCTGGTTCGGCCGGGTCCTCGCCCAGGCCGACGCCGCAGGCCTGATGACCCTCACCGGGGCGGCGACCCCACCGCCCCGGTACCTCACCAAGCGCCAGGGCAAAGGCCACTTCGAGACCTTCACCCACGCCGGCACCGGCATCGTCCAAGACGTCACCCACACCATCCACGGGCAGAAAATTCGTGGGCACCGATCGTCTTCCGTCTCAACGACATCCGGGTGGAGGCCTTCTCCGGCCTGGCGGAGAACCTCTTCGACCGCCTCCGGGACGGCGGCCGGTCCACCCGGAGCCCGTCCGGGCGAACCATGATGCGGTGGCGGGCGGGTCAACCCTTCCTGAGCCGCTTCGACCCGTCCTGCGGGTCGACGCCGGTGAACGCGGAGGGGTCCTTGCCGCCGCTGGGGCGCTGTGAGCGCCCTCGGGGCCCCAGGTCGTGGTGGCCCTTCTGGCCCTTGCCGGCCAGGTCCTCTCCGCTTCGCGAAGTGGACTCGACCGGGGTTCCCTCGTCGGCCTTGCGCGAGGGCTGGTCCTTACGCGTGGTCCCCTGGTTCTTTTCCGGCGTGTCGAAGGAGCGCCGGGCGCTGGGGTTGTCCTGCGTGTGCGTGGAGTCGACGTCAACCGACCATCCGTGTTGCTCGGTCCCTTCGTGTCGGCTGGGCCCTTCTCCGTGCTTGGGGTGCGACTTCGGGGTCATGAGCATTCTCCTCTCCTGGCATCCCCCGGTGGTGCCCCTGCCCCCTCAACCCGAGGTCAACCACCTTCAGCGGCGCCGGGCACCGGAAGGAGCCACTCCGAGCCCCGGAGCAACGCACCACGGGCGTGGGGCTGCGCATGAACACGGAACCCGTTCCGGCTGGGCGTATCGCTGATCCGTGGGAGCGCCTCACCCCGGACAGGCGCGGGGGTTCCTGGCCCGCTCGGGTGGACCAGTACCTCGCCGGGGACAGTGGCGGCGATGACGTCGACCGGTGGGTCCAGACGGCCTCGAATCTCCATTCGAATGGCGATGCTATGGAGCTGGCGGTGAGGGACGGCCGGCTCGTCGGTGTCCGGGGGGTGGTCGGCGAACGGGTCAACCGCGGCCGCCTCGACCCCAAGGATTTGTACGGCTGGCAGGCCATCGGCTCCCCCGGCCGGCTGACCAGGCCGCTGATCCGGGAGGACGGTATCTTGCGCGAAGCCGACTGGGACACCGCGATGGCCCGCGTCGCGGAGCGTACGCGCGCACTCCTCGACAGCCCCGGTCCCGGCTCGATCGGCCTCTACAGCAGCGGGCAGCTGTTCCTGGAGGAGTACTACGCGCCGGCCGTCCTCGCCCGTGGTGGTCTGGGGGACCAAGCATCTCGACGGGAACACCCGGCTGTGCACGCCCACGGCCGGCGAGGCGCTCAAGGAGTCCTTCGGCTGCGACGGCCGGCCCGGATCGTCCTCCGACATCGACCACGCCCCACACCATCGCGCTGTTCGGGCACGACATGGCCGAGACCCAGGGCGTGCTGTGGAGCCGGGTCCTGGGCCGCCTCGCGGGGCCTGAGCCGCCGGTCCTGCTGTGCGTGGATCCCCGTCCCGGACCGGTGCCCGATGCGGCCACCGCGCATCTCCAGCCGAAGCCGGGGACCAACCTCGCGCTCATGAACGGCCTCCTGTACGAGGTGATCGCGAACGGCTGGACCGACCAGTCCCACGGTGCAGAGCGAGCGCGCCGGTCCCGCTGCCGATTTCGAGGATGCTGGACCATCGAACGGAATCGGAGAGGGAAACACGGATGAAGGCCAAGCCGATGAGATCGGGGCCGAGGCGGAGGTCGTAATCCGCCGGACGAAGGGGGCGGCGGGCGGGAGCGGGCTCACCGCAGAGGCCCCGGTAGGCCCTTTCTCGTTGTTTCCCGCCCGGCCTCCCAGACAGCCGGCGGGAACCTGTCCCAGGCCCGATGCTCGGCCAGGGCCGCGGCAATGGTCTCTACCACGGCCGCACCGTGTTCCTCCAGGGCGATCCCCGGGTCGTCGGCTGTGATGCCGGCGGTCTCGAGCAGCTGGTCCGCGCCGTTCCAGCCGCCAATGGCCTTGCCGTGCCGGTACGCCTCGGTGAGGAGCGGGAGGACGCGCGGGTCGACGGCTTGCGGGGGCCGGACGGTACGGGCCTTGGCGTCGCGGGCGCCGTACGCGTCCGCGCCGGCCTGGGGCACGCCGGCGAGCACTCGAATTCGGTGGAGCGGGCGGTGGCGTAGGTCCGCTGGATGGTGATCGGGTCGCCGTCGGGGTCGGGGGCGCCGCCGTCGGGGCGATGGCGAGGGGCACCATGCCTGCGTCGAGGACGGCCTGCCGGGCGGTCCGTACGCCGTCCGGGTCGGCCGCGGTGTCGGCGATGATGCCGATGACGCGGCCATCGGTCGGCCAGGTGCCCCCCATCTGGGAGAGAGTGGGGCTGAGGTCGGCGGCGACGAGCGGCACGGTGGCGGCGGCCGGGAGTCCGAGGCCTGCGGCGACCTGTTCGCACAGCTGCGGGTCGATGTTCCTCACGGCACCCTGTCCGTGTCCCGGTCGGACCGGGGCCATACGTACGGCAGGTCGTCCGGTACGCCCGGGAAGCGCTCCCGGTAGAAGTCCGGATCCTTGCGCAGCAGCGCGGACTGATGGCTTCGGTGGAAGTCCGGTGCACCCAGCCACTGTGGCAGGTCCCCGTCGGCGGCCAACTGCTCCTGCGTCCGCAGGGCTCCCCCCGCCTGCCACGCCCCGAAGTCCTGGACCAGGGTGGCGGCGCAGGTATCGGCGCGCCCCGCCGCGGTCCACACGCCGCAGATCTGCAACCCGTAGCGGACGAGTGCCTCCTCGTACCCCGCCCACATCCGCACTGCGGGGTGCCTGCGCCATCCGTATCCCGGAACGACCAGGCCGCGCAGCACCTGTATGGCCTCGACCCGCTGCTTGCCGAGCCTTCGCGCGTCCAGCACAGCTGCCGAGGCCTCGAACGACGGAAACGGAAGGAACGTCTGCACCGAGTCTCCTTCCGAAACGGCGGCGACGCCGGTCCCCGCGGGCACAAGGCGAGCTTGGCAGAGGCCTCGGAGTGGCGCGCCCGCACACATCCCGTCGGACGATCGGGCCCGGTCTCCCCATGTGCCGCAACGAACGGCACGGCCCCGCTTCGCGAGGAGGGCTCCTGGTCCGAATTGCGCGAGATGCGGCGTGCTCGGGGTACGCGCACCATGACCGTGACAACACACCATCGATGAAGGGTTCCGCCATGCCCCGAGGTTCCAGCCCCAAGCGCGAGCGTCAGTACGAACACATCAAGGAGTCCGGCGAGAAGCGCGGCATGTCGGAGGGCCGCGCGAAGGAGATGGCCTCGCGAACGGTGAACAAAGAACGCGCCCGTTCCGGGGAGAGCAAGACGGCCGGCCGCAGCTCCACCCAGGGGAAGTCCGCCTCGCAGCGCGGCGGCGAGAAGTCCCGTGGCGGCGGCGGTTCGTCCGAGCGCACCAAGGACGACCTCTACCAGGAGGCGAAGAAGCGCGGCATCGAGGGCCGCTCCACAATGACCAAGCAGCAGCTCGAGAACGCCCTCGGCCACTGACGGCGCGACGCGCTCTCGGGCCGGGGCCAGCCTCGTTCCCCTGCCGATCGCTCCGGCCGCACCGCGCGCCGCGCCATGCCCATGCCGCTCCGGAAGCAGAAGGAGTCTTCGTGGCCGTCCGTCATCAGCTCATCCGGCGCCCCCCTCGAAGTGTGTGGGCCGGCCGAAGGGGTGACGACTCTGCGCGCCCACGGCCTCCACGCCCTCCTCCACCGCGCCCAACGCGTTTGACATAGGGCCAGGAGCCGCCCGGAACCGCAGTGCTGGGTAACGCCCGGGCATTCGCGCAGCCGCTTCGGCCGGGAGTACTACGGCCCTCGGTCAGGTGTCCTGGCCGGCAGCCTTCGCCTTTTCGGCGGCTCGACGCTGCACATCGCTGCTCGGAGTCAATGCGTCGCCGGCCTTGCCTGATTGTGTGGGAAGCACCGCGTCCTCCGGCTCCTGGCGGGCCGCCGGGTCGCCGCTCTCGCCGGGATCCTGCGACGGGGGGTAGGTACCGGGTCGTGCTTCCTGGTCTTGCTCATCGCGCACTGCGTTCCGGCACGTCCGTATGCCCCGCGTCTGCCCGGTTCGGCCCCCACCTCGCATCGGCCACGGACACCGGTCCTGCCCGAGCCGCCGCAGCGCCTCACGGCTTGATCGTCATCTCTGCGCACCGAGTGACGACGGATGCGAGTTCGTGCCCGTCTGCGTGCAGTCGGCGCTGCGTGCGGGCGCCGTTCCCCCGTTCGTGCAGGTGCGCGATGCCTTCCCGGACCCGCTCGTCATCGCCGTGGTCGTTCAACGCCTCGCGCACGTACTGGTACAAGGCCTCGACTGCGTCTTCGGCAGACGTCTCCCTCATGGTTTCGGGGTGCAGCAGGGGTCCGTCCAGTCCGGAGCGTCCGGCCCGCCAGGAGGCCAGTCGCAGCAGACTCGTACCGATCCGGGCCGCAGGCTGCCCGTCCTGCCAGGCGCGGGCCGTCGTCTCGACCAGGCCGCGGATGAGGGCGGCGAGCAGGACCGGCGTCGAGGCGTCCAGGCAGACGTCGGCCACCCGGACCTCCACGGTGGGGTAGGTGGCCGACAGGCGGGCGTCGAAGTAGATCATGCCCTCGTCGCGCAGCACTCCGGTGTCGAGCATCGCGCGGATCTGCTCGTGGTAGCGGTCTGCAGAGCCGAAGATGTCCACCGGGCCGGCGGACGGCCATCGGTTCCACACCCGGCTGCGGTAGCTTCCGTACCCGCTGTCCTCGCCCTGCCAGAACGGCGAGTTCGCGCTCATCGCGGTCAGGACGGCCAGCCAGGGCCTGATGCGGTCCAGGACGGCGGCGCCCTCCTCGTCCGAGGCGACCGACACGTGGACGTGGCACCCGCAGGTCAGCTGCTCCTGCGCCGTCAGTCCGAACTGCTCGCCCAGCCACCGGTAGCGTCGCCCGACGTTCAGTGACGGCTTGACGGGCAGCGGGGACGTCGCGACCGCCGCCACCACGGCGCCGGCACTCGCCGCGTGGTGGGCCGCCTCGCGGCGGATGCGGACGATCTCCTCTTGCAGTTCACCCATTTCGGTGACGGGTTTAGTGGCGAACTCCAGCTGCTCCTTCTGTAGTTCCTTCTCGAACTCGTGGTCCCGTCGACCGCCCGTGCCGGGACGCTGCCAGGCCGAGCGCTCCGCCGCCGCCAGCACGGCCCCCGACACAGCGAGCGGGGCACCACTGTGCGCGTCCACGAGCAGCAGCTCTTCTTCCACGCCTACGCTTCGCATGTCGCCGCCTGTGGATCGAACCGTCAGATGCTCCGCACCTGCCCTGCCTCCCTTCGACCATGCCACCGCCCTGCACGTTCTCCCCGGTGAAGGCCTCCCACGCTGCTGCGGTGGCCTGCTACACCGCGTCACTGGCTGCGCGGATCCGCGGCCGCTCGACGAGGGATCCGGGGTGGACCCTGACCGGGATGGCTGCCGTGGCCGTCAGCGGTGCGCTGGGCGGGCCCGTGGCCTGCCCACATGCCGTCGGAGCCCGCGGCACACCATGAGCCGAGGCGGGCCTTCTTTCACGAGGGGGGCGTTGCGGTGTGGTCAGGATGGTGGGGAGTTCGGCGGATCGTTTTGAGGCGGGCCTCCAGGAGGTGGCCCCGCCCACCGGCCACCTCGTCGACGACGTCACGTTCCACTGCGACGAAGGGCTGGTAATAGGTGGAGTTGTAAGCCTCGACGATCTGGAACGTCCAGTGGCCCGGGATGACGTTGCGGCCCACGATTTCACGCTCCACCCGATCGGCCTGCTCCTCGTGTCCCGCCTCGCGCAGGAGCCGGACCGCGTCGCCGAGCTCGAAGTCCGCAGTCCCGGTCAGCTGGTGGAACCCGTAGAGGTGACCGCGGGCCCGCTCCGTCGTTTCCAGCGCCTTTGAAAGCGCGCCCAGAGCGCGCACCGTCTTCTCGTCGACACCGTCCGGAACCTGGTGTGCCGGATCCATCTCGTGGTTGCTGTCCATGGACGATGTTCTGCCCGTTGGACGCTTCACCGGTCGGAGGGTGGGGCCAAGTGGCGTAACACAGTCTCCCCGATACTCCGCGCACGACACGGATCCTTCGCACCGTCGCAAAATACAGGCGGAATCTCCTGCCCAGCCATCAGTACAAGAAAACGAAGAAGAATCGAATGCATGTCCTGGGTGTGGTCGGGCACATGGCGCTTCGGAGGTTGATAACCATGGTTCCCTTGCTTCTCGTTCTCCTGCTGGTCCTTCTCCTCTTCGGCGCGGGTTTCGCGGTGAAGATTCTCTGGTGGGTGGCTATCGCAGTCCTGATCCTTTGGCTGATCGGCTTCGTCGCCCGGCCCAAGGGTCGTAGCGGCCGCTGGTACCGGTGGTAGCCGGCCGGCAACACCGCAGTTCGGAGACTGCATGGTGGCGACCGGGGCGGTGCCGCGACGCAACAGGCACCCTGCTCTCCTCCAAAGACCGACGGCCGTCCCGGTCCCGCAATTTTGGTTCGACCCGGGTGCGTGCAGCGGTGGAAGCGGGGCAGGCGAGCGTCCAGGTGGAAGACAGCGCATCCGCCAAGTACGACGTACGGAACAAGGAAGAACGGCACAAGGAAGAACGGCGCGGAAGCGTTTTCCCGCTGCCTTCCATTGACCGAGGAGTTGTTTTCGCGTGACTGAACATGTGTGGAGTTACAAGTCGACGTCGGGCCACCTGACCGGTACCGATCTGACCGGTTACAAGGTCGAGGCGACCGACGGGAACATCGGCAAGGTCGACAAGCACTCCGACGAGGTCGGTGACGCCTATCTGGTGGTCGACACCGGTGTATGGATCTTCGGCAAGGAGGTCCTGCTGCCGGCAAGCACCGTCGTCAAGGTCGACCCGGAGGACAAGAAGATCTTCGTCGACCGCTCCAAGGAGCAGATCAAGAACGCCCCCGAGTTCCACCGGGACAAGCACCTCGGCGACGGCGGCTACCGGGAGGAGCTGGGCACCTACTACGGCACTGGCGCCCCCTTCGGCGGCCGCCCCGCCTGATCGCATTCCCGCATGACGAGGCCGGTCCCGGCACCCCTTGGGTGCCGGGACCGGCCTCGTGACGGAGTCGGCCACTCTCGCATTCCAGGACCGGTCCGCAGCCGACTTCGACACCCCGAACAGCGGTGCCAGTTGCCGCAGAGTGAGGTTCGTCCGCCAGTACGCCGCGACCAGCAGGACCCGGTCCTCCAGCGGCAGGCCCCACGGCCGGCCCTTGCGGACGGGATCTGCACCCTCGCGCCGCAACACCGCCATCGGCTTGCCGAACTGACGCGGGCTCAGCCCGGTGACCGGGGCTGTCAAGGACGGCTCCGACGCCGTGATCACACCAGTCACAACGTGATCATCTCACCCGTGACCAGCAGTTAAGGGCCAACCCTTAGCCGTAGAAGTGCGGCACGAAGCGCTGGTTGGGGGTGGCCTGAGCACACGGCCACAGGCTGAGCACCTTGGTTTTGGTGGCCGTGGTGTTCACGCACAACTCGGTGTTCTTCTGCTTGATCATCCAGGCCCCCGGCTCCTCGCCCCAGTAGTAGATGGAGAAGACCTGGGAGCTTTGGCCCTCGCAGTCCCATTCGTTGAGGGCATCGCCGCTCTTCGCGAAGCGGCCGTTGTCGACGTCGATGCACTTGCCGGTCGACCTGTTGACGAAGTTGAAGTCATACTTGCCGCCGCCGGGAATGCTGCGCAGCTTCCACTGGGATTTCATGGGGCTCCAGGTGCCGGAGACCAGGTGCGTGCCGTTGGCGTTGCTCCCGCGTTCGAACGTGAGGTACTTGTCGTGGTCGCTGTCGCTGGTCAGCTCGACCACGGACCCGTTCGCCACCAACTGCGTGCGGAAGTAGACCGGGTAGTGGTCGGAGCCGCGGCCGCCCATACGTACCCCGCGGTAGTTCCCCAGCGCGCGCGAGGAGATCATGTAGTCGAGTTCGCCGCTGCTCTGTTGGGTTGCAAGGCCGGTGTGGTAGACCTGGGCGCCCAGACCCGCGGCGAGATGGTGCATGCCCTGGTCCGGGTCACGGTTGAAGTCGCCCATGACGGTCCACGCGCGGCCCGCCGCGGTCGCTTGGTTGCGGACCTGGCGTACCAGCTCCTCTGCTTCATTGTGCGCTCCCGAAGCCAGCGCGTGCACGTTGTAGTAGATGTCGTCGTCCATGCGCAGACCCAGCGCGGGGCGGGCGCCGGCCCTGCCGGGCGGGGCAACGTAGACCTCGTGGGCCATGGTGTGGGTAACCATGGCGAGGTTGACCCGGGTGTCTCCCAGCGGACTCATCCAGTACACGTAGCGGCTGCCCCAGCGATACAGGCGGACGGTGTAGCCGCTGCGGTTGTAGGACTGCTGGAACACCATGCCGTACAAACTCGGTTCCGACCCCGCCTCCTGGACGGCGACGATGTCGTTCTCATTGCTGAGCTGCCGGACGTCCGACCAGCGGGCGCCTTGCGAGTTGTAGGTCGCGATGGTGTGGGCATTGGGCGTGTCCGCTGCGGCCGGCGATGCCGGCAGGCCGATCAGCAAGCCGACGAGCGTGGCCATCGCCATCAGCGTGGTGAGCGTGCTGGTGCGTGGGTGTAGAACGTGGGAGCGCGGCAAGGTCGGCGCCTTTCTCAGGCAGGAGATGAGTTGGGGGACTCTTTCAGGGACCGCTGACGGTCCGCTAACGAGGCGGACCGCACCGCCTAGTACTGCCTGGGCGGGCAGGTCTCGTTGCCCCACGCGGTCGTCACGGGGCAGTCTTTGCCGGGGTCGAGCCACCCGGGAAGTTCCGCGTCAGCACTGACGCGGTGTCCGGCGCCGGTCCCGTCCGAAGCGGCGGAGGCGGCGGCGCCGCCCCATCCGATGCCCGCGGCCAGTACGAGGGCCACCAGGGCCCGGGCCGTGTTTCCCCGCATGTGCGTCAACTCCTGTTGTGTAGCCCGGCAGCGGTCGGTCCGCCGGTGTCGTGCTCTGGTCGCCAGCCGCTTGTGCCGACTGTGATCACCACTGTGCCGACCCGGCGCCGACCGCGGCAGCCCCCCGGGGCATCATGTGTGTGCCATGCACTTTTAGGAGGGGTCCCATGGACCAAACACCAGGTGACAGCGTGGCAGCGGGCATACCCGAACTGGGCAGCGCCGCGGTACTGCTCTACCGCTGGACCGTCGTCCACCAGAGACTCACCCCCGCCACCCTGTCCCGGGCCGCCGCCGAGACCGGAATCAGCGAGCACGAGAGCCACCAGGCGCTGGACTCCCTCCTCGATGCCTGCCTCCTCCAACAAGTCCCCGCCACCACCGGGGATCCCGGCGTGCGCTGGCAGCCGGTGAGCCCCCAGGCCGCCGCCGGCCAACTGCTCTCCGACCGTGACGCCGCCCTCCGCGCCCAAGAGGAAGCCCTGCGTACCCAGCGCCGCCAGATCCAGGAGCAGCACGACGGCCTCGCGGCCCTGATGCCCGTCTACCTCCAGGCCCGCCAGCACGCCTTCCCGCAGGGCACCATCGACCACCTGCCCGACCAGTTCGCCGTCCGTACCCTGCTTACCGACGTCATCGACTCCTGCCGCAGCGAGGTCCTGGTGTCCAAGCACGGCGGCGCCTTCCCACCTGCCGCCCTGCGCGAAGCACTCCCCCGCGACCTCGCCCTCCTCCAGCGCGGCATCCGCATGCGCAGCCTCTACCAGCACGCCATCCGCTTCGACCAGCCCACCCGCACCCACGCCGAACACCTCGTCGCCGCCGGCGCCCAGATCCGCACCCTGCCCGAAGTACTCCCCCAAATGATCATCGTGGACCAGGTCCTGGCGCTGCTCCCGGCCCAGTCCGGCGGCGCCCTGATCATCCGCGAACCCGACCTCCTCGCCTACCTCCTGGACGTCTTCGAACGCGACTGGGCCCACGCCACCCCTTACGCCACCGGCCCCCACGCCGCACAAGGCGTCTCCCAGACCATGAGGCGGACCATCCTCGTCATGCTCGCCAAAGGCCTCAAGGACGACACCATCGCCCGCCGCCTCGGTATCTCCCTGCGTACCTGCCGCCGGCACGTCTCCGAACTCCTTGAGACCCTCGGTGCTCGCAGCCGCTTCGAAGCAGGCGTCATCGCCGAACGACAAGGACTCACCCACCATTCGGCATCCCCGCCGCCGCCACCGCCTGCCCCCGCCCCCGTTATGGAAGCCGCCCCGGACACCGCCCGGCCCGGCCCTGCACCCTCGTGCCCGGTCTGCGGTGGGAGCCTGCCCGCACGGACCCCAGGATCCACCGGCCGACCGGCCCGCTACTGCTCCCCCAAATGCCGCTCCAGCGCCTACCGCACACGAAAATCCCCGGAAGCACTACCGGAGGACAACACCGCACGCACGTCACGAAACCCGTCACCCGCGTGACGAAACTCCCCTATGGACCGGACTACCGCCGATGCGCGGGCCGCTTGGGACCTGCGGCTGGGCCGGGTCCCGCCGCCACCTTTAGTTTGGTCTCCTCGCCGGTGTCGTAGCCCTTCACGATGTCGCCCAGGTCCACCTCTTTCGCCCCGAGCTTCACGGCTGCGCGGACGCGAGGCCATCTCGCCGGAAGAACCGGCGATCTAGGTGACATCTGTCGCTGCGACGTGACAGCTATCTCGAGCAGTCACAGTTAGGCAAGCCCATGTGGGCCTGGGCCGACGACAGTCGCACCGGAAGGGCTTCGGCCCGGGTCGGGTCTCAGGGGGTGCCACAGCCGCCAGCCCTTGGCGGCGAGCGGCTGGACGGCCTCCCAGCAGGATCACCACGCTCACCAGCCTCGTCGCATTGGCCGTCTCGCTGTACAACTTCATCGTGCTGCGGCAGCCCGAAGTGGATGTGACGTTGCCCCATCTGGTGCGGATCGAGCCTCGAGGGCCGGGAGGCAACGTCCACCTCTTCATGCCCCTTCGTGGTCAGCCAGGACAGCCCCCAGCAGCCGACGATCCTCTTCAACGCCCTCGGCTGGTCCGTCAAGGCAGGACGCTACGACGGCGTGCTCGAACTCCAGCGGGCCAGCAGCCGAAAGCCGATCGAGAAGCCGTTCTGCCTCGACATCTCCACACAGGCCATCAATACGTACGCCAGCTCGCCCGAACGTTCGTTCTTCGAACTCCGCAACGACGTACCTATAGGCACGGCCACCCACACCGGCTGCTAACACAGCTAGGACTGATCAGGCGAGGCTAGCCCGGGGTTCCGCCACACGATGTAGCAGCGATCAGGCTCCCCTGCTCCGTGCAGCTGGCACGGCCGGTGCGGTGCAGGTGCACCGGCCACCCCTTCCAGAGTCCAGGAGACCGCTGCCGGGCCGAGCATCATCAATCAGAATTGGGTCCCGCAGTTGGGGAGCCGGGGCAGTTCGATCTCGCCGAACTGGATACCGACCAGGTTCACGTTTCTGCCTCCTTGGCCGGGAGCCCGATCACCTCAGAGTAGAAGGCCGGTGCAACCCGGCCCCGGCCCGAGTGCCGGCGCTTCAGCGCGCCGCGCACCAGCCCTCGCCGCGGCGCGGCAGGATGGGGCCCCGTGGGTCCGGAGCCTTCGGGTGACGGGAGCAGCACATTGATCAACGTTGACGTCCAGCGCTGTGGCAGCTCGATTCTGGTCAGCGCCACTGGGGAGCTCGACGAGGGTGCGGGAGAGGTGCTCCAGCGGGCCTTGGACCACGTGACCATGGACGAGCGAGATCTCCTGGTGGACCTGCGCGCCGTCGCGGCCATGGACGTCGACGGACTGCTCCACCTCCTGAACCTCCACCGGCGCGCAGAGCGCATGCGCCTACGGGTGCTGGTCACCGGCTGGCAGCCCCAGCCACAGCAGTGCATGGCCACCGTGGCCGGCATCCCCGGGCCCAGAGCGGCCACCGGGGAGCGCTACGCCCTGGCAGGCTTCCGCCGACTCCTCGAGGAGAAGGCGCAGCGCGCACGGGAGCGCTCCGACTTCGCCGACGGCTGGCTGCCCCGCATCTAACTGGGCGACCTCGGGCATCGGCCCCTCGGAGTGGTGGCCCGCTTTTCCTGACGGCAAGTGCCTGCACCAGCAGCTTCCTGGGGCAGGCACTCTGCACCACGGCGGGTACGGCGCTTGGAACAGAACGGGTGTCGCTAGGCGGCGGGTTGGGGCTGGTGCAGTTCTGCCTGGCCGAAGAGGAGTGCGTAGCCGCCGGGGAGGTGGCGCAGGATCCGGGCGAGGAGGTCGGGGCCGGCGAGGCGTGTGACGACGGCGAGTACGGCGCCGGTGTCCCAGCGAGCGACGGCCGGGCTGGTTCCGGTGCGAGTGGCCATGTCCTTCACGAAGCCCCAGCCGGTGAGCTGTTCGGTGGCGGGGATCTGGGCGGTCAGGGCGAGGGCGGCCTCGACGGGCAGGCATTGTGCGAGGTCGACGCGTTCGTCTCCGACGAGCTGGCGGCCGAGGGAGGCAAGGACGGCGCGGACGGCTTCCTCGGCGCGTTCGCGGGTGGGGTAGGCGCCTTCGTAGCGCACGCGTTCCAGCATCTGGTCGAACGTCATGGCCGCGAGGGACGGGTTCGGTCGAGGCTGGTCGTACATGGTGCTGCGGTTGCCTTTCTCTTCGAGGTTTCGGTTTCCGGCCGGTGTCAGGTGGGCTGGGGGTGGCCGAAGAGGAGGTCGTAGCCGGGCGGGAGCTGGAGCAGAACCTCCCGCATGAGGACGTCACCCGCTGCAGCGGCCACGATGGACAGGACCGCGCCGACGTCCCACAGGGCCGTCTTCTCGGTGGCGCCCTCGATCCAGGCAGCGGTCGCACGGACGAAGCGTTCCGGGGAGAGCGGCTCTGCCGCCTGCAACGGGTTGAGCAGGATCAGGGCGTAGGTCTCGGGGAGCCGGGCAGCGAGTGCGGCGCGCACGCTACCGACCAGGTGCGCGCCCAGCAGAGCCAGGACGACGCGGGCCGCCCGTTCGGCTTCCTCGCTGGTGCGGTACTCGCCGCGTTCGCGGACGTGCTCCAGGAATGCTTGCGGGCGCATCGGCATCACGTCACCTCCGGGGGAGGCAGGGGGCTCGACAGAGGGCGGACCAGTGTGAGCGGAGGACGGGGTACCGGAGGGGGATCGGTTTCCCCGTCCTCCGCCGCTGGCGAGGGGGCGGTCAGCCGGAGATCTGCTTGCGGCCGGACTCGCCGCCGATGCTGATCTTCCGCGGCTTGGCGCGCTCGGCGATCGGGATCCGCAGGGTCAGGACACCCGCGTCGTAGTCGGCTTCGATGCGCTCGGTGTCGAGGGTGTCGGCCAGCATGATCTGGCGGGAGAAGACACCCAGGGGCCGCTCGGAGAGCTCCATCTGCACGCTCTCGGACTTGCCCGTCGGCCGGCGCTCGGCCTTGACGGTCAGCATGTTCCGCTCGACGTCGATGTCGATCGCCTCGGTGCTCACACCAGGCAGGTCGAAGGCGATCACATAGGCGTCGCCGTCGCGGTAGGCGTCCATCGGCATCACGGACGGCTTCGACCAGGTCCCGGTCGTACCGGACATCTGCTGGAAGATCCGGTCCATCTCGCGGAACGGGTCAGTGCGCATCAACATCGCGAAACACCTCCAGTTGGTAGCGGCAGGAACTGCCAATGCGCTTCAACGTGCCTCTGTTGTAACATGTCATCGAATCGATGACAAGCAGGCAGTCATCTGGAGGATGACAAGCGACGGAGAGTGACATGAATAAACTGCCAGCGCCGGTTCCCTTCCTCGCGGCGGCCGCGGCTCTGGAAGCCATCGACCGCGCGGTCAAGGACGCGCAGCAACCGGAAGCGGACCCACCCACAACCCCGGGCCCTGCCGGCGGGTCGGGCCCCCACCCGGCCCTGGCCGCGCTGCTGACGCTGCGCGAAGTCCGCGAGCAGCTCGCCGGCTGGGAGAGCGGCCTGATCGAAGCCGCCCGCGGAGCAGGCGCCAGCTGGGCCGACCTCGCCGCCCCCCTCGGGGTCGCCAGCCGCCAAGCCGCGGAGCGCCGCTACCTGCGTTTGCGGCCCGGCGCCGCCGGAAGCACCGCCGAGCAGCGCGTCCAGGCCACCCGCGACACGCGCGCCGCCGACCGCACCGTGACCGCATGGGCCCGCGACAACGCGGCCGACCTGCGCCGTCTCGCCGGCCAGATCACCGCCCTCACCAGCCTGCCCACCAGCGCCGAGGGCGCCATCGGTGACCTGAACCTGGCCCTGGCCGACAACGACGCCGCCCGCCTCGTGCGCCCCCTGGCCGACACCCGCGACCATCTGAGGCCCGAGAACCCCGAACTCGCCGAACGCATCGACGCCCTGACCCGGCACACCGACCAGCTCCGCCAGGACACGCACGACCAGCGCAGCACGTGACCCCCAACGTGGTCGCAGGCGCACAAAGGCGCTCTGAGGAAGATTCCAGGGTTCATTGCGTCTCGCGAGAGACCGGGACTCCCGTGTCGTCTTGCCTGGTTGGGCGTGAGATCCATGGAATGCACCGGCCGCCCCAGGCGGCCCTCGTGGGTGCCGGCCCCCGTCCCCTCTCAGCGACGGGGCCGGCACCGACCTCGTTCGTTCGGGACAGGTGCCATCTGAGCGGACGGATCTGGGCGTGCGGGACGACCGTGGTTGGGCCTCGTTCCGCACACCCACCGTTTCTGAGGCCAGCGAGGCACTGAGAGCGGAGATCGTCCTGGCTGTGAGATCGGGCAACGATTCACAGATCCGTCGGCTACCGGCCCGTCTGGCAGTGGTGCTGATGTTCCTGTGCCTCTGCGCTTGCAGCAGCGGCTATATGACGAGGTTCCTGGCTGCCTCGCGGGGCGGCCGGCCCTGCGCTGCCGAAGGGGCGCGCCGGCCGTGGAACCCGTGACCGGCGCTCATCCGCCACCTCACCGCGATGCCGCAGTGGAGGAACGGCGACGCGCGCTGGGAGAGGGAAGCGGCGTCGAACGCCGGGCAGAGGCACTTGCTGCGGTTCCAGCGCATGCGACTGTGCCACTAATGCCGCGTCCCACGGTCCTACGCCCGACCCCATCACGAGAGGGCACTCCATCGACGGGGTATGCATCGTTCCAGTGAAGACAGCGAGAGGGAACCTATGAACGGTGAGGGCCCCATGCAGTGGCCTCTCCCGGAGGCTCATGGCCTTCCGGCACGTCACCTTGTAGAGGGGACCTTGGCCCCCATCGTCGTTCTCGACACGCAGCTGCGCCATTTGTACGTCAACCCGGCATGGGTTCGGGTCACCGGCATGCCCGCCACTGCCTTCCTGGGACGCACGCTCGGAGAAGTGCTGCCGAACCTCCAGCGCCCGGACGACGTCCTGCTTGAGGTACTCGCAGACGGGCAACCTCGGGAGGCAACCATTGCAGGAACGACAGAGGTCTCTTCGCCCTTGGGGCAAAGGCTCTGGCGTGCGGTCTATCACCGGGTGGATCTGCCAGGACGGGACGCCTGCCTGTGCGGGATCGGCGTGGAGATCAGCAATCTGCGCCGCTATCTGGACGACCTGGAGACCGCGCACCAACGGCTTGCCCTGCTGGATGCCGCGGCCGCGCGCGTCGGCACGACACTGGACATCGAAACCACGTGCCAGGAGCTCGTTGACTTCCTGACCCCCTCGCTCGCCGACATGGCCGCGGTGGGCATCGTCGAAGAGGAGTTCACCGGTGCTCCCCCGCCTCCTCCCGGCTACCTGCGGCTGCGCAAGGTGAGAGGCTCAGCGCCTCCTGGGATGGAATGGGTGCTGCACCAGCTGGGCGGACCAGGACCATACATCGACGTTCCCCGTGGCGCCGCCACACGGCATTGTTTGGACAGCGGGCGGCCATGGCTGGGCAACCTGGCCTCGGACGAGCTGTTCCAGAAGGTGACGGTGGACCCCCAACGGACCAAGATCTTCCGCGCGGCCGGCATCCACTCGCTTCTCCTCACCCCGCTGATCACGGCAGGCCGCCCGGTCGGCGTCGTCCTTCTGGGCCGGGCCGGCGCATCTCAGCCCTTTGATGACAACGACCTCGTGACGCTCCAGGCGCTGGCCAGCCGGGCCGCCGTCTCCATCGACAGCGCGCGCCGGTACAGCTACGAACACGCCATGGCGCTGGAACTCCAGCGGGCCCTGCTGTCCGAACCCCGCACCCCCCACCCCGCCGTGGAAGTGGCCGCCCGCTACCTCCCCTCCGGCCGCAGCGTCCTCGTCGGTGGAGACTGGTACGACTCGATTCCCCTGCCGGACTCCCGCACCTTGCTGGTCATGGGCGATGTGATGGGCCACGGCTTCCAGGCCGCTGTCGCCATGAGCCAGTACCGCTCCCTGTTGCGCACCATTGCCGCTTCCGGTGCGGGCGTCGACAAGATCCTCGACGAATTCGATCGCCAGGTCGCGCACCTCGGCCTGGACCGCCTCGCCACCTGCCTACTCGTGGTCATGGATCCCGGTGCGGACACCTGCACGGCGGCCAGTGCCGGGCATCTGCCGCCCGCCGCCGTGCGACCGGACGGCAGCATCGAGGTCCTGTGGCTCCCGGCCGGCCCGCCCATCGGCACCGGACTCGGTGGCTACGAATCGCTCACCGTACGAATGGACCGCGGCACCACTCTGCTGCTCTACACCGACGGCCTGGTGGAACGACGCGGCACCGACATCGACATCTCGGTGCTGGCGCTCGAGACGCTGAGCCTGCCAGCGGACGGTCATCTCGGCGACATGCTCGACACGTTCCTTGCCCGCCTGGCGAACGGTGCGTACGAGGACGACGTCGCGATCCTCGCCGCTCGCCAGCGCGACGGAAATGAATGACCTTCCCGTCAATCTTCCCTACGTTACCTGCGGGACCGGGCGAGCCCTTCGTACGGTTCTCCCACCCGCCGCGGCGTCGGGTGGGCTTCCAAACTTCTGCCGCTTGTAGCTTCCATCGATTGGCCAGCCAGCGCGGCGCTCGACGCTGGACGGGCACGCAACACCGCTGCCCCAACGAGCGGAAAACGGTTCGACCCGTCTTCGCGCGGGGCGAACAGCCTGCCGCCCCCCTTCCACTGCCTGCGGAGTCTCAGATCTGGGGCACGTCCGTGGGAGGCATCGGATCGCGGCCGTGCCATTCGCAGAGCAGCACGGTGGCGTCGTCGCCGAGTTTTCCGTCGTGGTGACGAAGGACCGCATGGACCAGCCGGCGCAGGGTTTCCGGGACGGGCAGGGCGTCGGCCTGGCGGCGGATGATGAACTCCACGAACTGGTCGAGTCCGAACTCACGGCCTCTGCGGTCCCGGGCTTCGGTGATGCCGTCGGTATAGAGGATGAGCCGGTCGCCCGGCTCCAGCTGTTCGCGGTGCACTTCAGCGGGCAGAGCAAGATCCGTACCCAGCGGGTGGCTGGGCGGGCGCTCCAACGACGTGGTCCGACGGCCCGCCCGGATCAGGAGAGGCGGGGGGTGGCCGCAGTTGATCCACGACAGGAGCCCACTGTCCAGGTCGAGGTCGGCCAGGATTGCGGTGGCATACCGATCGCGATGGAACTGGTCGATCAGCACCGCTTCGATGCTCTCGCGCGCCTGGCTCAGGCCGGCACCTTGGCGACGTTGGTTGCGGCAGGTGGCCATGGCCAGGGTGGCGGTCAGGCCGGCTGCGGTGTCATGTCCCATGGCATCAAAGATCGACAGATGGGCGATGTGGGCGGCCAGGGCGTAGTCGAATGCGTCACCGGCTGTGGCGTACGCCGGTTCCATCGCGGCGGCGATGGTCACACGTGGGCTGGCGAACGTACGGGGCGGCATCAGTGTCCATTGCATCTCCGCTGACACCGTCATGGGCTGCAGACGGGTCAGGCGGGCGTATGAGTCGCTGTGGGAGCGGCTCGATACCAGCAGGAGGCCCACGAGCGAGGCGAGGTCGGTCATCGCTTCCAGCATCGCCTGATCCGGCGGCGCCGGGGGCAGGACGGACATGACGCCCAGGCGCTCGGTGCCGTCCAGCAGGGGCAGCCAATGACGTTGGTCGGCCTCGCCGGCGCCGGTACAGGGGTGCATGCTCTGGAAAGCCCGGCCGGCCAGCGTCCCGTCGATACGCAGCGCCTCTCCGTTCTGTCCGGCGTCCAGGCCTTCGCCGGTGACTTCCCGCAGCATGTCCTCGCGCAGGTCGCAGATGTACAGACGTACCTGACCGAGGCCACCGCGAGCAGCCTGCTCCGCCACGACGGCAGGCAGCTGCTCGAAGGCAGTGACGTGACTTGCTCTGAGCAAAGCGGTGAACATGCCGTTTCGGGGGTCGGGCACAGAGATCCCTTCCGGCCTCCTGCACTTCCCCGGCCACGACTGCCGGAGAGCAATGGGACACCCATCCCAGCCGACCTGGGCCCGAGTGTCGTTGAGACACCCCCAAGACGCCGGGTCAGGGCTCGAGAACCACTCCGGGGCACCAGTGGGGACGGCCGACGGGCATGAGCGAGCCGCTGTCCGGACCCCCTAGCGCATCTTCGTGGCGCGCAGCCGGGCGACACAACGATTCACAGATTCGCCGGCTGCAGGCCCGTGGCGCAGTGGTTATCGCTGGTCCCGTGCGTCTGCGATTGCGGCAGCGGCTCTATGACGAGGTTCCTGGCTGACCTCGCGGGGCCGGCGGCCCCGCGCTGCCGAGGAGGGCGCGGGCAGACAGGGGAACGGGTGACCGGCGCGCATCGGCGACGTCGCATCTGCCGGGAGTGCATCTCCCCCACCCGCCCCGACCGCGGTTGCCTTGCGATGATCACCCCGGTAGGCAAAGAGGAAGCGCACCGAGAGTGTGCTGTGGTCGGCCCGCTCGACGGGAGCAGCGGCCGTGGACTTCAGGTGGCGGTCGTCGTCGGGGATGATTCGGCGGCGCGGCGGTATTCGGCGTTGATGCGCTGGGCTTCCTCGAGTTGGTCCTCGAGGATGATGATGCGGCAGGCGGCCTCGATGGGAGTGCCCTGGTCGACGAGTTCCCGCGCTCGGGCGGCGATGCGCAGTTGGTAGCGGGAGTATCGGCGGTGGCCGCCCGCGGAGCGCAGCGGGGTGACCAGTCGGGCTTCGCCGATGGCGCGGAGGAAGCCCTGGGTGGTGCCGAGCATCTCGGCTGCCCGGCCCATCGTGTAGGCGGGGTAGTCGTCGTCGTCAAGACGGCCGAACGAGTCGTCTGC
>NZ_JBVIGX010000060.1:0-23139 GCF_055570595.1 Streptomyces sp. NPDC031132
GCCGACGCTCCGCGTCGACTCCCTCCTCGGCCTTGCGATCGCACGCACCGGACGCCGCTCCCTGATCCGGCCTGATCGGCAAGACACCCCCTAAGGGGTCTTCCGGGCGATCGGGTTCGTACCGCGGCCGGGTGGGGAGGGATGCGGGCGGTGACAGCGCCTCACGGCGCGTCGCCGTCGTTGCCGTCCCCGCCGCCGCGGGTGCGGTATACGTCCCGTGGGGCTTGCCCGATGCCGGCGAAGGGAGTGGTTGCCGTGGAGCGTACGGCCTGCTGTGTGGTGGGAGGCGGGCCCGCCGGGATGGTGCTGGCCCTGCTGCTGGCGCGGGCCGGGGTGGAGGTGACCGTCCTGGAGAAACACGGCGACTTCCTGCGCGACTTCCGCGGCGACACCGTGCACCCCTCCACGCTGTCGCTGCTGGACGACATCGGCCTCGCCGAACGGTTCGCCCGGCTGCCGCAGCGGCGGGTGACCTCGGTGCAGCTGCCCATCGGGCCGGACCGGTCCCTCGTCACGGTCGGCAACATCGGGGCGCTGCACGGGAAGTACAACTACATCGCGATGGTGCCGCAGTGGGACCTGCTCGACCTGCTCGCCGACGAAGCGGGCAAGGAGCCCTCCTTCCGGCTGCGCATGAACACCGAGGCCACGTCCTTCCTGATGGAGCGCGGCAGGGTCGCGGGCGTGCGGTACCGCACCGCGGACGGCGCCACCGGCGAGCTCAGGGCCACGCTGACCGTGGCCTGCGACGGCCGCGGGTCCTTCGCCCGGGTGCTGCCCGAGCTCGGCCTGGAGAGCTTCCCGTGCCCCATGGACGCCTGGTGGTTCCGGCTGCCGCGCCACGAGGACGATCCCAGCGGGCTCGTGGGAGGCCTGGGCGAGCGGTTCTTCAGCGCGCTCATCGACCGCGGCGACTACTGGCAGTGCGCGGGACTCATCCCCAAGGGAACCGATGCCGAACGCCGCGCCGAGGGCCTGGACCGCTTCATGGCCCAGTTCACGGACGCCGTCCCCTGGCTGGCCGACCGCGCCCACGCCGTCGCCTCCTGGGACGAGGTCAAGCTGCTCGACGTACGGCTGGACCGGCTGCGCCGCTGGCACCGGCCGGGGCTGCTGTGCATCGGCGACGCCGCCCACGCCATGTCGCCGGTCTTCGGCATCGGCATCAACCTCGCCGTGCAGGACGCGGTGGCCGCCGCCCGCCACCTCGTGGGCCCGCTGCGCGAGGGGACCGTGGGGCTGCACGACGTACGCCGCGTACAGCGCCGCCGCATGCCCACGACCGTGGCGACCCAGGGCATGCAACGCCTGGCCCACGCCCAGGTCATCGAGCCGCTGCTGGCCGGCCGCACCGCGTTCGGCCATCCCCAGCGGGCCAAACGGCTGACCGAGCTCGTCACCGACTCGCGGTGGCTGAACCGGGTGCCTGCCTACTTCATCGGGTACGGGGCCCTGCGCGAGCGGCCGCCGAAGGAATCGCTCCGCTGAAACGGCATTCCGGATAGTGGGACATATACGCTCAATCTCCGTAGAGAGGACGATCCACTTCGGGAGGCAACATGAGCGAGCAGCCGGTCCTTCTGCCCTATGCCGACCCGGCCTTCGTCGCGGACCCGTTCCCGCTGTACCGGCAGCTGCGCGAGGACGGCCCCGTGCGCCGCACCGTCATCGCGGGCGGCCTGGAAGCCTGGCTCGTCACCCGCTACGAAGACGGACTCGCCGCCCTGTCCGACTCCCGCCTCAGCAGCGACGTACGCGACGCCTCGGACACCCGGCTCCTGCTCCAGCTGCCCGCAACGGAGCGCGAGTCGATGCTGAGCAACATGCTCCGCAGCGACCCGCCCGACCACACCCGCCTGCGGCGGCTGGTCTCCAAGGCGTTCACCGCCCACCGCGTGGCCGCGATGCGGCCGCGGATCCAGGCGATCACCGACCGGCTGCTGGACGCGGTCGTCCCGGCCGGCCGCGCCGACCTCGTCGCGGACTTCGCACTGCCGCTCCCGGTCACGGTGATCAGCGAACTGCTCGGGGTGCCGGTGGACGAGCGGCACGCATTCCAGCACTGGACCGACCGCATGATCATGCGGGGCCCGGAGCTGCCCGACCCCGCCGTGGTGAACGAGGCGTGGCAGCACATGCGCGCGTACGTCACCGAGCTCATCCGCGACAAACGGGCAGACCCCGGCGACGACCTGCTCAGCGCCCTCATCACCGCCCGCGACGAGGAACAGCAGCTGACCGAGGACGAGCTGGTCGCCATGGTGTTCCTGCTGCTGGCCGCCGGATACATCACCACGGTCAACCTCATCGGCGGCGGCATCGCCACGCTGCTCGCCCACCCCGGCCAGCTCGACCTGCTGCGCTCCGACCCGGAACTGCTGCCCGGCGCGATCGAGGAGTTCCTGCGCTACGACGGCCCGGTGAGCCCCGGCATCGCCCGGTTCGCGCGCGAGGACCTCGAGATCGCGGGCGTGACCGTCCCGCGCGGTGCGACCGTGCTGATCGGCTCGGCCGTCGCCGACCGCGACCCGGCGCGGTTCCCCGACCCCGACCGGCTGGACATCACCCGGCAGGACAACGCCCACCTCGCCTTCGGGCACGGCATCCACTACTGCCTGGGTGCGCCGCTGGCCCGGCTGGAGGGGCAGATCGCCATCGGTGCCGCCCTGCGGCGGCTCCCCGGACTCGCCCTCGCCGTACCGCCGGAGGAGATCCGCTGGCGCCCCGGCGGACTGCGCGGCCCCCAGAGCCTGCCGGTGACCTTCACCCCCGGCGGCCAGGACCCGTCCCGGGGGACGTAGGCCGTCTCTTCCGGATCTTGCCCGACCTGCGACCTGCGACCTGCGACCTGCGCCTGCCCCGGCTCCGGCGGGCCGCCGGCCGATCCCTATCCTCGCCGCATGATCCCCGTCATCACCCGCCTCGACACGGCCCGACTGGCCGCCCACCGCGACGAACTCGCCGACCTCCTGCTCGCCGTGGTCCGCGGCGGGTCGTCCCTCGGCTTCCTCGCCGACCTGGATCACGCGCAGGCGGCCGCCTGGTGGGATTCCCTCGCCCCCGCCGTCGAGGACGGCTCCCTCGCCCTCTGGGTCTCCCGCAGCGGTGCCGACCACGGCGACGGCGACGGCCAGGTCGACGGCACCGTCAGCTGGTACCGCGAGTCCAAGCCCAACGGCCGCCACCGCGCCGAGCTGCGCAAGCTCATGGTGCATCCGCGGGCGCGCGGCCGCGGCACCGCCCGCGCGCTCCTCGCCGAGGCCGAACGGGCGGCCGCCCGGGCCGGCGTGGTGCTGCTGTTCCTCGACACCGAGACGGGCAGCGGGGCCGAGCGGGTGTACCGCTCCGCCGGGTGGACCGAGGTCGGCACCATCCCCGACTACGCCACCGACCCGGCAGGCCGCCTGCACCCCACCACCCTCTTCTACAAGCACCCCGAGCAGCCGAGGTGACCTCGCCCGCCGCGCCGCGTTAGACCCCTGTAGCGCGGACCACCGAGCGAGGGAGACCGCATGTACGCCACACCCGCCTCCGCAGCACCGTCCCGCCGCACGTTCCTTCGTACGGCCTTCACCGCGGCGGTGCTCGCCGGCACCGCCGCGGCCCTGGCGCCGGTACTGCGTGCCCGCCGCCCCCGGCAGACCCTCACCCCGGCTCCCCTGACCGAGGAGACGTACCGCGGCCGGCACATCACCGTCGACCTCGCCGGGGTCCGCATCGACGGCCGCCCCCTGCACGTCATGCGCCGCGCCGACGGCAGCTACCTCAGCCAGATCAACCACTTCCAGTCCTTCGAGACCCCGCTGGAACTCGCCCGCGCCGCCGTCGACGAGCTCGGCACCAACCAGCTGGCGCTCGCAGCCCCGCACCACGGCTGACGGACGGGACGGCACAGCACAGGACGGAACGGGAGGAGCCCCGCATGTACACCCGGCAGAACCAGAAGAACCTGACCAGCGCCCAGAAGAAGCGCTTCACGGCGGCCGTGCTGGAGCTCAAGCGCAACGGCACGTACGACGAACTGGTCCGTACGCACGGCAAGTACTTCGTGCCCGACAAGGACAGCAAACTCCGCGTCGGCCACATGTCGCCGTCCTTCTTCCCCTGGCACCGGCGCTACCTGCTCCAGTTCGAGCGGCTGTTGCAGAACGTCGACCCGGGCGTCTCGGTCCCGTACTGGGACTGGACCACGGACAGCAGCCCGGTCTCTTCCCTCTGGGCCGACGACTTCCTGGGCGGCACCGGCCGCGAGAAGGACCGCCGCGTGATGACCGGCCCGTTCGCCTACGACAAGGGCAACTGGGCCATCACCGTGGGCGTCACGGAGGCCCGCTTCCTCACCCGCAACCTCGGCCGGCCGCAGAACCCGATCGCCCTGCCCACCGCGGCCGAGCTCCAGTGGGCGCTGGACGACCCGACGTACGACACCTCGCCCTGGGACTCCACGGCGCAGGGCGGCGGCTTCCGCAACAAGCTGGAGGGCTGGGCGGCGCCGAAGAGCGAGCGCTGGCGCAACCACAACAAGGTGCACCAGTGGATCGGCGGCCACATGACGGGCGGTACGGCCCCCAACGACCCGGCGTTCTGGCTGCACCACGCCTTCGTGGACCTGCTCTGGGACCGCTGGCAGCTGAAGCACCCGGTCTCCGGCTACCTGCCCGCGGCCCGGCTCGAACTGGGCGACCTCCAGCGCGGCCGGGTGATCTCCCTCGACGAGCCGATGCCGCCGTGGAACATCACACCGCGCGACATGCTCAGCCACCAGGGCATCTACCGCTACGAATGAGATTCCGGCCGCTCGGGCAACTTCAGCCGGACGGCGGAACAGAAGAAGGGCCCCCGCCTTGCGGCGGGGGCCCTCAGCCCTCGGTCCAACCGGTCAAGCCGGCCGAAAGGCGCAGGCGATCAGCTGCCGTAGCCCTCGGTGTGGTGCTTGTCGTCGCCGCCCGACGCGTTGACGCAGGTGTTGCCGAACGCGGGGTTCAGCAGAGCGATCACGTTGACGGTGTTGCCGCAGACGTTGACCGGGACGTGCACCGGAACCTGGAGCAGGTTGCCCGACAGGACACCGGGGGAGCCGACCGCCGCACCGTGCGCTCCGGCATCGGCGACGGCCAGACCGGCACCGGCGGCCAGGGCGCTACCGGCAACAGCGGTGACGGCGACTGCCTTCGCGATACGCGACATCAAGATCTCCTCGTGAGATGTGGGGTGCCGCAGTCGAGCTGCGGCGTTTGACATGGCATACAACGCAGCGGGAGCCCAGCGGTCACGGCCGCTGGGCCTTAGTGATGAAGGAAAATCGCACGGAGGCGAAATACGGCTCGATCTGGCCGCCGGCACCCGGCTGCAGGACCGCCACGACGTCACCCGTACAGCCCGGACCGCCGTAGAGGGTCGCGGTGCTGCGGGTCGTGTTCGTGACGGCTTTCTGACCGCCGCCCTTCGCCCCGACGCAGCCCTGCGGGTCGGTCAGCCCGTGGACCCGGTCGTCCTGGCCGACGTACTGGAAATCGGGCCCGGCGGCCTGCGCCGTGCCCGCGGCCACGAGCAGGAGCAGGGGGACCGCGCCGGCCCGGGCGAAGCCGCGGACGCCGGGGTGGATACGCATGGATCGCATGCCGGGTCCAACCCGGCCCGCCCCCGGCCGGGTCACGCCTTGTCACCCGTCGCAGGCCTGTGCGACCGTGCCCGGTACGCGGAACAGTGGATTCAGCGGGTGCACCGAACCGGCGGAGGAGCGGAAAACGATGAGCACAGCGGGCGGCAGCGGCCGGCCCCGGGTCAAGACCGGATACGGAGTGGTCGAGGGCCGGACGGGGCCGGGCGGCATCGCCGCCTTCCGGGGCATCCCGTACGCCGCCCCGCCCGTCGGCGCCCTCCGCTTCGCCGCGCCCGCGCCCCCGGCCGCCTGGGACGGCGTGCGCGACGTCGGCGCGTACGGGCCCACCGCACCCAAGGTGCCCTACCCGCCGAAGTTCGCCGCGCTGCTGCCCGACCCGGAGGTCCCCGGGGACGACTGCCTGAACCTCAACGTCTGGACCCCGGCCCCGGCCCCCGGAGCCCGGCTGCCCGTCATGGTGTGGCTGCACGGCGGGGCGCTCACCCGCGGCTCCTCGGCCGTCCCCGTCTACGACGGCTCCGCCTTCGCCCGCGACGGGGTGGTGCTCGTCTCCGTCAACTACCGCCTCGGCGTCCTCGGCTACGGGCTCTACCCCGACGCCCCCGCCAACCGCGGCCTGCTCGACCAGATCGCCGCTCTGACCTGGGTCCGGGAGAACATCGAGGCCTTCGGAGGGGACCCCGCCCGCGTCACCGTCTTCGGCGAGTCCGCCGGAGCCATCAGCGTCGGCGCCCTGCTCGGCGCCCCACGGGCTGCCGGGCTCTTCGCCGGGGCCGCCCTGCAGAGCGGCGCCCCCGAGGTGCTGGCGCGCGAGAAGGTGCGCGCGATGGTCCGGCGGATGGCCTCCCTCCTGAAGGTGCCCGCGACCGCGGAGGCCTTCGCCGCCACCGCCCTGCCCGACCTGCTCGCCGCGCAGGGCGCCGTGCTGCGCCGCTCCGGCCCGCTCACCGGAGGCCCCGCGTTCGGCCTGGTCGCCGACCCGGACACGCTCCCCGGCGATCCGCTCGAGGCCGCGGCAGCGACGGAGGTCCCACTGCTGCTGGGCTGGACCACCGAGGAGTACCGGCTCTGGCTCGCCCCCACCGGCGCGCTCCCGCTCATGGACCGGCTCGGTCCGCTCACCGTGGCCCTGGCCCGCGCCCGAAGCGGCAAGGACCGGGCCGCCGTACGGGCGCTGCGCGCCGCACTGCCCGGGGCGGGGCCGGCCGAGCTCGCGGGCCAGCTGCTGACCGACCGGCTGCTGCGCGACCCGCTGCGCCGCCTCGCCGGGGCGCGGCGGACCGCCTCGAGCTTCCTGTACGAGTTCGGCTGGCCTTCCGGCGTGCCGGGGCTCGGCGCCTGCCACGCCCTGGAACTGGGCTTCGTCTTCGACACGCTCGACGTGCCGGAGGCCTCCTGGCTGGCCGGGCCGGACGCCCCGCAGGAGCTGGCCGATCGGATGCACGCGGCCTGGGTGCGCTTCGCCGTGACCGGGGACCCGGGCTGGGCGCCCTGGGACGGCAACGGCCCGCCGATGGTGTTCGGCGGGCCGCAGCGCGTGGGGTCGGTCGGACCGGCGGTTACTCCACCGGTCCTTCCATGACCTTGCTGATGAACTGGATCGGGCCCTCGCCCATGTTCGGGACGTAGGTCTTGGCGTTGTGCTGGCCGCCGGGTATGACCCTCAGGCTGGTGTGGATCGGCCCCTTGCCGTACGTCGCGACGAACTTCTGTACATCGGGCAACGTCTTCTTGTTGCTCTCGTTGTCGCCGACCTGGAAGGCGAGGTAGACGTCCGGAGCGCCCTTCTTGTCGATCATGGCCTTCGCCAGCAACTCCGGGTTGTTCTCGGCCTTCTCCTTCTCGTGGCCCTTCCAGAGCGAGGAGTCGGGCACGATGTCCGGGCCGGAGCAGATCGCGGCCTTGAACTTGTCCGGGTGCTTGAGCACGGCCTTCAGGCTCGCGAAGCCGCCGGTGGAGGAGCCCATGTAGGCCCAGCCGTCACGGGACTTGACGGTGCGGAAGTTCGCCTTCATCAGGTCCGGGACGTCCTCGGTCAGCCAGGTGCCCATCTTGGGCTGGTCCGGGATGTCGGAGCCGTCCCAGTAGACGCCCTTGTCGTCCGGGCCCGGGTTCAGCACGGGCATGGCGAGGATGAACGGCTTGCTCTTGCCCTCGGCGTACCACTTGCTGATGCTGGTCTGGAGGCCCAGGTCGGTGCCCATCCAGTAGTTGTTCGGGTAGCCGGCGCCGCCGGGCAGGGCGATCATGACCGGGAAGCCGCTCTTGGCGAACTTCGGGTCGTTGTACTCCTTGGGCGCCCAGACCCACACCTTGCCCTTGAAGCCGGACTTCTTGCCGTCCAGCGTGGTGACGGCCACGTGCGTGCCGTCGGCCAGGGTCATCGAGTTCTTGAACTCGGACTTCGGGCCGGTGGGCATCAGGGCCTTGGAGTTGGCCGCCTGCTTCGCAGCGCTGTCGGCGCCACCCGCCTGGCCGCCGGCCGGCTGGCCGAAGGAGATGTCCTTGCCCTTGTCGGTGAAGGGGGGTATCTCGAAGTGGTACATCACGCCGGCGGCTATGCCGGCGAGGGCGAGGACGGAGACACCCGCGATCAGCCAGCGCCTGCCCCGGCGCGGCGGCCGCCGGTCGTCCTCGGGCTCCTCATAGCCGCCGTAGGGCGGCTGCGGTGGCCCGTACGGGGGCTCGTGGTGCTGCTGGGGTTCGTACGGCTGCGCGTACGAAGTGCCGTAGGGCTGCTGCTGGTACTGCCCTTCCGACCGGTACGGCTGGTGCTGTCCGTCGGGTGAGTACGACATGTGCGGTTGCTCTCCGGCTGGTGCTGCCCCGTCGGGGGGTGGTCTCTTCTGTTCGAAGGATGAGCCTACGTGCTCCGTGGTTCCCGATTTTCCCTGCTCTTGGGTTGACCGAGAGCTGCCCGTTGCCGAACACCCGGAAGGTCACCGGAGTTCCCGGTCTGTTCGCCGCACGTCCCTGGCCCATGCACATGCCCCTGGGTATGGTGCGTCCGCGCCGCCACCACAACCCCCCTGCCCGGAGGTATTTTCCGTGTTTGGCATGACCTCGTCACGGTCCCGCCGTAAGACCGCCCTCGCCACCGCCTTCGGCCTCACCGCCGCCGGTACGGCCCTGTGGGCCGGCATCGGCGCCGCCTCGCCCGCGCACGCGGCCGGCCTGCCCGCCCCCGACCACGTCGTTGTCGTGGTTTTCGAGAACCACGCCTACAGCCAGGTCATCGGCAGCTCCAGCGCCCCGTACGTCAACTCCCTCAAGAGCGGCGGCGCGAACCTCACGCAGTCGTACGGCATCACCCACCCCAGCCAGCCCAACTACCTCCAGCTGTTCTCCGGCTCCCACCAGGGCGTCACCGGCGACAGCTGCTACACGCCGGGCTTCAGCTCCGCGCCCAACCTGGCCTCCGAGCTGCTGGCCGCCGGCAAGACCTGGGCCAGCTACAACGAGACCCTCCCCAGCCAGGGCTCCACCACCTGCAGCAGCGGCAACTACGCCCGCAAGCACAACCCCTGGTTCGCCTTCTCCAACGTGCCCACCAGCACGGCCAAGACCATGACCCAGTTCCCGACGGACTACACCACCCTCCCCAAGGTGTCATTCGTCGTCCCGAACCTGTGCAACGACATGCACGACTGCTCCGTCGGCACCGGCGACACCTGGCTCAAGAACAACCTCAAGGCCTACGCGGACTGGGCCAAGACCCACAACAGCCTGCTCGTCGTCACCTTCGACGAGGACAACCGGCTCGCCGGCAACAAGATCCCGACCGTCCTCTACGGTCAGCCCGTCACCCCCGGCAGCACGTCGGGCACCACGTACAACCACTACGACATGCTGCGCACCCTGGAAGGCCTGGCCGGCCTGACCACCCACGCCGGGAACGCGGCCACCGCCAAGGACATCACGGGTATCTGGACCTCCTGATCATGTACGTTGCGGACAGTCGCGGCACCCCCGCGCCCGCCGTGACCCCCGAGCCGCAGGCCGTCGCCCCGGGCACCAGCCCGGGGCGGCGCGCCGCGCTCGCCCCCACGGTGCTCGCCCTCGGCACGGTCAGCCTGATCACCGACGTCTCCTCCGAGATGGTCACGGCCGTGCTCCCCCTCTACCTCGTCGCGGGCCTCGGCCTCTCCCCACTCGGCTTCGGACTGCTCGACGGGCTCTACAACGGCATCAGCGCACTGGTCCGGCTCACCGGGGGCCACCTCGGCGACCGCCTCGGCCGCCACAAGGCCCTCGCCGGCCTCGGCTACGGCCTCTCGGCCCTGTGCAAACCGCTGCTCCTGCTCGCCCACACCCTGCCCGCCATCGGCGCGGTGCTCGCCCTCGACCGCACCGGCAAGGGCCTGCGCACCGCCCCGCGCGACGCGCTGATCTCCCTGGCCGCCGCCCCCGAGGACCGCGGCCGGGCCTTCGGGGTCCACCGGGCCATGGACACCGCCGGGGCCCTGATCGGGCCGATCCTCGCGTTCCTGATCCTGCGCGGCGCCGCCGACGGCTACGACGCCGTCTTCACCGTCAGCGCCTGCGTCGCCGCCCTCGGCGTGCTCGTGCTCGTCCTCTTCGTCCCCGGCCGCCGCACCGCACCCGCGCCCGGCGCGGAGCCCGTTTCGCTGCGCGCCGCCCTCGGGCTGCTGGGCCGCCGGGACCTGCGCCGGATCAGCCTGTGCGCGCTGCTGCTCGGGCTGTGCACCGTCAGCGACGCCTTCGTCTTCCTGCTGCTCCAGCGCGCCACCGGGATCGCCGACCGCTGGTTCGCGCTGCTGCCGCTGGGCACCGCCGCCGCGTTCTTCCTGCTCGCACTGCCGCTCGGCCGGCTCGCCGACCGGATCGGCCGCTGGCGCGTCTTCCTCGGCGGCCACCTCGCGCTGCTCGTCGCGTACGGGCTCCTGCTGGCCGGCGGGCAGCACCCCGCTCTGCCCTACGCCGTGCTCCTGCTGCACGGCGGCTTCTACGCGGCCACCGACGGCGTCCTGATGGCGGCGGCCGCCGGAGCCGTGCCCGAGGAGCACCGCGGCGGCGGCCTCGCCCTCGTCCAGACCGGCCAGGCCCTCGCCCGGTTCGCCGCCTCGCTCGGCTTCGGCGCCGCCTGGACCGTCTGGGGCGCCCGCCCCGCCCTCGCGGTCGCCGCCGTGCTGCTGGCCGCCGCGGCCGGCGTGTGCGCCCTGCTGCGCCCCGCGGACGCGATGGCCGGCGAGTCCGCCGCCGAGGCGCGGACCGACTGAGCCCGCTCAGCCGCCTCTGCAGTTCCCCCACGTCCCCGAAAGGCCCTCATGACCCTCCAACGCCGGATCCTGATCCTCGTCTCCGCCGTCGTACTGCTCGCCGCGGTGGGGGTGCTCGCCGTCGTACGGGCCTCCTCACGGGCCGAGGAGAAGAACCAGACCCAGGCGGGCGGCCCGCAGATCAGCCGGGGCGAGGTGTCCCTGGCCCCGGGCGGGGCCGAGCGGCGGATCGTGTTCCGGAACATGGCGTGGGGCCCGCACCGCGACGAGCTCGCCACCGTCCCCGCCGCCGCGCCCCAGGGCCCGCGTACCGCCTCCGGCGTGAGCTGCCTGCGCTTCTACGCGGCCGCAGGCACCGGGATCTGCCTCCAGGCCGACAAGGGCGGGGTCCAGGAGAGCTACCGGGCCGTCGTCCTCGACGCCCGCCTCAAGGAGGTCTCCGCACACCCGCTGGCCGGCATCCCCACCCGCGCCCGGGTCTCGCCCGGCGGCCACCTCGTCGCCTGGACGGTCTTCGTGGGCGGGGACTCGTACGCCGGGACGAACTTCTCCACCCGCACCTCGCTGCTCGACCTGCGCACCGGCAAGCTCGACGCCTCGCTGGAGGACTTCGCGATCCGCAAGGACGGCAAGGCGTACCGCAACGCCGACGTCAACTTCTGGGGCGTGACCTTCGCCGCCGACGAGCGGACCTTCTACGCGACGCTCGCCACCGGCGGCCAGACCCACCTGGTCCGCGGCGACCTCGCCGAACGCACCGTGACCACGCTCCGCGAGAACCTGGAATGCCCGTCGCTGTCGCCCGACGGGACCCGGCTGGTGTTCAAGAAGCGGGTGCCCGGCCTGTCGCCCGACGCCCCGTGGCGGCTGTACGCCCTCGACCTGGCCTCGATGCAGGAGACCCCGCTCGCGGAGGAGCGCAGCGTGGACGACCAGGTGGTGTGGACGGACGACAGGACGGTCGTCTACTCCCTGCCCGGCGACTTCGGCGCCGACCTGTACGCCGTACCGGCCGACGGCAGCGGCGCTCCCACCCCGCTGATGACCTCGGCCCTCGCCCCGGCCTTCCTCGGCTGACGCCGGGGGAGGGGCCGGGGCGGGGGCCGCTGTCGGGAACGGCTACGCCGATGAGCAGGACCGTTACGCCGAATGCAGGACCGTTACGCCGGGATCAGCGTCTTGCGTCGCCGCTTGCGCTGAGCCCCCGCGGACAGCCTCAGCTCGATGATCGACCGCACGGCCGGCCACTCCTCGTCGAGGATCGAGTAGAAGGCGGTACTGCGCACGGCCCCGTCGAGCCCCCTGGAGTGGGCCCGGCGGACCCCTTCACAGGTGAACCCGAGCCGCTCCATCGCGGCGCGCGAGCGCCCGTTGCGGGCGTCGGCGCGCAGCGAGATGCGGCGGACGCCCCAGGTCTCGAAGGCATGGCGGAGCATGAGCAGCTTCGCCTCGGTGTTGATGCCCGTCCCCTGGGCGCCCGGGGACAGCCAGGTATTGCCGATCTCGGCGGCATCGGGGATCGCCGTCGCCGGATCGCCGAACGGGACGCCCGGCACGGCGGGCCACACCAGCGGTCCCTGCCAGTAGTCGAGCTCCAGGAACCGGGTCGAACCGACGACCCGGCCGTCGGTGGCTCTGACCACCGCGAAGGGGAGCGATCGACCCGCCGCCTGATCTGCGAGGGCGCGGTCGATGTACTCGTGGGACGCCTGCACCCCATGGGGTACGGGGGTGAAGGCGTAAGTCGTACGATCCTCGGCCCCGGCCACGGCCAAGGCCTCGGTGTGGCGGGGGGCGAGGGGCTCGAGCCGCACGGTGCGGCCGGCGAGGAGTACGGGTACGGGCACGGAGCCTTCGGTCCTTCTGGGCGGTGGGGTGGTTGCACAGTGTGCGCTCCTGACGTCGCCCCCCGTGCAAAACACGAGTGAAAGGCAACGGGCTGTCAGGTGAACGCGAGTGGCTCAATGTAGCCCCTAAATCTCCTCTCATGAACCCCCAAATTGGCAACGTCGCGGCCATCTTTTTCGATGACTTTGGTCCCCGGCCCGGAGCACCCGTAATCCTGGTCCGCGGACATCCGTTCCACCACACGGCGAGAGCCCCCCGGACGGCGGTCCCGAGGGCCTCAGGCTGTCGTAGAAACAGCATCTGACCTGCGAGGATGCGGGGGTCGCCAGACGTGTCCGAGGAAGGCCCCGACCGTCGGCCGGGCGGATGATCTCGGGCCCCCTCCCGACCGCCCGGAGATCGAACAGAAGGCCGTCGTCGATGTGTCCACGGACGGCTGCCGGGGCGGCGCCGGGCGGCGCTCGGCGGGCCGCCCGAAGTGGCCCGGCCCATAGGGGTCAGATGGGACCGATCTATTGGGCCATCCGGCTGGTCCCGTGTGTTCGGCCCCGTTCTTCACCCGGGTGGCCGGTCTCCCGCCCGCCCGGCGGCGGCCTCCGGTCGGGGGCGGTCGTCAACTTCGGGGGCGCCGGCAACCCTGCCTTCATCGCGGTGGGGCCCGCCCCCGCTCCGGTCGCCCGCGTGCTCTTCCGCTGGGCGTTCGTGACGTGCGACCCGGCGAGCGCGGGCCGGGAGCGCGCGCGGGACGCAGCCACCGGCGCCCGATCCCGGCGCCCGCCCCCTACCGTCCCCAACACACCGTTCCCGCACAGAGCTTCACGGAAAGACGAGACACCCCCCACCATGTCCGGATCCCGCATCACGTTCCTCGAGGGCCAGGCCGGCCAGGGCGCCGCCCTCGCCCGGATCGCCGACCGCGTCCGCAGCCAGCTGGCCTCCCCGGAGCGCGCCGCCCTGCGCGCCGCCCGGCGCCCCCTGTTCACCGGCATCGGCGCCTCGTACGCCGCCCTCGCCGTCCCCGTACAGCAGCTGCGGAAGGCCGGGATCGTCACCCAGCGCGTCCTGTCCAGCGAGATCGAGACCGGCACCGCCGGTTTCGACACCGACTGCCTGATCGCCGTCTCCCAGGGCGGCCGCAGCCGCGAGACCATCGCCGCCTGCCGGTCCGCCGGCCCCGGCATCACGAGGACCGCGCTGCTCAACGTCTTACCGTCGCGACTCGGCGAGCTCGCCGACCTCACCGTGGGGCTCGGCAACGAGCCCGACTCGTACGCCTCGACCATCGGCTACACCGGCACGGTCGTCGCCCTCGACCTGATCGCCGGGGCCATCGCGGGTCGCGCGCAGGATCCGTGGGGCGACATCGCCGAGCAGACCGCCGCAGTCCACCGGCAGGCCGCCGAAGTGATCGCCGGCCTGCGCGGGCGCGGCGCCCGCTGCATCGCCTCCGACACGGTGGCGGCCGGGGCCTCGTGCGCCTCGGCCGAGGAGGGTGCGCTGCTGCTGCGCGAGGTGGTCCGGATGACCGCGGCCGCCTCGGCGACCCGGAACTACCTGCACGGCGAGATGGAGTCGGCGGGCAACACCCTCCACCTCGTCTTCGGCGACGGCCGCGAGATCGAACTGGCCCGCTCGCTGGCCGGCGCCGGGCACCTCACGCTGCTGCTGACGACGGCCCGGATCGAGCCGGCGGACAGCCTGTCGGTGATCCGCCTTCCCGAGGTCCCGGACGCCGTGCGCGTGGTGCTGGAGACGGTGGTCCTGCAGGAGCTGGTGGCCCGGCTCAGCGTCGAACGGGGCGTACCGATCGAGTCGTTCGTCTTCGCCCACGACGACACGAAGTGGCCCGACCCCAGGGCTGCTGCGGGGAACGCCCGGCCTCCGGCGCCGGTCGCCCCGCGCAGGCCGTGAGCCGCCGGACCGTGGCCACCTGAGATCATCCGTGCATGGACTTCGTGACGGAACTGGCCCGCTTCGCGGCCACGGGGAGGCTCGGTGCCTTCCACGTCGGCGCGCACCTGCACGACCTGGTGGCCGTGCACGGCGAGCCGGACTGCTCGTGGCCGGTGCACAAGGGGCGGCGGTGGCCGCACTGGTTCCATCACGGGAGCCTGGAGAACGTGTACTGCCGGTGCCGACTGCTGCACTCGATGAGCGTGGACACCTGGCGGGACGCGCTGGAGATCCCGGGCCCTGGCGCGGGGGAGTCGTACCGCGGCCCGGTGTCCGTCACCGAGTCGCGGCTCACCGTGGCGCTCGCCGACGCCGGGGTCGCCTGGCGTACCGAGTGGTCCGAGCGGCTGCCCGAGCAGCGGACCTTCCACGCGGAGCCCGTGCCGCAGACCATGGTGAGCTTCGTCTTCGTGGCCCGCTGCTGTGACACGGAGCCGATCGCGGAGGACTGGCTGTTGCACACGGTCTCCTCGTACGCGCTGGACCACCGGGAGTGCCCGGCGGCCGACCCTGCTCTGCCCGACGACGGATACGGAGCCTGAGGTGGAGGACGTACTGCGCCGGCTGGCCGCCGTCGGGCCCTTCTTCGCCGTGCCGTACGGGAAGGAGCCGCCCGGGGACGGCTTCCGGCCGCTCGGCGAGCTGTACGGGGCACAACTCGAGCCGTACGTCGCCGAAGTGGGGCGGCGGATCCGGAGCGGTCCCGGCCGGGTCGCGGCGTCCACCGCGCAGTTCGGGATCGCCTCGCGGCTGTGGTCGCTGGGCCTCGGCTGCGCCGCGCTGGGCGGGCGGATCCCGGAGTTGGGGGTCGACCGGGTGTGGTGGCGGCTGCCCGCGGCCGGGTCGCTGGAGCTGTGGCTGCCCGAGCCCGGTGCGGGGGCGCTGCCGGCCGAGTCGCTCGGGGAGAGCGTGCTCGGCAACCTCGGGGTCCTGGACGCGCGCCTGCGGGAGCGGTACGGGGTGTCGCCCAAGGTGCTGCGCGGGAACGCCGCGTCGGGGCTGGTCGGGGCGCTGCGGGTGCTGATCGACCGGGTTCCGGGCGGCCCGGCGGTGTCCTTGGCCGCGGAGCTGCTGGCCGAGGGCGGGGCGCTCGGCGGAACGGGCACCTTCGTCCACGAAGAAGGCCTCGGGGTGGCCTTCGTACGGCGCAGCTGCTGTCTCTACTACCAGGTGCCCGGCGGCGGACTCTGCGGTGACTGCGTGCTGCGGACCAGGTAGCCGCACAGGGCCGTTCGGAGCAGCCGAGGGTGTGGCGGGCGCCGATCCGCCGGGGCCGCCTCCTACGGTCCCTGCCATGACGCACGCTCGCACACCGCAGCCGCAGCCCCGCTCGGAGACCCCCTGGGTGCTGTCCCGGCGCGCCGCCCTGACCGGACTCGCCGCAGGCGCCGGAGCCCTCGCCGTCGGCGGGACCGCAGGCTGTGCGGCCGCCACGCCCCGGGCGGCTGCGGCAGCCCCGGATCCCTCGCCGGGAGCCATGAAGCTGTTCGACGACCCCGGGTACAACTTCGCAGGGCTCCTCGCGCTCGGCGCGGCCGGCATGCGCGCCTCCGAGGTGGGCGAGGTGCTCACCGCCGTCAACGCCATCAACACCGCCGGGCTGTCAGCGCAGACCTTCACCGACACCTTCCGCGCCTGGGGCGACCGGCTCGCCGCACCCCCGGCGGGCGGCCGGCACGGCGGTGAAAGCCCCTCGCAGACCCGCCGGTTCCGCTCGCTGCGGGCCGCGCAGTACTACGCCCAGGCCCTGTTCTACGTCCTCGGCACCCGCAGCCCCGGCGACGAGAAGGCGGTCTACCTGGCGGGCCGCAAGGCCTGGGACACCTTCACCCAGCTCTGCTCCCCGGCCGCCGTCCGCGCGCAGGTCCCGTACGCGAAGACCCGGCTGCCGGTCTGGTTCTTCCGGCCCGACGGCCGGGACGAGCCCCGTCCCACGGTCATCCTCACCAACGGCAGCGACGGGCAGAACGTCGACATGTGGACCTACGGCGTCGCGGCCGCCCTCGGGCGGGGCTGGAACGCCCTCGTCTACGACGGCCCGGGCCAGGGCCAGCTGCTGTTCGTCGAGGAGATCCCCTTCACCACCCGGTGGGAGCAGGTGGTGGCCCCGCTCGTCGACTGGCTCGATGCCCGGGGGGACGTGGACAGCAGCCGGATCGCGATCACCGGCCTCAGCATGGGCGGCAATCTCGTCGCCCGCGCCGCGGCCTTCGAACGCCGGCTCGCGGCCGTGGTGTGCATGCCGGGCGTGCCGAACCCCTGGCTCGGCTTCGACAAGGAGATCCGCGACATCGTCACCGCCGACAAGGCGGAGACCAACCGCGTCTGGAACGAGGACGTCGTCCCCGAACTCACCCCGGAACTCGCCACCACGGTCAAGAAGCGCTTCGAGATCTTCTCGCGGGAGGCATTGCGCGAGGCGCGCGCCGGCCGGGTGTTCAAGGACCTCTGGACCCCGGCCCAGGTCGCCATCGGGCTGGACATCACGAAGCTCGTACCGCAGATCAAGGCACCGACGCTGGTCCTCGACTACGACTTCGAGCAGTTCTACCCCGGCCAGCCCCGGCAGATGTACGACCTGCTGCGCTCGAAGCGCGCGTACGTGAAACTGACGGAGGCCACCGGGGCGCAGTTGCACTGCTCCCCGATGGCCCCGCAGCAGCACTGCGACGTCGTCTTCGACTGGCTCGCCGACGTCCTGCAGCGTTAGTGCTTCAACTCGACGGCCCTCAGAACGTGAGGTTCCAGGCGTCGATCTTGCCGGTGTCCGCGTTGGCGTTGTCGTTCACACGGAGCTTCCAGACGCCGTTCGCGACCTCGGAGGAGGCGTTGACGGTGAAGCTCTGGACGATGTTGTCGGTGCCGCCGCCGGCCCGGTTGCTCAGGGTGTAGACGGAGCCGTCCGGGGCCACCAGGTCGACCTTGAGGTCACCGATGTAGGTGTGCTTGATGTCCACGCCCACCTTGAGGGTGGCCGGCGCGTTGCCGGTCACCCCGCTGACGGTGATGGGGCTCTCCACGGTGGCGTTGTCGTTGATCGCGAAGTCGCCGAGGTTCTCGAAGTACTTCCCGGGCGGCGGGGTGGACCCGACCGCCTTCAGCGCGTCGACCTGGCCCTCGCCGAAGAACGAGTTGTTGGCCGCGGTGCCGGTGCAGCGGTTGTCCGACGGGCAGGCGATGTCGTTGGCCTGCGTGGCCAGCTTGTCGCGCAGCTGCGCCGGGGTGATGCCGGGGTTGGTGCTGGCGAGCAGCGCCGCGACGCCCACCACGTGCGGGGTGGCCATCGACGTGCCGCTCTTGCTGCCGTACTTGCCGCCGGGGACGGTGGAGTAGACGTCGCTGCCCGGGGCCGCCACGTCGATGACGCCCGAGCCGAAGTTCGAGAACGAGGCCTTCGTGGTGCCCGTGCCGTTCGCCGCGACCGTGACCACGCCCGGGAGCTCGGTCGGGATGTCGAGGCAGGCGTTGGTGATGGTGCGGGTGACCGGCGTCGAGTCGTTCGGGCTCGCGGAGTCGGTCGTCTTGTGGGCGAGGTCGTAGTTCTCGTTGCCCGCCGCGGCGACCTGGAGCGAGCCCTTGCCCTCCGCGTACTCCTGGGCGCGCTTGACGCCCTCGATGATGGCGGCCTGGTCGATGTTGTCCGGGCAGTTGAACTGCCACGGGTCCGTGTAGTAGCTGTTGTTGGTGACCTTGAACCCGTGGTCACCGGCCCACACGAAGCCGCAGATGGTGTTCTCGGCGAAGAAGAACGAGTTGCCCGGCTCGGCGACGCGGACCGCGGAGATCTTCACGCCCGGGGCCACGCCGACGACGCCCTTGCCGTTCTTGGCAGCCGCGATGGTGCCCGCGACGTGGGTGCCGTGGCTGTCCACGTCCCGCCAGGCGCCCGTACGGGTGTCGGGCTTGCCGTACGCGCAGGAGACGGAGTCGGCCGCGTTGAAGTTCGGCGCCAGGTCCTGGTGCTGGTCGTCCACACCGGTGTCCAGGATGCCGACCTTGACGGAGGCGGAGCCGGTGGTGACGGCCCAGGCCTGGTCCGCCTTGATCTGGCTCATGTCGGCGCGGACGGGCTCGCCGGCCGGGGTCGTCGACTGGGCCGGGTTGGCGGGCAGCGCCGGGTTGTAGGCGTCGGCCGGCACGTCCGAGGTACGGGTGGCCCCGACCTGCTGGACCCCGCTGACCCCGCGCATCGCCGTGGCGAAGCCGGCGGAGGAGGAGTGGGCGACGATCACGCCGATGGCGTCGAAGTTGGAGAAGACGGTACCGCCGTTGGCGGCGACGGCGGAACGGACCGCCGAGCTGTCACCGGGGGCGGTGATCACCAGGTAGGCGCGGGTGCCGGCAACCCAGGTCGCACTCTGGGAGGTCGGCGCCGCGGCCGCGGCCTTGGCGGGGGCGGACGGGGCGGACTTGCCGGACGGGGAGACCGGGGCGGTGCCGGCGAGCGCGGCGGGTGCCCCGAAGGCGAGTGCTGCGCCGAGCGTGGCGGCGAGCACGAGAGTGCGTCGAGGTCGGCTGGATATGTGGGGTATCAATGCGTCCTCCGAAGACGGCCCGGTGGTGCTCATGGCACCTGCCGGGCCGTACGAAACGAGTGGTGGACGCAAGATGTCAGACGCGTGCCCGGGTATGGAAGTACCTTTTACCGCACGACACTTCACAGCCCCATGGCCGAAAATCGACCATGGGGCGGCGTGAGGGCCGACCGGGCTGGGCACCGTGGGGGCGAGCCCTGCCCGGCCGGCCCCTGACGGGGCGCTGCCGGCTACACCGGCACGCCCTTCTTGACGTCGGCCGGCGACTGTCCGGGCACGGTGGGGAGCTCCGTGCCGTGGCCGTCGTCGACCAGCGTGGTCTCGTCGAACTCCAGTCGTCCCGCGAGGACTTCAGTGGCCCGTACGCGGTCGAACTCCTTGGTCCAGGTGCCGATGAGCACCGTCGCCACCGCATTGCCCGCGAAGTTCGTCAGCGCCCGGGCCTCGCTCATGAAGCGGTCGATGCCCACGATCAGCCCGACGCCGTCGACAAGTTCCGGCCGGTGCGATTGGAGCCCGCCCGCCAGCGTCGCCAGCCCCGCGCCGGTCACCCCCGCCGCGCCCTTCGAGGCGATGATCATGAACAGCAGCAGCGAGATCTGCTCGCCGACGGCCAGCGGCTTGCCCATGGCCTCCGCGATGAACAGCGAGGACATCGTCAGGTAGATCGCGGTCCCGTCCAGGTTGAACGAGTAGCCCGTCGGCACCGTGATGCCGACCACCGGCTTGGAGACGCCCAGGTGCTCCATCTTCGCGATCAGCCGGGGCAGCGCCGATTCCGAGGAGGAGGTGGAGAGGATCAGCAGGAACTCGCGGCCCAGGTAGCGCAGCAGCGAGAAGACGTTGAGCCCGGTGCACACGCGCAGCAGGGTCCCGAGGACCACGAACACGAACAGCAGACAGGTCGTGTAGAAGCCGATCATGATGACGGCGAGCGACTTCAGGGCGTCCATCCCGGTCGCACCGACCACCGCCGCGATGGCGCCGAACGCGCCCACCGGCGCCGCCCACATGATCATCGCCAGTACCCGGAAGACCAGCTTCTGTACGTGTCCGATCCCGCGCAGCAGCGGCTCGCCCGCCGCACCCATGGCCTGGAGTGCGAATCCGCACAGCAGGGCCACGAGCAGCGTCTGGAGCACCTGGCCGCCGGTGAAGGCGGAGACGAGGGTCGTCGGGATGATCCCCAGCAGGAACTCGGGAGTGCTCTGCGCCCCGCCCGCCTTGGCCTGCGCCTCTCCCGCGTGCTTGACGGCCTCCGTCAGGTGCAGTCCGCTGCCCGGCTCGAGCAGGTTCCCGACCAGGAGTCCGATGGCCAGCGCCACCGTGGACATGATCATGAAGTAGCCGAGGGCGAGGCCGCCCACGGCGCCGACCTTCGCGGCCTTGCGCACCGACCCGATGCCCAGCACGATCGTGCAGAAGATCACGGGCGAGATCATCATCTTGATGAGGTTCACGAAGCCGGTGCCCAGCGGCTTCAGCTCCACGGCCGTGCCGGGTGCGGCGAAGCCGACGGCGATGCCGAGGAGCACCGCGGCGATCACCGCGATGTACAGATAGTGGGTCTTGTCGCGTCTGCCGGCCACGGCTCGCCTCCTGGTGGTGAATACGTCCCGGGAGGACCATCGCCCGAGGCTGTGACCCCGGTCACCCTTGCGTTCATTGAGTTCACGGCCGGGTGCACACTGAACGCCATGTTCCGGTTCCCTCGACCCCCGCGCAGCCTCGCCGGCCAGCTCTTCGCCATGCAGGTGCTGCTGGTCGCCGTGGTCGTCGCCGGCTGCGCGGTCTTCGCGTACGCCACCGCCCGCGGGCAGGCCGAGGAGTCCGCCCGGCGCCAGGCGGGGGCCGTGGCCCGGGCGGTCGCCGACTCCCCGTCCGTCCGCGAGGCCGTACGCGGCGCGGCGCAGGGCGCCGACCCTTCGGCCGCGCTCCAGCCCTACACCGAGCGGGTCCGCGTCGACTCCGGGGTGGACTTCGTGACGATCATGGCCCCGGACGGGCGGCGCTGGACCCACCCCGACCCCCGCCGCATCGGCGAGCTTTTCATGGGCAACACCGCCCCCGCCCTGCGCGGCGAGACCTTCAGCGAGACCTACACCGGCACCCTGGGGCCCTCCATCCGCGTGGTCACCCCGCTCACGGACGACGGCAAGGTCGTCGGCATGGTCAGCTCCGGCATCACCGTCCGCGCGATCAGCGCCCGGCTCGCGGAGCAGCTCTCCGTCCTCGCCTGGGTCGCGGCGGGTGCGCTCGCCCTCGGCGGAGTCGGCACGTACATCGTCAACGCCCGGCTGCGCCGGCACACGCACGGGATGAACGCGGCCGAGCTCAGCCGGATGTACGACTACCACCAGGCGGCCCTGCACGGCGTGCGCGAGGGCCTGCTGATGCTCGACGGCCAGCGCCGGATCACCCTGATCAACGACGCCGGGCGCGAACTGCTCGGCCTGCAGGGGGACGTCAGGGGCACCGGCGCCGCCGACCTCGGACTGCCCGCACCGCTCACCGGCGCCCTGCTCGCCGACCGGCCCCGGGTGGACGAGGTGCACCTGACCGCGGACCGCGTGCTGGTCCTCAACAGCTCGCCCGTCGCGGGCGGCGGCCGCCGCGGTACCGTGGTCACCCTGCGCGACCACACCGAACTCCAGTCGCTCACCGGCGAGTTGGATCAGGAGCGCGGATTCACCGAGGCGCTGCGCTCCCAAGCCCACGAGGCGGCCAACCGGCTGCACACCGTGGTCTCCCTCATCGAACTCGGCCGCGCGGACGAGGCAGTGGAGTTCGCCACCGCCGAACTGGAGCTGGCCCAGGCCCTCACCGACGAAGTGGTCACCGGCGTCGGAGAACCCGTCCTGGTGGCGCTGCTGCTGGGCAAGGCCGCCCAGGCGCACGAGCGGGGCGTCGAGCTGGTCCTCACCCCCGACAGCCGCGCCGTCGACGGCCGGACCGGAACCGTCCCCGCCCGGGACCTCGTCACCGTGCTCGGCAACCTCCTCGACAACGCCGTCGACGCCCTCACCGGCGTCCCCGCCGCCAGGATCGCGGTCACCGTCCGGCCCGAGGAGGACGCCCTGCTGCTCCGCGTCACCGACAACGGACCCGGCCTGCCCACGGGCGCCGCCGCCGATGTGTTCCTGCGCGGCTGGTCGGGCAAGGGAGAGGGGCGCGGCCTCGGCCTCGCCCTGGTCCGCCAGGTGGCCCACCGGCACGGAGGCAGCGCGGTCGCCGCCGAAGTGCCCGACGGGGGAGCCGAGTTCACCGTACGACTGCCCGTGCGAAGGGAGCCCACGCCATGAGCGACGCACGCGAGGCGACCGCGGCATCCGGGGTGCGGGTGCTGGTGGTCGAGGACGACCCCGTCGCCGCCGACGCGCACGCCCTGTACGTCGGCCGGGTGCCCGGCTTCACCGCCGTCGGCGCCGTCCACTCGCTCGCCGAGGCGACCCGCGTCCTGGAACGCACCCGGGTCGACCTGCTGCTGCTCGACCTCACCCTGCCCGACGGGCACGGGCTGCGCTTCGCCCGCCGACTGCGGGCGTCCGGGCATCCCGTGGACGTGATCGTGGTGACCTCGGCGCGGGACCTGGCCGTGGTGCGCGAAAGCGTCTCGCTCGGCGTGGTCCAGTACGTACTGAAGCCGTTCGCCTTCCCGACACTGCGCGAACGGCTCCTGCGCTACGCCGAGTTCCGTGCGACGGCGGGGGAGGCAGCCGGCCAGGACGACGTGGACCGGGCGCTCGCCGCCCTGCGCGCCCCGGGCCCCGCCGAGCTCCCGAAAGGGCTCAGCGGGGGGGGGGGGGGGGGGGGGGGGGGGGGGGGGTGGGGGGGGGGGGGGGGGGGGGGGGGGGGGGGGGGGGGGGGGGGGGGGGGGGGGGGAGGGGGAGGGGGGGAGGGGTGGGGAAGCGGCCCGGTGCCTGCTCGCGCAGTCGCCACA